>JBOGKX010000040.1:0-124714 GCA_050746125.1 Terriglobales bacterium | reverse complement strand
GGCCTACCTCAAGCCCCTAGCCTCCTGGCGGAGCGGGCTGCGCTTTACCAGCACGCCGGCGCAAGCCACGGCGGCGGCGCGCGCCTACCTGGCGGCCCAGGGCATCTCGACCGCCGGCTACCGCACGGTGGCCACCGTGGATTCGGCGCAGTCGGGACCTGCCGCGCACTTCATCTTCGTGCACGCCGGACGGGCGGCAGTCGTGCGCGAATACTCGCAAGTCCTCGCCGGCCTGTTCTGGCGGGTGCGCTTTTTCCGACCCTTGCAGCAGGAGGAGTTCGAGGTTGCCGTGCGGCCCGACGGCCGCGCCATTTTCGGTTACTCGCGCCAAGTCCCCGACCAGGCCGCCGGCGCCTCCCCCTCCCTCGCCGCCGCTCAGGCCGCCGCCGCTCGCTATTTGCGCCAGGTGGGCATAGACGTGGGCCGCATGCGCCTCCAGAGCGCCACGCAGCAGGAACAGCCGCATCGCGTGGACAGCAACTTCATTTGGGAAGATCCGCCCGGCTCGCCGCGCAACATCGCCTTCCCCGGCGGCGGCATTCGCTTCCGCATCGCCGCCCGCATGATTGGCGACGAGTTCGGCGGCTTTGCGCCCTCGCTTCACGTCCCGGAGGCAAGCGTTCGCGCTTACGAAAGAACTACCTTGCCGGGCGTGTTGCTGCGGCTGGCGCCGACGCTATTGTATGCCGGCCTCACCGTGCTCGTGCTGTGGTTCCTGTTTCGCTTTGTGCGCGAGCGTGGAGCGCGCTGGCGGCCAATTTTGCTCTGGGCCGTCGCCGGCGGACTGGCCATCGCCGTGGCCGTGGCCAACCGCCTGCCCGCGGCGGCCGCCCAATACAGCACCGACACGCCCTGGAATTTGTGGCAGGTCGCCTTGGCCGTGCAATTGATCTTCGCCTTTCTCGGCGGCTTCTTGGCAACCGTCGTGCTCTTCCCCGCGGCGCAGCTGACGGCGCCGCGCGCCCTGGCGCTGGCCCAGCCCGCCGCCCGCCGGCTGTGGGCCCGCGACGCCCTGCTCGCCGGCATCCTTGCCCTGTTGTGGAGCGCCGGCTGGCAGCGCTGCGAGTTGCTCCTCAATGCCGTCTGCCATCGCTTCGGCACCATCGTCCTGGCCTCCGTCCATGGCTTGGATGTGGCCGTGCCGGGGCTCTCGACCCTGGTTCTCGCCCCCTTCCAGTCGCTCTGGGCGGCGGCCCTGCTCGGCATCATCGTTCCCGCTTTCGTCTTGGGCTGGCGCGACCGCCGCTGGCGGCCCTGGCTGTTCGTGGCCCTGGCGGTGTTATGCCTGGGCACTCTGCCTCCGGTACACACCACGGCGCAACTCGGCTTGGGGCTGGCGCTGACCGCCGCCGAATGGGCTCTAGTCGGCCTCTTCATTGGCTACTTTTTGCGCGACAATCCCCTCGCCTATGTCTCGGCCGGCCTGCTGGTCGGTTTAGTGCCGGCCGGCCTCGACTACCTCGGCGCCGGCGCGGCGCGTTACCACGCCGCCGGCATCGTTCTATTGGCCGTGGCGGCGGCCTGGCTGGTTTGGCTCGCCGCCCAAGCGCGCATCGGCGTTCCCGAGCCGGCGCCGGTCCCGGCCGCTCGCGACAGCGGCTGAAGCGGCGCGGTTGCAATGCGAAGGCGGATTACATACAATCGCGTTTTCTCAATGCGGGACGGCTTCAGCCGGGGCCGCGACAAGGAGATCGAGCGTGGCACTGAAATTAACCAAACGCAGCGACGGTGGCGTGACCGTAGTCGAAGCCGTGGGGCGGATCGTGCTGGGAGAGGAAACCAACATCCTGCGCGAACAAGTCAAGGAACTGCTCGCCAACGGCAGCAAGAAGATCGTATTGAACTTGGCCCAGGTGGATTTCATCGACAGCAGCGGCCTGGGCGCCCTGGTCGGTCTGCACAGCACCGCGCACGCGCAAGGCGCCAAGATTCGCTTGTCCAACATCACGAAGCGCTTTCATGAGTTGTTGCTGATCACCAAGTTGTTGACTGTGTTCGACGTATACCCTTCCGAGGCGGAAGCCATCAAGAGCTTCGCCTAGCCCGCTCGCGCGGCCCGTGGCCCAATCGGTCGACTTCGCTTCGCCTGGCGTCCCGCCACCCGCCGCTTCCGCGCGCCGCGGCTGGGTGCTCCGGCTTACCTTGTTTGCGGCTGTCCTAGGGGCGATTCTCAGCGTCGTCGATTCGGAGTTCATCGCCACTTACGATCCCTTCGCCGTTCATCTGGGCGTTCCGGCAACCGTCTTTCACCAGTTGATCGTGCCGATACTGGCGCTGGTGGCGGTCACGGGCGCGCTCATCCTCGAGCGGCAGCCGCTGGCGGGAATGTTCTTGCTGCTGGGCGCCACCCTGTTGAGCCTGGGCGGCAGTGCGACCTATTTGGCGCCGGCGGCGGTGCTCGGTTGCTTTTGGGCGCAGCGTCGCGTTCCCGCGGCCCGTACCGCCTTGGGATACATCCTGCTGCTTCCCGGCGTGGTGACTGTGTATTATGGCCTGGCCGCGCTGCTCAGCTATGCCAGCCGCCAAGCCATGCCCGGCATGCCGCCGGGCCTCGATCCGCCCGACAGCCTGCGGCAGGCGCTGTTGCCGCTGATTTTCCTGCCCGTGGCTCTGCTGGGCGCCTGGCTGCTCGCCGAGCGCAACACCCCTCGGAATTGACCTCCGCCTAGCGAGCGGGTTTGACCACGGCGGCACGGAGAGTGGCCAATTCCTGATGTGTGCGGGCTTGCCCCTCTTGCAGTTCCCGCAGTATCGCCTCCATGCGCTTCAAATCGCCGGCGGCTTGCTGCCATCCTTCGCCGGCCTGCCGCAAGCGGTCCTCGACGCGCTTGAGCAAGGTATCGGATTGCTCGAGCCGATTCTGCATCCGCAGCATCTCATTGGCAAATTGGCCCTGCTGATCGGCGATGAACTGCACCGCGCCGGAAGCTTGCTCGGGTGTCATGAAGCCCTCCCGGCTTCAGTCTAGCCCCGAGCCGGAGATGCCGTCAGTCGCCGCAGCGCGGCACAAACGCCGGCCGGCTCCGCTTCTTGAAACAGGCGGATGCCGGCCAATCCGGCGGCGCCGGCGGCCAGACAGTCGGCGGCATTGCTCGGCGTAATTCCGCCCAGCGCCAGCACCGGAATCGAGACTTGGCGCGCCACGCGCAAAACCGCAGGGCCCAGCGGCTCGCCCTGACCGGCCTTCGATGGCGTCGAAAAGATCGGCCCGAGCACCGTGGCTTGGGCGCCGGCGCGCGCGGCCGCGACGACTTCGGCGGGACTATGGCAGCTAACCACCAGCATAAATTCGGGTGGCACGAGGTCGCGCCGGGAAGTAATGTCGGCCGGCGCCAAGCCGGCTCCGGGCAAGTGCACGCCATCCAGCTTCGCGGCCAAGGCAATATCCAGGCGATCGTTAATCAGCAAGCGGGCGCGCTGGCCAGGCGTCCGTGCCAGCCGCTGCTTGAGTGCGGTTGCCAATTCGAAGAGCTGGCGCGCCGAGAGATCTTTTTCGCGGAGTTGGATCCAGTCCACGCCGCCGCGCGCCGCGGCCACCACCCGCTCGCTCAGCTCGTCGGCGCGGCGCGCCTGACCCTGGCTGTCGGTGATGTAGTAAAGCAGCACGCTGGCCGCTCCGGGAGTCAGACGCGCTCGCGAAAATGCGCGATCTCGCCGGTGCCCATCCACAGGTTTACCAGGCCGAGGCCGCTGACCGCGCCTTGGCAAAAGGGGCTGAGCGCCCAGGCGGCCAGCGTCGCCGAATGCAGCACGAAATAGTTGCCGCGCCAGACGCCGGTCCAGGGTACGACCAGCAGCAGCAGCCCAAGCTCGAGCATCAGCACGATCAGCGCCGCTCGGCCGCAACGCTCCTGCCAGCGGCCGGCTCGGCTATTTGCCCAACCGGCGGACACACTCGGCGACATCTTGATAATCCACGTCCTCGGCGTACACCTGCCGATAGTAGGCGAGCGCCTGATCCTGGCGGCCTAGTTGCTCGAGCAGCTTGGCGGCTTCAAAGCGCGGCCCCAACGCCGCGCGCGGAGAGAGCCCAGCGTGCGCCAGCGTCGTCTCGTACCATTGCAGCGCCAGTTCGGGCATATTCGATTCCTGAAAGCACATGGCGATCATGGCGCCGCAGCTGAGCATGCGGTCCGCCGGGCCTTTCCGCGCTTGCCACCCGGCGAAAGCCTTCTGCAATTCGGCAATGGCCTCTTCACCCAGCCCCATTTCCTTGTACGCGACCCCCAGGTTATAGCGTGCCTCGGGATCGCTGTTGTCCTCGGTCTCGGTCTGTTCGACGGCGGTGCGGAACTCTTGAAATATATCGTCGAGAAGTCCGCTCGCCGCCGGACGCGGGGCGGGCGCCGGCGGCGGCGGCGATACGGCCACCGGAGCGGGCGGCGACGGAATCTCCAAGTTCGCCGGCATCGCAGGGCTGGCTGCCGGGCTCTCGGCCGCGCTCGTCGCGGCGGCCGCTGCCGCGCGCGGCGCGATAAGGGCGGCGCGCTTCTGCTGCAACTCCTTGCTCAGCGCGCTCAAGCGCGGCTCGCGGGGATGCAGATGGCTCTGCTTGGCCAAGGCGCGATCGGCCTCGTCCAGCATGCCGTTGGCGAGATAGAACGAGATCTCGCTCAGGCGCGCCTCCAAGTCGCTGTCGGCTTGGCTCTCGGCCGCCTCGCTCCATTCGCTCGAAAGGTCAAGCTCGACCGAACGTGGACGCGCGGGCGCGGCGGGGCTTACGGCGGCGGGGCTTATGGCGGGATCCTCCGCTTCGGCCGCGACCGGCGCAATGGTGAATTCGGCAACGGCGGACCCGCCGGCAGGCGCCTCCGGCTTGCCGACCGCTTCCGACGCATCCGCTGACTCGGTTAGGGACTGTGGCAAGGGCGCGGCAAGCGGTTCGGAGTCGGGCGCGGCGACGCCCAGTTCGACGTGCAGGCGATGCAGCTCGCGAGCAAAGTCCGGATTGCCGGGATCTTCGTCCAGCAAGTCGCGATAGCAGCCGGCGGCTTTTTCTATTTCCCCGGCACTTTCATAGGCGGGGGCCAGCCGCAGCCGCACGTAGCGGCGGCTGCGCCGATCCTCTTTGACCAGTTCGGCCCAGGTTTCGAGAGCGGGCACGTAGTCGGGATTGACGGTGTTGATGCCTTGCAGCAGTTCCAGCCAGATTGGCTCCAGATCGCCACGGCGGAATAATTCCGGATCGGAGCGGATCCACGACATGACGTCGTCGAACTGCTTATGCTCGATGAACCATTGCCCCACCTGCGCGGCGATGGCGTTGCCGGCCCGCAGGGCGGCGCGCGCCAGTTCGATCGCGCGGCCGTAATCCTGGCACTCGCAGGCGACGCGCCAGAGGCCGCTGCCTTCCGCGCCGAGGGCCTTGATCTGGTCGGTGGCGGGCAGCGCCGCCAAGGCTTCTTCCGGTTTCCCTTGCGCCAGCAGGCTGCGCGCGCGGAGGAGATGGTAAGCCGCCGAGGTCGTGTCGAGCGACTCGAGCTCGCGCAGCGCCGCTTCCACGCCTTCCCAGTCCTTGGCCTCCAGCATCAGCTTGGCGGCATTGAGCAGTTCGCTTTGCGCCTGTGCCGGATCGCCGGCGCGCAAGCGGGCTCGCGCCAAGCGTACCCGCAAGCGCGGCTGGTCGGGATCGAGGCTGGCGATCTGGCCCAGCGCCGTCACCGCTTGCCGCCAATCGCCGGCTTGTTCGGCGCGCTCGGCCAAGCCCAACAACAGGGCTCGCGCCTCGCCGTGAATGCCTTGCGCCACCAGGCACTGCGCCAGCCTTTGCTGCACGCCCGGAGTCTTAGGGTCCAGACGCAGGATCTTCTTCAGCACCGCGGCCACGCGCGGCGTAATGCCCTGCTGCTCGAGTTGCTCGGCTACCTCGAGAAACATGCGCACGGCATCGGCATTGCGCTCTTGCCGCGCGTAAAGATCGCCTAAGTTATTGCGCAGATTAAGGTTGCTGGGCTGGTGCGGCAGAACCTTTTCGTACAGGTCGATGGCCTGTGCAAACTTGCCTTGCTGCACGAATTTCTCGGCGTTGGCAAGGACTTTTTCGGGGTTGAAACCGAAACGCATGCGGATGGGCAGACGCGCCGGGGCCGACCCGCGCGGGTAGTTAAGCATACCGCACCGGCCCGCGCGGGCGACACCGGCTAAAGCCCGGAGAGAAGCCACAAGCGTGCATTTTCATGTACCTGGATGCCCGGCCAGGGCGTAGCCTGGAGCCGTGCCGAGGCGGCGGCCCGCCGGCTTGCATGCCCGGCGCCCGGCGACGTTGGCGGCGGCCTCCGGAGCCGCTGGCAGGCACGATGAGCCCGCAACAACGCGAAGACGAGACGTACATGCGGCGCGCCATCGAATTGGCCCGCCGCGCGCGCGCCGCCGGCGATACGCCGGTCGGCTCGGTGGTCGTGAAAGGCAGCCGCGTGCTGGCCGAGGGAATCGAGGCGGTGCGCGCCGAGCTTGATGTCACCGCCCACGCCGAGTTGCTCGCCCTACGTGCTGCCTGCCGCGCCGTGGGCGGCCTCGATCTTTCCGCTTGCACGCTCTACACGACGGCCGAGCCCTGCTGGATGTGCTCGTTCGCCCTCCGCCAGACGCGCGTGGCGCGGATCGTGATCGGCCTGCCGACCCCGGTCATCGGCGGCGCCGGCCCGCCCCATCCCATTCTTGCCACCCGCGCCGTCCCCGGCTGGGCGCCGCCGCCGGAGATCGTTCGCGGCGTGCTGGCCGGCGATATCGCGGCACTGCGCTGATGCGCGCCGGCAGTCGGGCCTGGCGGTGGCAGGGTTAACGAGCGAGCACGAAGTGGCCGGCTTGGGTGACGGTCCTACCGCCCGCCGACACCCGCACGTCTACTTGGTAGTCGCCGGACGGAATGTCCTTGAAATCGAAGGCCGGAGTCATGATGATCTGCCCATTCGCGTCCGGCGGCGGCAACGGCTCGCTGGCGCGCGCCACGGCGATCCCTCCGCGCGAAAACACAATCGTCATTGCCGCGGAGTTGCCCGGCGGCGGGTAAACGATGAAAAAGAGCGTGATCTTGCGTTCGCCAGTTGGCAGCGGCTGCCCCAGTGCCGGAATCAGACGCAGGCCGGCATAGTGGAGCGGATTGGGATCGCCGGTCATCCGCTCGGGCAGGTTCGCGTCGAGAGGTATGTTGCCGGCCAAGACGACGATGCTGCTGAGGCGCAAGCCCGAGCCAGGCGGCACGTATAGCAACGTCTTGCGCACGGCGCCTTTACGCGCCTTGGCTTGATAGACGGCGCCCTGCAAATGGTATATGCCGGGCGGAAGCGCGGCGGTGCGCTCGAATAGGAACGCGCGCGGCTGGCGACCCGCCGGAAGATTCAGGGCGATGTTCTGACTCCATTTGCCGGCGATGGCGCCTTGCCGATCCTTAATCAAGGCGAGCACGACGAAGGGGCAAGTTTCACCCCCGGCCGCCTGGCGCTCGCAGGCCAAATCGGCAATCGGCACGGAAAGCAGGACTTCGACTTTCTGATCGTGCGGATCCGCAGGGAAAATGAAACCGGCCTGCCGCAAGGGCAGGGCGGCGGGCGGCGGCTGCCGATCGAATAGGGCTAAAACCGGAGCCTCGTAGGCGGGCACGGGCTGATTCAAGGCGGCGGCGCGTGCGGTGACGGGCGATGCTTCATAACCGGGTCGAGCGCGCACGGCGAGTCCCCGCCGCCGCAGCTTGACTTGGATGGCGTGATATTTCCCGTCCCATCCGCTGCTTGGCCGCCAGGATACCTCGTAATGAGCGTCCATCTCGTCGGCCACTTCGCGCAATTGGGGACCGAGGTCGTTGGTGTTGCTGATAAATCGGCCGCCCGTCGAGTCGGCTAGATCCTCCATGCGCCCGCGGCTGGTGTATTGGATCCCTTCGGTAATATCCGATAGGTTCGCTTGGGTGGTGGTCACAGCAGCGCCGAATGCGTCGGACCTCGCTTCTTGCTGGCTAATTCCCGCGGCGTTTTGCAGCCGGGATGCCATTTCGCCGTTTTCGGTCGTTTGCGCGAGTTCGGGATCGATGGTGTAAAACGCGACCTTGCCGCGATTCGAGTCGGCGATCGCGGCTTTCAGCACGTGAATCGTGGCTAAATCGACCGGCAGCCACTGGTTAAAGAACAGGACCGTCTTTCGCCCCGGAAAGCGGTCGAGATTGTGCACCATCGTCAGCAATGGCTCCAGTGTAATTCGCGCCGCGGCCGTGGTATCTGAGCGATTCTCGAATTCGCCTTGCGCGGTGCTCAGCGCGGCCAACGCGCTACCGGCGCGATCGCTCCCCCCGGTCCCGTTGCCCGCGGCCGATGAGGGCGGCACGGAAGCGGCACCGAGATTGCCGGGCATGATGGCGGGAAAGCGCCGTGCAAACGGTCGCGTGGCTTGATTGACGGCGCGGACGAGCGCCGCCCGATCGACGGTGAAGTCTTGCATGAGGAAGGCGCCCACCCCCACGCGGTAAACGGCCACGTAATCGTCGGGACCGAGATCGCTGGTTATGAAGCTGATGGCGCCGCGGCGCGCTTCGGCGGCGCCCGCCATATCCATGCTACCGAAGACAAGTGCGACCAGGTTGACATCTTGGACGGCCGCGACCGATGGTGCGAGCGAAAGAAAGCCGGCTTCCTTGCCGCCAAGCGCCTTGCCGGCGGCAAGATGCACTGGCGCGCCGTGGGAGATGAGGCGAAAACTGATAAGCTGCTGCGGAACCCCATTGTCGAGAATCTCGACGTCGCTCGGCCGCAGATTCTTCACCAGCCGATTGTGGCGGCCGGCGACCACCATATCGAAGAGCACCTCGCCCGCCGTCGTGGTGATGGTGGGCACTTTGGCCGGCTGCGTTTGCCAAGCACGGAGCGGCAGCACGGCGCCGACAAGCGCCGCGCCCAGCCCGCAAACCCAGCCTGGCCCGCGATGTCGCGCTCGTGCCATATTTCCTCCGTGCGGTTACTGTCCGGCAACGGTGAAAGTGGCGGTTTGGGTGGCGGTTTGGCTGCCCACCGCGGCCTGTACTGTAAGCGTGTAGTCGCCGGGCGGGAAGCTCGCTAAAGGAAACGCAGGACTCAGCACGATGCGTCCGGAGGCGTCCGCGGGAGGCAGCGGCACCGGTATCTGTGCAAGTGTTTGTCCGCCTTGTGCGAAGGTCATGGTCAATTTTGGCGACGCGCCCTTCGGTGGATAAACGATAAAGTAAAAACCTAGCTTTGCATTCCCTGATTTGACCAGTTCTTCGCCCAAATTGGGCAGTATGCGCAAGTTGCGATAATGCAGCGGATTATCGCCGGCCGTCGCCGCTTTATCCAACTTAGTTACATTCGCGACGATGGCCACGCTGCTCATGCGCAAGCCATCGGCGGCCGCCGGCGCGGATATTGTCAGTGGCGTCTGTTTCACCGCCGATTTCTTCGTGCCCGGCTCATAGACCACCTCTTCCAGCCGGTACTGGCCGGGCGCGAGGCGCAGCGTGCGCTCGAACAAGAAGTTTTGCTGGCGGGCGGAAGCCGGGACGGTGAGCGGCAAATCCTGGCTGAATTTTCCAACCTCCTGACCCTGCGCGTTTTTAACCAGGGCCAAAACGCTGAAATGCTCCGCGACCTTGCCGCCGGCAGCGGGCGTGGTGGTGAAATCGTCGAGCGGCACTTGCATCATGATTTCCACGGTCTGCAGGGCGGGATTGCCTGGGAACACCAAGGCCGCTTGCCGAAATGGGAAACCGCCGGCGGCGGGGGTGGCAGCGGCGTTGGCCAAATCCAGGAGCGGGGCTTCGAAAGCCGCCGCCGGCGCCGCTGTCTCGACGGGGGCAGGGGAGCCCGGCGTGGCGGCAAAATAACCGGAGCGGGCGCGCACGCGAAGATCGGGGCGAGCAAGGCGAATCTCGACGGTATGGAACGTATTGTCGAAACCGCTGGAAGGCGTCCAGGTGATTTCGTAATGATCGTCGATATCGGCTTCAAGCCTGCGCATCGGGCTGTCCAGGTCGTTCGTATTGCTGACGAAGATGCCCCCGGTGCTCGAAGCCAGGTTGCTCATCATGCGCTTGCTGTCGTATTGGACATTTTGCGTGGTTTCCGATTCATTGGCCTGCGACATGGACACGGCGCCGATATTTTGTTCGGTGCGGCTGGTCCCGGCGGCGTTGTTTAGGGCACTGGCGATACTGCCGTTTTCGGTGCTGAGGTTGAGGCCCGCGGTATCGACGGCATAGAAGCTGACGTTGGCGCGATTGGAGTCCTCTATCACGTGGTTGAGAAGAAAGTCGGTGTTGGCGTTGACCGGCAGGTACTCGGTAAAATACACGACCGCTTTGCGACCGGGCAGCCGCCCCAGCGAGTGCACCACGCCTAATAAATCGTCCAACGTGGAGCGGCTGGCGTCGGTGGTTTCGGAGCTAGCGGCGAAAGCCTCCGAATCGGCGACCATGCGGGCCATGATGGCTTCGGCCAGCATTGCGGTGGCGCTGGGGGAGGGCCCGGTGGTGCCCGGCCCGGTACCGGAGGGCCCCATGGCGGCTTGAGCCTGCTGTTGCAACTGAATCGCTTGATGCTCTAATTCATTCGTCGATTGGGTCATGTCCCGAAACTGGCGGGAGCTGCCGTTGGTGGCAACGTTGATGGCCTTGAGCAAGGCGCCTTTATCGGCGGTAAAGCTTTGAATGGGGTACGAGAGCTGATCGAAGCGGTACACGGCCGCGTAGTCGCGAGGCCCCATGTCTTTCTTCACCCAGCTTTCCGCCGCCTGGCGGGCCAGCGTCGTACCACTCGCATCCATGTTGTGGTCGAAGATAATGGCCACCATATTGAACCCCGGCAGGGTGGAGGGGGCGATCGATCCGGCGCCAATACTGGCCAAATCGGCCGGGGTCAGATGCACGGACTGCGAAACCAGGGCAAAACTCTTGATTTTTTGCGGCGCGCCATTGTCGAGGACCTCGATCTGACTGGGCTGGAGATCCTTGATGACGCGCCCATGTTTGTCCGTAACCACCATGTCATAGAGCACCTCGCCGGCGGTGGTGGTGATGGTCGTTCGGGCGACCTGCTGCGCTAATGCGGGCCGGGGCGAAGCGAACAGGCAGAGGGCCACGACAATCACAAAGGTTAAGGAAAGGTTCGGCGCGACAAGCTCTCGCGTTTGGCGGTTCATGGTTGTGCCTCGGTCCATCATTTCTTCTTGGCCGGCAAAAACAGCGTGCTCGGCAAAACGCCTTTGTACAGCATTGAATCCTCGATCGGTTTCAGCTTCAAGAATGCCTGCTGCTCGCGGCGCGCATCGGCGCGGCGGTGGTCCTTGATATAGGCTTGCGCCAGCGCATAGCGAATTTCGCTGCTTTCGGGACTAAGGTCGCGGGCCTTTTCCAATTCCTTCGTGCCCTCGGCCAGTTCGCCGGAGAGGGTCAGGCACTGTCCAAGAAGATAGTGCGCGGCGCCAAGCTTGGGGGCCATGGCCACCGCTTCGCGCGCCATGGGGATGCCGTCCGCGGGATGGCCCTGCGTCATCGCCATGCCGGCGAGTTGCAAACGCGCCATAACGCTGGTGGGATTTAGGGCGATTTCGCGATTGAACATGGCGGCGGCCCGATCGAGGCGTCCCATCGAGGCCAACCAAATGCCATAGGCGTAATGCACCCAGCGCGCGCTCGGATATTTGGCGACCACGGCTTGAAAGTCGGTATCGGCAGCATCATTGCTTCGCGCGGAGGCTTGCCACTCGGCTTCGCCCAGGGACCGTACCAGGGCGAGTTGATCGTCGCTCAAGATCTCCTCCGCCTGATCGGGCAAAAGCGGCATTTGCAACGCATCGAGGCCGAAAGCGACTTTCACCGAATCGGAGGGGTGGTTCTCGGCGGCGAAGCCGCCGAGAAGCAAGTGAGCCGGCTCGAAGTGACCCGCCGCTATAAGTAACAGCGCCTGGTGGTAGCGGGCGGCATCCGAGAGTTCCGGGTTCTTCGGGAAACCAAGGGCACGACCCTTGACGAGATGTTCGAGCGATAGCCCATAATTCCGCATTTCAAAGTCGCAGAGCCCGAGCATGACCCAGGCCGCGCCGGCCTTGGGATCAAGCTGCGTCAAATGGGCAAAGGCGGAGCTGGCAGGATCGTATTGGTGGGCTTCGTAGAAGAGCGACCCGAGGTCCCACCAGCCTTCCCGCCAGCCGGGGTGCGCGGTCAACCCTCGCTGGAAAATCGCGATGGCTCGCGGAGCGTCATTCTTGGCCATCGCGGCATTGGCGCCGGCCAGGTACTGAGCGGCGGTTTCTGGGCGGCCCGGCGAGGCCTTTTGAGCCCGCAGCGCCGGGGCGAGCAAGGTCAAAGCCAGGGCCCAGGCCGCCGCGCGCCCGAGCCCACGCTCGACCGCGCCAGTGGCAGCCTGGGACGCCGCGGGTTGGCTCGGAAAGCGCATCGCGTCAGGGATGGCTCGCGGGTGTGGAAGGCAACGGCGTCGCATTATCCTTGAGTCTTTGCGTCGTGGCCGCTTGCTTCTGCTCATTCAATTTTCGCACTAGCTCGGCCTCGCGACGGCCTTCGGCCGGCATTTTGAGCCGGTAATAAATTTGGCCGAGCATCACGTGCGCCGCCGTGGCGTTGGGATGCTCGTGGACCGCTCTTTCCAAGCGGCGCCGGGCTTCAACCAAGTCATTGCGCTGGTAGGCCAATACGGCGAGCTGAAAGTTGGGCTGGTAGGCGTCGGGGCGCAGCGCTTCGGCTCGGCGCAGGTACTTGTCGGCGGCGTTAAAGGCATTGCGCTGGCTTTCGATGTAGCCAAGGTAAAAGTTGGTTTCGAAGCTGTTGGGATCGAGCTTGTATTCGGCCTCGAAAGCGGCGAGGGCGGCATCGGTTTCGCCGGCAAACAAACGCGCCATGCCGAGCCGCAGATTGGCGCCCGGGAGCTTGGGATCGAGCTTAAGAGCTGCCTGGAACTCACGAGTGGCGCCGGCGAAATCGCGCCGCTCGAAATACGCCTCGCCCAACATCAGATGCACTTGCGGCGTATCGCCGCCGCGCATGACGTGGTCGATCAGCCGCTCGCCTTCAGACAAGTCGCCGTGGCGAATGTACGCGGTGCCCAGCACGTAATCGAGCGCGGCACTGGCGCCGGCCGGCAACTGCGAAGCCTCGGTGACGGACAGCGATCCCGCCAGCGGCGCGGCTGTCTCGATCGCTTTAGTGTTTTCGCCCAGGCGCAAATAGCAATCGGCTTGCAGCAGGCCGGCGCGAAAATTGCCGGGCTGCAAGGCTCGGAACTTGCCGAGATCCCCGGCCGCCGCTCGCCACTGTTCGGTCTTGTACTCAGCCATCGCCAGGTTGAAGCGCGCGGGCGCATCGCTGGGAGCGAGCGCCAATGCCTTGCGATAGGCAGCGATCGCCGGCTGAAACTGGCCCCCCTGGGCGAGGCAAACTCCCAGATCGACCCAAACGGGCGCCAGCTCGGGCGCGGTGGCCAGGGACTCACGGTACTCGGCCACGGCGCCATGGCAGTCGCCCGACTGCTGCAACCGCAACCCGGCCTGCGCATGCTCCAGAGCGGGGGATTGCTGGGCGTGGACGGCTGCCGTCATCCCAAGCGCCAAAGTCAGCGTCAGAGGAAAAAAGCGCAACAACTCGGCCGGATTATACCGCCATTGCCCATCCCATCCGCAATGGATCGGCATCCGCCGGCGGCGCGCCGATCCACCGCAGTTTGTGATCAGAAGAAGAACTTCACCGCAATTTGAACAATGCGATGCCCGAGCTTCTGAGTCATTTGTCCGCTGGTCGCGGCATTATCTGCGGATTGGCCCCAGCTGACCTGGTCACAACCCTTTGTGTCAGCCGGCGGATTGCAGACTTTGCCTTGCGCAATGGAGTAGCTATCCGGAGCGTACGTGAAGGGGTACGTCACCGATTGGCCGGGATCGCCGCTGGACCAGCCCCACAGAGGATGATTGTCGAAATTGAAAGTTTCGAACCGCAACTGCAGCCTGCGGTTCTCGTTTTTCCCAATGGGGAAGTTCTTGAACAGACTAAGATCGGTATTGTTATACCAGGGCCCGTGGATATACGGCATTTCGTACTCGCCGTTGCGCCCGGGCGAAGGCGCCTGGAAGCAGTTGGCGTTAAAAACCTGGTGCGGCGCCAGATTGGCCGTCGGGTTACATGTCAAAACCGGCCGTACGGGATCATCGGGCGTGCCATTGATTATGTCTCCACTAAGCGACTGCCCGCTGACGAAGATGTCGCCAATGCCGGCTCCCCCACTGCCCGCCTGGAGCAGCATTGGGAAACCGCTGCGCCATTGACTAATACCCGAGAACTGCCATCCGTTGAGCACGCCATGGCCAATCCGGTTGCCGCCAAACAAACGCGTGCCGAAGTTGGGCAGCAGGTAATTGTATGCCGCACTGAGAACATGGGTTTGATCGTAATTTAGAACGCCGTAGCTACGACCGCGGATGTCGAACGGATTAACGCCGTTGGCGCCGTTCAGTGAGCCGCCCTCGCCCAGGTTCTTGCTGAACGTATAAGCAACTGAATAGTTCAGATTCCCGGTCTGGCGCGAGGCTGTTACCTGCAACGAGTTGTAGCTCTGCTCCAGGATATGGGAGAACTTGGTGATGCCGGCAAAAACGTTATAGGGCCGATTGTCGTTTTCGTTGCACTTGGTGTCGTTGTTGATCTCAGCCGGCGCACATCCCGCTCGCAGGAATGTTCCTTCCGGAACGGCATTGGTATCGAACCCGCCGTTTCCGCCGCCAGGAGTGACCTGGTTGTGGCTGGAGTTGCCTACGTAGGAGATCTCCATTACCGTCGCATACGGCAGGCGTTGGGAAAGAGTGAGACTATATGAATAGGTAACCGGAACATGTCCATCCTGTGGATCGAGCACGGTCAAGCCGGGCTGAATCGCAACCTGTTGGGCCGGCGTGATGGACGAAAGTAAGAGTGGGTTGGGAAACGTATAATTCAACTGATTTGGTGGATTGCCGATCGCGCCGAAGAAAACATTGCCTTGGTCGCGGTAGTAATACATGCCGAAGCCGCCCCGCAACACTCGCGTCCCTTTGCCGCTCAAATCCCAAGCCCAGCCGAGATGGGGGGCGGCCTGGAACAGCGGCTGCTTGTAAACCGACATGGGAATACTTGGATCGTTGTTATGGTCGACGATGCCGGGGTAGGGATTTCCGGCCGTGGGCTTGCCATAAAGAGCTGGAACAAACGCGCCTAGGCGACCCTGGGCGTCATACATCCAGCCGTCATGGTAGAAGCGCACGCCGTAGTCCAAGGTAAAATTCGGGCGGATCTTCCAGCTGTCTTGGCCATAAAAATCGAACTCGTTCTCGCGCATGTGGCCGGTTATGTTTGCGGTCGAGTCGCCAAATTGGAATGGAAAACCCATCAGCATATCGCCAAAATAGTTGTCCGTGCCGCTGTTGCTGCCGTCCCAGTTGGCGATCCCCGCGCCCCAACTTTCCCCGAATGATAACTGACCCATATCGTTGGCATCGGTGGGCTGATCGTTCGTCAGATGCTCGAAAAACACGCCGAACTTCAGCAGGTGATTGCCTGTCACCCAGGAATAATTGTCGGAAAAGGTATTCGTCCACTTGTTGGCGAACATGGTGGGCGCGAAGCCGCCGCCGGTAATAATCGTGCCGCCATTGCTCCAGTCGGTAAAGGTAGGTGTAAGATCCTCGCCGCTCTGATACAGACCGGTATACGGATAATTCAAGCTCTTCCGCGAGACGGCGCTCGGGTTCGTCATCTGGTTGGGCAGTACTAGACGGGTAAAGGCCGCTGTCATTTCATTCGTCATCGTCGGGCTGAGGACATTGGTCAAGCTCAGCGACAGCGAATTGGAGTGATTGGAGCCGGCCACATCGCCCGGATAAGGCACGGTCGAGCCCCCCCACCACAGACCGTAGGGCTGCGGCGCCGCCTCGGTTTCGTGATCGTACCGGGCATAAAATTTGGTGTTCTGGGTGAAGTTGTAGTCGAAGCGAAGCAGGCTTTGCTGGCGATTGTTTTGGGCAACGACGTCGCTCAGATAATTGTAGCCGCCGGTGAGCGCCGGATCGGCGTTGGGCGCGGGCAGTTGCTTTAGAAGAATGACCCCCGCCGGGTCGAATTTGCTGGGGTCGAGCATCCCCGGCGCGCCAGTGCACCCATTGGCGGTCGGAACGTTGCTGCAGGCCTCAGTGGCCAGGTTCGGATCCACGCTCTTGGAGGTGACGTCGCCGGTCAAATCGCCCTGCAGCGTTCCTGGCGTCGGCACGAAAGCCTTGTGGAGGCCGTTATCCACGCCCTGGCGCATCCATTCGAACTCGCCGAAGAAAAAGGCCTTGTCGCGATCGTGATTGAAATTCGTCCCCGGGATCAAGATCGGCCCGCCAATATTGAAGCCCGGATATTGAAAGTTGCTCTGCGGGCGGCCCGTGCCATTGCGATTGTTCTGCCAGTCGTTGGCGTTCAGGTGATAGTTGCGGATTTGGTCGTAGATCTCGCCGTGAAAATGAGAGCCGCCGGTCTTATCCGCGATCTGTATGACCACCGGACCTTTGTTGGTATCGGAGCTGAAATTCGAGGTTTGGACCGTGATCTCCGAGATCGCATCCACGTTGGGCGTCACCGACGACCCGCAGTTGCAGCCGGGGTCGATGGTATCGGCGCCGTCGCTGACGATAGCCAGGGCATCATTGCGCGTGCCATTGACTTGAAAACTGCCTACGCCGCTGCCGAAGCTGGTCTGCTCGCCGGTGTAGGAGGGGCCGCCGGGCATCGAGCCGGGCGAATAGGTCACGCCAGGAATGATTGAGAGCAACTGGATCGCGTTGCGGCCGACGATCGCCAGGTTCTGAATTTCCTTGGCTTGAATGGTGTCGGACTTGGCGCCAGTATCCACGGGAATAATGTCGGCGGCGTTGGCCGAAACTTCGACGGTGGTCTGCGTGGCGCCCGGCTTGAGCACGATGCCGGAGATCGAGATCGAGTCCGCAGGGTGCAATACAATCTTGGAGCGCTGGTAGGTGCTAAACCCGGCGTGGGCGACCCGCAGCGAATAGGTGCCCGGCAGAACCGCCGTGAAACTGAACAGGCCGGCCTGGTTGGTTTGGGTGGAGCGCAAATCGCCCGTGCTGGTGTTTATCAGCGTCACCGTGGCAGCCGGCACAACGGCGCCGCTCGCATCCTGCACCGTGGCCGAGATCGTGCCGTTGGCGCCCTGCGCCCAGACGCCCGAGGGGGCCAGCAACAATCCAAGCGCACACGCCAGGACCGCGAACCCAAAGCCATTTCGCAAATTAGCGGCTAGTTTTTTGCTTAACATGAAGAACTCTCCACACCGGTAAATTCTTCACTGCTCTCGAACCAGCGCTCCGGAAACGCCGGTCCACGCGCTTAAGGCCGGGCGCATGGCAACTCGCCCTTGCACCCCGGCAGTCGATTCGGCAATTGTTTTGCTCTTTTCTGCCGAAAATATTTCGCTCTGCCTAGCGCATTCTTTACGCTCGGCCTAGTAATGTCCAGTCCCCAAAATGCGCCGTAGGGGGACATTTTGCGTCAGCGGCGCTATAGTGCTGAGTACCTGGCTGCGCACCTAGGGCGGCGACAACGGCCGCTGCGCAGCGGCAAAAGGGCGAAATGGCCGAAGCGGCGACAGCAGTCGGCGAAGTTGAAACGGCGAGACGCGGCCGGCGCGCGGCCGGCACCGCGCCGCAAGTGGCGCTGTTGGTGGAGACTTCGACCGAGTTCGGCCGGGGCCTGCTGCGCGGCATTCTGCGCTATTCGCGCCTGCACGGCCCTTGGTCGTTGTTGGTAGCGCCAGGACACTTGGGTTCGGCGCTGGCGCAATTGGGCCGCTGGCGCGCCGATGGCGTCATCGCCCGAGTGCGCTCGGCCGACTTGCGCCAGGTCATGCATTCCACGCGGCTGCCGCTGGTCGCATCCAGCTTGGACGAAGCGCCGGCGCCGCTGCTGCGAGCCAAGCTGGGCGAAATTCGCACTGATCCCGGCGCGATCGCGCGCATGGCCGCCGAGCACCTGGCCGAGGCCGGTTTCCGCCGCCTGGCGTTCTGCGGCTTTCAAGGCTGCGCGTGGTCGTTGGCCCGCGAGAACGCCTTTCTGCGACTCGCCGCCAGCCGCGGCTACGCTTGCGACCAATACCGCATCGCGCTCGCCAGTTGGCTGCAAAAACCGCACTGGATCAGCACCTCGCAGCACCAGCAGCCGGATCTGGCACGCTGGCTGGGGGCCCTCCCCAAGCCCGTGGGCCTGATGGCCTGCAACGACATTTGCGGCCGCGACGTCTTGCAGGCCTGCGCGTCGGCGGGGCTGCGCGTGCCCGACGACGTGGCGGTGGTCGGCGTGGATAACGACGAAATGATGTGTGAATTGGCCTCTCCGCCGCTCTCGAGCGTCGAGCTCGACGTCGAACAAGCCGGCTATGCCGCCGCCGCCCTGCTCGACCGGCTGATGCGCGAGCCGGCGACGGCGGACGAGTGCATCGTCGTGCAGCCGCGCCGCGTGGTGGCGCGCGGCTCGAGCGACGTGGTCGCGCTCGAAGACTCGCTGGTCGCCGCCGCGCTGCGCTATATGTGCGAACACGCCAAGGAACCGATCGACGTCGGCGAGGTGGTGCGCGGACTTGGCGTCTCGCGGCGCACCCTGGAGCGACGCTTCTTGGCCGCCCTCGGCCGCGGTGTTTCCACGGAAATCGCTCGCTACCATTTGGAGCGGGCCAAGCGCCTGCTGCTCGAAACCAAGCTGCCAACTTATCGGATCGCGGCCGAAGCCGGCTATGGCAGCGTCAAAACGCTGCGGCGGGCCTTTCTTCACCATGCCGCGTGCACGCCGGAGCGCTTCCGCCAAAACGAGCGCAGCCGCCTTTTCTAGCACGGTTTGCGCCGCCGCCGGTTTTTGCTACCCTGCCTAGGGGCATGTCGCATCGGATTCGATGGACGCACGCGGCTGCCGTCGCCGCGCTGCTGGCCGGCGTCGCGTGGCTGCCAGCCGGCAGGCAGAACGACGCGGCGGTAGCGCCTGGCTCGAGCCCAACCGGGGCCATCACCGCCAATTTTCCCCGCCTCAACTGGCAGCCCACCCGGGCGCCAGCCGGATATCGCTATTTAGGCGATCAAGTCTGCTCGGCTTGTCATTCCGACATCGCCCGCAGCCAGACCCACACGCCGATGGGCCACGCCTCGGAATCGGTGGCCGACTGCGCGATTCTGCGCGAACATCCGCGCCTCAGTTTCCGACTAGGCCCCTATCTGTGGACCATCGAGCGCAAGGGCAGCGCCAGCATCTATTCCGTCACCGACGGCAAGCGAACCATTTCCGTCCCCATCGGCTGGGCCTTCGGGCTAGGCTCGGCGGGCCAAACCTACGTTTTTTTCCGCAACGGCCATTACGAAGAAAGCCGCGTGAGTTTTTTCAACGACACGCAAGGCCTCGACATCACCCTCGGCTACCCGCCGCACACGCCCCCGGCCACGCTGGAAGAGGCGGCCGGCCGGCCTCTGGGCAGCGAGGAAGCAAGCAGTTGTTTTGGCTGCCACACCACCCATGGCGTGACCGCCGCGAACCTACTGGATACCGCGGCGCTCAGCCCGGGCCTGACTTGCGAAGCCTGCCACGGTCCGGGCTCGGCGCACTTGGCCGCCGTGCAGCAGGGCAAAATCCCGATCGCCAAACCCGGCACCGCGCCCGGCCCCCCGCCGCCTGGCGGCTACCACATCTTCAACCCCGGACGGCTGAACGCCGGCGACGTCGCCGATTTCTGCGGCTCCTGCCATCGCAGCGGGGTCACGGTTCAACTCCTCCACATCTCCGGCGTCCTGACGGTTCGTTTCCAGCCTTACCGGCTTGAACTGAGCGCGTGCTTCGACCCCAGCGACGCCCGCATCAGCTGCTTGGCCTGCCATGATCCGCACCAGAATGTCGTGGAGAAGCCCGCCTACTACGACGCCAAATGCCTGGCCTGCCATCGCGCCAAGCATGGCGCCGCGCAATTGCCGCGGCAAACCGCGCCGGCCTGTCCGGTCGGCAGCCGCGAATGCGTCACATGCCACATGCCGAAGTTCGAATTGCCCGGCGCGCACTTCAAGTTTACCGACCACTATATCCGCGTCGTCCACCCTGGCGACCGCTACCCTGGTTGAGCGCTCCGCCAGGTGTTCCCGGCGGTTCCAACCCCGGCCGGCAACTGTTGCCGCGGGCGCGATCAGGCCAGCAGCGCGGCGAGGCGGGGGCCGTTGGGCGAGCCCAAGCCGGTGCAGGCGTCCCAATCGGGACCGGCCTGGTAAGCGCCGTTGCTGCCCTGCTGGATGTCATTCAGGATGTCGCTCGGCAATTGCCCATAGAGCAACGGGTTCAAGAACCCCGCCGGTTTGCCGGAGCGTTGGTTGAGTCGTGCCAGCAGGCCGGCCCATAGAGGAGCGGCGGCGCTGGTGCCGCCCACCACGCCCCGAACGCCATCGACGAGGATCCGATAACCGGTCTCCGGGGCAGCGTCCGCGGCCACGTAGGGCACGCCGCGGCCGCCTTGCGGATTCGGCGGCAACGGCACGCCGGCCCGCTGCTGCCAACCCGGCAGGGAGAAGACGGCGCTGACGCCGCCGCCGCTCGCGCCACCGTTGGGGAGATCGTCCCATACCACTTCCGAGGCGATGTGCCCGGCGCTGGCAGTCAAGCGCGTGCCGCCGCAGGCCAGCACATAGGGAGAAGAAGCTGGAAAGTCCACGTGCTGCTGGCCGTCATTGACTCCATCGGTTGAGCCGCTATCGCCGGAGGCCACGCAGACGGCAATGCCCATTGCCGCGGCATCCTGGCACGCGCTGTTCAAGGCTTCTAGCGACTGCTGGTCCCAATTGGCTTCGGCCGCACCCCAACTGATCGAGATCACGTCGGGTCGGTTGGTTGTGTCATGGATCGCGGTGGTCAGCGCATCCAGGAAACCTCGCGAGGTGTTGGGCGCGAAATAGGCGGCGATTTTCGCCGCCGGTACGATCGTGCCGGCGATTTCGATGTCCAACGCAACTTCCGCGTCGGCTCCGTTGGGATCGCCGGTCGGCTGATTCGTGGCGCCATCCACTCCGATGGCGACGACTTCGGGTGTATTGACGCCGAGGCCGCCAAAGTAGGACTTCAGATCAGCCGGTTGAAAGCCGCCGCCCAGTTCCAAAATGCCAACGCACTGGCCGCGGCCGTCGAGACCGGCGGGGAATTGATACAGCTCGGCGATCTGGAGAGGCGTGTTGCCTTGCTCGGCCGCCGCCGGCCGGAAGCTGGGGTTGCCGGCAAGCCGAAAATGAGCGCGCGCTTGCGGCCGATCGTCCAGTCCAAATACGCCTTGAACGACGCCGGCGAGATAGGCGGGGATGCGCAACGGCTCCCGGTGGCCGCGGAAGCTGCCATGCGGATGATCGAAGCGTTGCAGACGCACGCCGAAGGCCCGTCCGATGCTGCCCGCCGTTCCCGCCAGCACCACCGTGCGGCGTTCCGGATGCTCCGCCGCTATTCGCAGCCGGCGGCGTTGGGCGAAATCGCCAATCAGCTGGATGTCTGGCGCCGACGCGCCGTGCTGGGCGGCAAAGTCCTCGCGCCGAAGGGGATGCCGCTCCCGCGCGGGTAGCGCGCCGATCGCGTCCACGTCGGGAAATACCGTCGGCGCCGACCCTCGGCGCAAAAAGATGGTGATTTCAAGCGGCTCGTCCGCCGCCGCCCGACCGACAAGGCGAGCATCCGGAGGTACGGCGCGGCTGCTGCCCGCCAGTTCGACCATCGGTTCCGGAGCGGGGTGCGAGCGCGCCGGCGGTTTTGTGCGCTTCGTAGGCTGTGTGCCCGTGGCCATGTCGCCTCCTGATCCCCTGCATCGCGTGCGGCGGAGCGCGATTCGCCGCTTGCGAGCAAAGCGGATCGGCTTGCCGGTTGTCGGAAGTGGCTTGTGTGGCGGTGGCGCGCGCTGGTTCCAGAATTGGTTGTTTTTTTGCGCAGGTCAAGCGCCCGCGCAGATAGATCAGCGGCCCTTCGCTGCTACTTTGAGCGACTTCGACAGGTCCTTGGCGATCCGAGTCGCTACCGTCGAAAGGCCGTGCTGCCGAAATCGTGGGAACGCCGACGTGTGATCGCTCTTTTCATCGGCCCAAAGAATCTCGCCAGAGGTCGAAACGAGCTGAACCGCACTGGAGAGCGATTCGCCCTTACCGATCGCGGGGTTCACGACTCCTTGAAGAATCGAATCTGCGTCGGCACGGTTTTCGGCCATCGCCACGCCCTTCGGCAGTCACCGGAACAGCTCCGATGTACTCGTCGAGATGGTAGTCCATGTAGGCAATGAAAATCGTGTGTACATCGCCAAGGGAGCGAACCGCCGTCTGTGATGCCGGCGTTGGCAGCGCGGCGGGGGTTGGCTGAGAAGCTGCCGCGCGACTCGGCATAGTCTGCGCAGCCAAGACCAGAGAGAGTCCGCAGACCACAAGGCGAACGAGGCCGCGAAGGTGCATGGTGAGGACCTCCTGACTGTCTAAAAGCGTACACCCAAACAGAGGTCTATCGCTGAAACCCACTGCTATCTGACCCTACGACTAACCTCCAGCCCTACCTTAGCTACTGCGGGCCTCGCCACCACGCGAGCGCCAGCCGCAGCATGGTTTCGCTATGCGAAGCAGGCGGTAGCGTGCGGCGCGAAGCGCGAAACGACTCCGCGCGAGTGGTTCGCCTCCGCTTGCCGCAATGCGGGCCTCGCCGATTACACCGGCAACCGGCACACGTTCGCCTCGCGGCTGGTTATGGCTGGCGTCCCTCTGCGGAGGGTGCAAGAATTGATGGGGCAAAGCGCATCGCCATGGCTTGCCGCTACTCCCATTTGGCGCCTCAGCACCAGATCGATGCGGTGCTGAAGCTGGACGGCTGGGGGCAGAATCAGCCCTTGGCCGGGGTGCCAACCGGCACCACAAGCGGCACCGATGGTTTTGGCCCTGCTGGCAGTCAGGCGCGGAAACAGACGCAAGCTGTTGTGCAGTAACGGTTTATCAATGCGCGCGAGAGTGGCGGAATTGGCAGACGCCCTGGACTTAGGATCCAGTGCCCGCAAGGGCGTGGGGGTTCGAGTCCCCCCTCTCGCACCATCTCGACCTAAGCACGTGCCGTGCTAGTTGTTTGAAGAGTCGTCGGGACGGCGCTTGAGAGTCGGCCGGCCCTTTTCTTGGTGCTGGTCTTGTTGCGGGTGGCGCAAACTAGGCCGGCCATTGCCGTGTAGTTTGTCCTCGGTTTGGTACTCATGCTCGAGCATGGCCAGCCGCGCCTTGACCTGATCGAAATCGGAGGTGGTTTCGATGTACTCCGGGCGCGGCGGCAACACCGTGGCGATCTCTTTTTCCGATGCCGCGATCCGATCCGGGGTGGGCGGGTGGGTGGAAAAGGCTTTGGCCACCAGCCCCGGCTGCTTTTTTTTGAGGGCGTTGATTTTCTCGAACATCGCCACCATGGCCTGAGGATCGTAGCCGGTTTTGTACATGTACTCGATGCCCAAAAAATCGGCTTCCTTTTCCGCGCCCCGGCTGAACTTTAAAAAGGTCATCGGCACCGCTAGGCCGGCGGCTGTGCGCCCCAGAAAGCCCACCGGGCCCCCTACAAAGATCAGCGGCAACGTCGCATAATTCATCAACTCCGCCTTGGTCATGTTGCGGGTGCCGTGGCGAGCGGCGACGTGGGCGATCTCATGGGCCATCACGCCGGCCATCTCCGCTTCGCTGTCGGAGGCGAGAATCAGCCCGGTGTTGACGAAAAAGAAGCCGCCCGGGAGCGCCATGGCATTGACAGTGGGATCTTCGAGCACTTTCACCGTGAAGGGCACGTGCGCGTCGGAATTGCGCACCAGGTTCTGCGCCACCCGGTTGACGTATTCGTTAATAACGGGATCTTGTACGACGCGGGAGGTGGCGACCACCTGCTCGGAGAGCATTTTGCCCAGCGCAATCTCTTTTTCGAGGGAGTAAAAATCCAAGCCGGCGCCGACGCCGCGATGCCCGATGTCTTTAAGGTCCTTCTCGTTGGCTCGTTGCGCCCAAGCGCCGCCGGGCGCCGCCGCTAAACCCAGCAGCAGGGCCGTAACCAAGCCCCAATTGGCGAACTGCCGCATGAAAAGAGCCTTGCCTGCCATGATTATACGTCTGGCCAACTTGTCTCAGCGAAACCCTGCCGAGCCGGCGCAGTCTGCCCTCGACACTAGCGCGGCCGGCAACCGTCCCTAATAAGGTGGATGCCCGCCAGGCGGCCCTGGTTTCGCCTTATCCGTAGGATCGCGCCAGCCCATGGGCGCTTGCGTGCTTTGCGCGGACTGACGCCTGCTTTGCGATGTGGCAATGCGGCACGTGCTGCCGTACACTGGCCGCATTCCCAGCCCAAGGAGAGTGTCAGTGAGTCGCAACCGCCTAGGGTTCGCCCTGCTTGTTTGTCTTTTTTTGGCCGCCGCGGCCATGGCCCAAACGGCGCCCATGCCCGGCGCGAATACGACTTTCGAGGCGCGGGTGGCGGCAATCCTCGTCGAGCCGCTCTACCGGCACGCCACGTTTGGGCTGGAAATCTACTCACTCGATTCCGATCAGTCGCTCTTCCGGCTCAATGCCGATCAACTATTCACGCCGGCTTCGACCACCAAACTACTGACCGAAGGAACGGCGCTGGCGCTGCTGGGACCGCAATACCGGTTTCATACCCGCGTATATGCCGCGGGAACGCTCAAACACGGCGAGTTGCGCGGCGACCTGGTGGTGGTGGCGAGCGGCGACCCCGACCTGTCGAACCGCATTCGTCCCGACGGGACACTCGCCTTTGAAAACGAAGACCACGCTTATGATGGCAGCCCCTATACAAAGGCCGTGCCTGGCGACCCCCTTGCGGTGCTGCGGGAACTGGCGCTGCAAGTCGCCGCGCGCGGCATTCGCAAAATTAAGGGGCGTGTGCTGGTGGACGTAGGCCTATTTCCGGAGGGCGCGCGAGAACTGGGCACGGGAACGGTGATCTCCCCGATGTGCGTGAATGACAATATCGTGGACGTTACCATCGGCCCCGGCGCCGCGCCCGGCGCCCCGGTTACGCTGCACGTGTCTCCAGCGACCGCCTACGTGCGGTTCATCAATCAAGCCACCACCGGCGCGGCCGGCTCCAAGCCGGAAATCCGCTGGGGCTCGGATCGAGAAGCGGCCGACGGCAGCCACGCCGTCACCGTCACCGGCGCCTTTCCTCAGGCGATGGCGCCGATTCTTTATGCCTATGCGGTGCCGTTGCCTTCGCGTTTCGCCGAAATGGCCTTGGCGCAGGAACTGCGCGCGGAGGGCGTTTCGTTCGAGCCTTCGAAAGCGGCGGCACCCGCCTGGCCGATGCTGCGGGCTTGGTATTCCACCTCCCATCTGGTCGCCGAACACGTCTCGCCGCCCTTGTACGAAGATGTGCGGATCACGCTCAAGGTCAGCCAAAATCTGCACGCCAGCATGATGCCGTTCGTGGTCGGCGCCGTGCTCGGCCACTCCGGCGCCGGCGCGAAGCAGGCCGGGTTCGATCTGGAACGAGACTTTTTGCAAAAGGCCGGCCTCGATCTGACTGCCGCCTCGCAAGGCGACGGCGCGGGGGGCGCGCAGTCGGCGTTTTTTACGCCGGATTTCGTGGTTCATTACTTGGCGTTCATCGCCAAGCAGCCGTATTATTCCCTCTTCTATCGCAGCTTGCCGGTCCTAGGCCGAGATGGCACGCTGTGGGATATTCAGACACTGTCGCCCGCGGCCGGGAAAGTGCACGCCAAGACCGGCACGTTCGGCGCCTACGACGCCCTCAACAAGAATCTGATGGTCACCGGCAAAGGCCTGGCGGGATTCATGACCTCCGCTCGCGGCCACCACCTCGCTTTCGCTTTTTATGCCAACCACGTATCGGTGCCGCTGGACGGCGCGGATCCGGCCGAGGTGGTGGGACAGACGCTAGGCGAACTCGCGGCGGCGGCGTACCAACTGGAGTAAGGAATTACCGGCGATACCGACGCTTGCCGCAGCGGCGGCAGCGATAAGGATGGAGGCCCAGCAGGGCCCAAGCGCGATCGCCAAGACCATGGCGGTGTTTGCGATCCAAGTCCGCGCCGCAGCGGCAAAACTTGGGCAATTTAGGCCGGACCTTATAGCCGCACTGGACGCAGACCAGCTGCCCCGCACGCATTAAGGCTTTTTCATGCCAAAGGCGGCGCGTCGCACGCAAATCCAAACAGTCACATTGGGGACATCTAGCGATCACGGCGCGAGTAATTATCTTAACTCAGGCCGGCTCAGTTGGGAATCCGGAAAATCCTGTATTGCCTTCCCAAAACGGGCTTCGAACCACGCTTGCAGAGTCGTCGTGATAGCCGCCGGATCGTCGCTTGGCAGCGGAATCGGCGGCCCGAAGCTAAGACGCGCCACGCCGCGCCGCACGCGATGCGCGCCCACCGGCAATAACTCGTACAGGCCCTCGATGAAGACCGGCACCACCGGCAATTGCAGCGCGCGCGCGAAGATCCCGATGCCGGGGCGAAATGCGTGCAGTCGTCCATCGGGCGTACGCGCGCCTTCGGGAAAAATGAGCGGGCAGTAGCCCTGGTCAGCCAGTTCGCCGGCGCGCCGCAATGCGCCCTGGATGCCGGTCTGCTCCGCCAATACGAAGATGTTGAAGAAAAATTCGAGCAGATGATACCGGCGCCGTGCTCGCCGCCGCGCCGCCGTGGGCGCGCCCGGCTGGAAGTAGGGGCGAAAGGCGTCTAGCGCCATGGCCGGCGCGAGCCACGGCCGCCAGCGGCGAGGCAGGGCGCGCAGGATCGCCGGAACGTCCAACATGCTCTGGTGATTGGCGATGAATAGCACGGGATGACGCAAATCCCGCAAATGCTCGCGGCCGCGCGTCTCGACCCTCACGGCGGTGCGCAGGGCGGGAAACACCAGCGCCGAGCGAAACGCCGAGCGCGACCATCGCACGGCCGCGCGCGAGGGCCAGCGCGGAAACTCATACTCGCCCCGCCGCTCGCCGGGCGTCCGACGCGCCGCTGCCGCCGCGCTTCCCGGCACCGCCGCCGGCGATTGCAACATCCCTTCCAGGTCGGCGACAGTGCGGGCTTCGGCCACATCCGCTTCGGAGACGGGGTAGCCGTGAGCGTCGAGCCAACTCAGGAACTCCACCCGATCCAGCGAGCCCAGGCCCAGGTCTTCGCTCAGCCGAGCGGCGGGGATGATGCGCTGCGGCGCGATCCGCAGCAACCGCGCCATATATTCGCGCCAGGATTCGGCCCGCGGCGGCTCGCCGCCAGCCTGGAGACCCGAGTTGATCCAGCGCGCGACGAGCAAGCGCTGCAACTTGTGGGTCGAGGCGGTGCGAGGCAGCGCCGTTTCGGGCCACAAAGAGAAGCCGGCGACACGCTGATGGATTTCGAGACTCTCATTGACGCGCCTGACCGCCGCCGCCACGCCGGCCTCGTCGCCCGGCGCGCGCGGCACCACCACGGCGTGTACGCGCGACCGCCCGCCCGCGTCGGCCGCGACCACGGCGCTTTCCCGCACCTCCGGCTGCTGGTCGAGCGCCTCTTCGACATCGCCGGGATAGACATTCAGCCCCTCGGCGGTAACGATCACTTCTTTCTTCCGGCCCTTGTAAATCAGGTTGCCTTCGCGGTCGAGTTCGCCGAGATCGCCGGTGTGCAGCCACCCGCCGGCGAACGTTTCCTCGGTGGCGGCGGAATTTTGGTAATAGCCGGGCGAAACATTGGGGCCGCGCACGAGAATCTCCCCGTCCCGAGCGATGCAAATCTCCATGCCCGCCAGCTTGCGTCCCACCGCGCCGCGGCGAATCTTGAAGGGGTGGGTGATGGCTACCGCC
Source organism: Terriglobales bacterium (assembly GCA_050746125.1). Classification (GTDB taxonomy): domain Bacteria; phylum Acidobacteriota; class Terriglobia; order Terriglobales; family SCQP01; genus JAJPKR01. The sequence continues at coordinate 96,858 of JBOGKX010000040.1, read as the reverse complement.
GGCGCCGTCTCGGTCAGCCCATAGCCCTGCACCACGGCGTAACCGAGAGCGTTCCAGAGCTCTTCTTGCCGGGCGGGCAGGGCGGCGGCGCCGACGATGAAGGCCCACATCCGCCACCCCAGGCGGCGATGCAAGCGCCGCCACAGCCACCAGCGACGCACAATGCCGCGGCCCCGCGCGCGGGCCATGACCTCCTCTTCGCCGAGCGGCGCCGGCCCGCCGAACTGGGCGCGCGCCCACTGCCCCAGCAATTCCACCTGCTGCGGCACCGCCACCACCACCGAGGCGCGGGTATCGCGAATCGCCGCGGCGATGCTCGCCGCCGACTGCGATTCCAGATACACCACCGTGCTCTCGAGCAACGGTGGAATCAGCAGCCCCATGACTTGGCCGAAAAGATGGCTGAGCGGAATCAGGTGCACGAAGCGCAGGGGCAGCAGCGGCCGCGCCCAACGCTTGTACTTTTCCACCTCGCGCGCGATAGGGCGCAGGTTGGCCAGGATATTGCCGTGGGTGATCATCACCCCCTTGGGCTCGGCGGTGGCGCCGGAGGTATAGACGATTTCCAGCAAGGTGTCGGGGGCGGCGGCGATTACCGGTTGCGGCTTGCCGCTCACCGGCAGCTCGCGCAAGGCGGCGAAGGGCAGCGCGGCCACATCCGGAATGGTCGCGGCGCGGGCCGACTCGGCCAGCAGCAGGCGCGCGCCGGTGCGCTGGCGAATGCGGGCGGCATAGGCGGGCGAGAAATTGGCATCCAGGGGGACAATGACCGCGCCAGCCAGCAAGCATCCGTAAAAGGCGATGGCCCAAGCTTCGCCCGACGGGCCCCAGATCATGACCCGGTCGCCGGGCGCGACGCGCGCTTGCAGCACTTGCCGCAGCGTAAAGGCGCGGCCGATGAGGTCGCGATAGGGAACGCGACGGATGCGCGCCGGACCACGGTCCTCAATGGCCAGACGGCGGCCGAGGTCGGCGAGGCCGGAGACGTACTGGGCGAGGGTGTCGAGGGCGGGGGCCACGGGGGAAGGGACTCGCACGAAATCAGGGGGCGTCGCGGGGCGCAAGGCGGTCGAAGGCGGCCCAGAGCGCGGGTTCTTCCTCGGGAGCGACGGTGCGGGGATCGAGCACAACGCGGTCGGCGACGATGCGCGCGACCACCGCGGGCGAGCCGCGGCGCAGCCGCGCCTCGAGCTCGACGCTGCCGAGGTGCGGCGGGTCGAGCGCCACCAACCAGGTGGGCAGGGTGCGTCCCGGCGCCGCCCCGCCGCCGATGACCGACTCCCCGGCGATCACGCGCGCCCGCCAGGCCGAGCCCAGGCGCGCCGCCCAAGCTTCGGCCCGCTCCCGCAGATCGCCCGCGCGCATCATGCGCACGGCGGGAATCTCCGCCTCCCGTCCCTGCGCGTACAAGCGCAGCGTCGTTTCCAACGCGGCGTACGTGAGCCGGTCCACGCGCAGGGCGCGAAACAAGGGATTCTCTCGCAAGCGATCGAGGCAGCGCTTTTCGCCGCTGATCAGCCCGGCCTGCGGGCCGCCCAGTAGCTTGTCGCCGCTGTAGGTGACGACGGCCGCGCCGGCGGCGATGCTCTCCGCGACGAGCGGCTCGCGAATGCCGGTCGAGGCGCTCAGGTCGAGCCAGGCGCCGCTGCCGAGGTCCTCGACCACGGGGATGCCGTGCTCCCGCCCCAGCGCCACCAGGTCGGCGAGCGCGGGCTGCTCGACGAAGCCTTGCATGGTGAAATTGCTGCGGTGTACGCGCAGCAGCAGCCGCGTCGCCGGCGTGAGCGCGCGGCGATAATCGGCGATGCGGGTGCGGTTGGTGGTTCCGACTTCGACCATGCGCGCGCCGCTGCGAGCGATGATCTCGGGAATGCGGAACGAGCCGCCGATCTCGACCAATTCGCCGCGCGAGATCAACGCCTCGCCCGCCTGGCCGGGAGCCCCAGCCAAGGTATTGAGCGCCAGGAGCACGGCGGCGGCATTGTTGTTGACGACCAGCGTGCGTTCGGCCCCGGTCCAGGCGCAAGCGAGTTTTTCGACGTGGATGTCGCGGCGCCCGCGCTCCCCGGCCGCGAGATCGAACTCGAGATTGCAGTAGCCCTGCGCCAACGCCGCGGCCTTCGCCGCCGCCTCGGCCGCCAGCGGCGCCCGGCCCAAGTTGGTGTGCAGGATGGCGCCGGTGGCGTTGATGACGGAGCGCAGCGAAGGCGCCAGCTTGGCCGCGCCACGCCGCCGCAACGCCGCCGCCAGCTCCTCGGCCTCGTCGGCCGCGCCCGGCCCGGCTTCGCCGGCAGCGAGCCGGCGGCGGCGCTCCTCGAGCGCCGCGCGGATCACTTCGCGGGCCCAGCGCGGTCCCAGATCGCGCCACAGATCGGCCAGATCGGCCCGCCGCAGCAACTCATCGACGGAAGGCAGCGCGCGTAGCGGCAGTGAGGACAAGCTCCAACTCTCGTGAACGGTTAAGCGCTCAAGCCGTCGACCGACTTCAGGCGCTCGGCCTGGTCGCTGGCGGCTAAAGCGTCGATCATCTCGTCCAGCTTGCCGTCCATGATGTCACCGATGCGGTGCAGAGTCAGGCCGATGCGATGATCGGTCACCCGGTCTTGGGGAAAATTGTAAGTGCGGATTTTTTCGCTGCGGTCGCCCGTGCCCACCTGGGAGCGGCGGGTGGCGGCAATCTCTTCGTGCTGTTTTTGCTGCTCGATCTCCTGCAGGCGCGAGCGCAGCACGCGCATCGCCTTGGCGCGGTTCTTGATCTGCGACTTTTCGTCCTGGCAGGAGACGACCAGGCCGGTGGGCTGGTGGGTGATGCGCACCGCCGAATAGGTGGTATTTACCGATTGGCCGCCGGGGCCGGAGGAGCAAAAGGTGTCGATGCGAATGTCCTTGGGGTTGATTTCGACCTCGACCTCTTCCGCCTCGGGCAGCACCGCGACGGTGACGGCGGAAGTATGGACGCGGCCCTGCTGCTCGGTGGCGGGCACCCGCTGCACGCGATGGACGCCGCTCTCGAACTTGAGCCGGCTGTAAGCGCCCCGGCCCTCGACGATGGCCACGACTTCCTTCAGTCCCCGCACGCCCGACTCGCTGGTGCTGAGCACCTCGACCCGCCAGCGGTGGGCCTCGGCGTAGCGCGAGTACATGCGAAACACCTCGGCGGCGAAAAGCGACGCCTCGTCGCCGCCGGTACCGGCGCGAATCTCGAGCACGACGTTTTTCTCGTCGTTGGGGTCGCGCGGCACCAGCAGCCGCTTCAGCTCGGCCTCCTCGGCCGCGCGCCGGCGCTCGAGCGCCTCGATCTCCTCGCCGGCCAAGGCCCGCCATTCCGCATCGCCGTCGGCCAGCGTGGCGCGGGTATCGGCGATGCCTTGCGTCAATTCCCGGTAGACGCGATAGCGGGTGGTAATCTCCGCCAGTTCGGCGTGCGCCTTGGCCGCCTTCTGATAACGGGCGCTGTCGGCGAGCAGGTCGGGCGACGCCAACTGCGCCGTCAGCTCCTCGTACCGCGCCTCGATTTGATCCAGTTTGTCGAACACGATGCCCTACCCCTCGGGACGCGCCCTGCCGGGCGCCGTTCAAGCACTTCACGCAATAATCAGTTCGCCGCCTTGGCTCTTCTCCAGCGCCATCGCCTCTTCCAGGGCGCGAATCGAACACTCCAACTGGTCATCGCTCGGCTCCTGCGTGGTGATGCGCTGCAGCCACAAGCCCGGGCGCGCCAGAATCGCGAACAGCGACTGGCCGTGCTTGGCCGTATAGCGAATCACCTCGTAGCCCAGCCCGATAAGCAAGGGCAGCAGGGCCAAGCGGATCGCCAACTTGGTCCAAAACCCGGTCATGGGGATAAAGATGTAAGCGACGATCGCCAACAGCATGAGCACGATCATGAAGCTGGTGCCGCAGCGGGGATGCAGGCGCGTGAAGCGGCGCGCATTCGCCACCGTGACCGGCTCGCCGGATTCGTAGTTGAATACCACCTTGTGCTCGGCGCCGTGATATTCGTACACGCGCCGGATGTCGGGCAGCAGCGCCAAGCCGGCGATGAAGCCGAGAAACAGCGCCACGCGAAACACTCCGTCGGCCAGATTAAAGAGGATTTGGCCGCGAAACGCTGTTATGTGATGGGCCAGGCCGGTGGCGGCGACAAGCGGCAGAAATTTGTAAAAGGCGATGAAGAAGACGAGCGAGGCGGTCAGGCTGATCACCATGCCGGCGGTGGAAACCTCGCCGCTCTTCTTCTTGGCCGGCTCCGCCCCATCTTCGCCCGCCGCCGCCGGCGCCGGGGCCATGGCGGCATCGCCGCTGAAGCGCAGGGCCTTGATGCCGAGGCTCATGGCTTGCCCGAGCGTCGCCAAGCCGCGCAGCACCGGCCAGCGCCAGGCGGAATGGCGGTCGGCGGGACGCGAGAGCGCCTGTTGGGTGGTGGCGATGCCGCCATCGGGCCGGCGCACCGCGACGGCGTAGGCATGCGGAGCGCGCATCATCACGCCCTCGATCACCGCTTGCCCGCCGATCAACACCTCGGCTTCGGCCGCCGCCAGCATCGCTTGCACTAGCAGGGGCACGGTGAGGACATTCCGCACTGTCGCGCTCAGCGCCTGTTTCAGTTGCTTCGACATGATGAATCCGTTAGGCCGCCTCGGCGGCGATCTGGCACCCGTGGAACAAATCGCCGCTGGCTTGCAGCAAGGCGCGCTCGCAGCCCAGCGGAGCGGCGGCGAGGTGATAGCGCTCGGCGCCGCCGCTGATGGCGCGAATGAACTGCTCGACGCGCTCGACCAGCGGGGTCTGCGTGACATGGGCCTTAAAGGCCGCGATCTTGGTCTCGATGAAGGCGGAAATATCCACCTCGATATCCACCGGCGGCAGCAGCACGGGCGGTACCTGCGCCGGCTGGGCGACGCCGGTCGAATAATACAGCCGCTCGGCTTGGAAGGCCGGCTTGCCGGCGAGGGGGAATGGCCTTTCCTGGGCGGCGAAGTGAAACGCAGCGGTGGCCAGCAAGCCGGCCATGCCGTGATCCGGATGGGCGGTCACGCCTCCTTCCGGACCGAAAGCCAGCACCACTTGCGGCCGGAACTCGCGAATGAACTTGACCAGCCGTCCGGTTGCTTCGTGAAAGTCCACTTGGCTCAATTTGGAGTCGGGATAGCTCCAAACCTGATGCGCGCTGACGTGCAGCAACTCGCAACTGCGGGCCAGCTCGCGACTGCGGGTGTCCGCCAATTCCTCGTTGTCGCCCGCCCGCCCGCGATGCCGCGCCGCCTCGCCGGCAGTCAGGCAGATGACGCAAGTCTGCACTCCCAGGGATGCCAGCTTGGCCAAAGTGCCGCCAAAGTTCCCCGCCTCGTCGTCGGGATGGGCTGTCACGCAAAGCAGTCGCCGCATGCCTTGATTTTAAGGCTTGGTGGCGGCTCCCGCGCCTGGGCTGGCGACCGGAGCGCGCTGCAGGTCGCGGCCGGTCATTTGCGGCGGCTCCTCCAAGTCGAGCAACGCCAACATGGTGGGAGCGATATCGCGGAGCGAGCCGCCCGGCTGAAGGGCCAGGGGCGGGACGCCAGGGGCGCGGCCGGCCACCAAGATCAGCGGCACGGAGTTCGTGGTGTGCGCGGTATGAGGACCGCCGGTGGCGGGATCGATCATCTGTTCGGCATTGCCGTGGTCGGCGGTGATCAGCAAGGCGCCGCCGGCCCGTCGCAAAGCCTGAAGAATGCCATCCAGGCAGGCATCCACCGTCTCGACCGCCTTCACCGTGGGCGCGATCTTGCCGGAGTGGCCGACCATGTCGGCATTGGCGAAATTGGCGACGATGACGTCGAAGGTTTTATCTTCGATCGCCTTCACGACGCGCTCGGCGATGCCGGCGGCCGACATCTCGGGCATCAGGTCGTAGGTAGCCACCTTCGGCGATGGAATCAGGGCGCGGTCTTCGCCGGGAAACGGCTTTTCGATGCCGCCGTTGAAAAAATAGGTCACATGCGCATATTTTTCCGTCTCCGCTACGCGCAAATTGCGCAGCCCGCGCTCGCCCATCACCTGCGCCAGGATGTTGTCGAGCGATTCCGGCGGCATCACCACCGGCAGGGTGAAAGTTTTGTCGTAGCGCGTCATGCAGACGTAGTGCAGCGGCAGCGGCGCCTCGCCGGCGGGAATGGCGGCTTCGAGCGCGGCGTCGGGCTGGCCGGTGCGGGTCAGCGCCCGAGTCATCTGGCGGGCGCGATCGGCGCGATAGTTGAAGAACACCGCCGCGTCGTCGGGGCGGATCGTACCTACCGGCGTCCCATCCTGTCGGCCGCTGACCACCCGCGGCACGACGAACTCGTCGGTAACGCCCTGGTTGTAGCTCTCGATCAGCGCCGCCACCGGATCGGCAGCACGCGGGCCTTGCCCGTGCACGATGGCATTGAAGGCGAGCTTGATTCGCTCCCAGCGCTGGTCGCGATCCATGGCGTAATAGCGGCCGCTCAAGGTGGCGATTTGGCCCACGCCGTACTCGCGGCAGCGCTGCTGAATTTGGCGGAGATAATCCTGGCCCGAGTTCGGCATCGTGTCGCGGCCATCGGTGAAAGCGTGAATCAGCACGTGCTCGACGCCTTCCTGGCGGGCCAGGCGGAGCAGCGCGTAAAGATGATTCAGGTGGGAATGCACGCCGCCATCGGAACACAGCCCCAACAGGTGCAGCCGCCGGCCGCGCGCCTGGCGCATGGCGGCCAGCAAGACCGGGTTGCGGTCGAACTCGCCGCTGGCGATCGCGCCGTCGATGCGGGTCACATCCATGGTCACGATGCGGCCGGCGCCGATATTGAGGTGGCCGACTTCGCTGTTGCCCATCTGCCCCTCGGGCAGACCCACGGCCGGACCGGAAGTCGCCAGCAGCGTATTCGGCCAATCGCGCAACAGCGCGTCGTAAGTCGGTTTGCGCGCCAAGGCGATGGCATTCGCCGGCCCCGGCGGAGCGTAGCCCCAGCCGTCGAGAATCACCAGCAGCAACGGACGGGTAGGCATGTCAGACCGCCAGGGCCTTGCGGCCCAAGAACTTGGCCTTGCCGCCGAGCTCTTCTTCGATGCGCAGCAACTGATTGTATTTGGCGATGCGATCGGTGCGGCTGGCGGAGCCAGTCTTGATTTGGCCGGCGTTGGTGGCCACCGCCAGATCGGCGATGAAGGTGTCTTCGGTTTCCCCGGAGCGGTGCGAAATCACCGCGCCATACCGGTTGCGCCGCGCCAAGTCGATGGCGGCGAGCGTCTCGGTGACGGTGCCAATCTGGTTGACCTTGATGAGAATGGCATTGGCGATGCCCTGCTGGATACCGCGCTGAAAGATCTCCACGTTGGTGACGAATATGTCGTCGCCGACCAGCTGGATTTTTTTGCCCAGCCGCTCGGTCAAACTTTTCCAGCCGGGCCAATCGTTTTCGGACATGCCGTCCTCGAGCGAGACGATCGGATACTGGCGGGCCCAGTTCTCCCAAAACTCGACCATCTGCGCCGAGGAGAGGCGGCGCTTGTCGCTTTTCTTAAAAACGTAGGCGCCATCCTCATAAAATTCGCTGGCCGCCGGATCGAGGGCGACGGCGACCTGCTCGCCGGGACGAAAACCGGCGGCGGCGATGGCCTCGAGCACCACCTCCATCGCCTCCTCGTTGCCGCGCACGCTGGGGGCGAAGCCGCCCTCGTCGCCCACCGCCGTGACATAGCCTCTCTTCTTGAGGGCCGCCTTGAGAGCGTGAAAAACCTCGACCCCCCAGCGCAGCGCCTCGCGAAAGCTGGCGGCGCCGACCGGCATCACCATGAACTCCTGAAAATCCACATTGTTATCGGCATGGGCGCCGCCGTTGAGGATGTTCATCATCGGCACCGGCAGCGTGGCCGCCGCCTCGCCGCCCAGGGCGCGGTAGAGGGGCAGGCCGCGGCTGGCGGCACTGGCGCGCGCCGCCGCCATCGAAACCGCCAGCAGGGCATTGGCGCCCAGCCGGCCCTTGTTTTCGGTGCCGTCGAGCGCGATCAACTTGCGGTCGAGACCGGCCTGGTCGGCGGCGTCGAAACCCTTGAGCGCGGCGGCGGTTTCGCCATTGACGTGGCCGACGGCCTTCTGCACGCCCTTGCCCAGATAGCGCTTCTTATCGCCATCGCGCAGCTCGACGGCTTCGTGCTCCCCGGTCGAAGCGCCGCTCGGCACCGCGGCGCGGCCGCGCGCGCCGCCGGTCAGCTCGACCTCGGCTTCGACCGTGGGGTTACCGCGAGAATCCAAGATCTCGCGGCCATGGATGGCAGTGATCGTGGCCATATCGTGAGCCTTCAATTATAGGGTGCCGGCCCGGGCCGGTTCTGCCGTACCCTGGCTGTTATCGTGCGGGCGTACGCGAAATTGAACCTCGGCCTGCGCATCCTGGGGCGGCGCGCGGATGGCTACCACGAGCTGCGCACCGTGTTTCAAACGGTGAGCCTAGCCGACGACGTCACGCTCGCCCTGGGCGCGGGCCGCGGCGTGCGCTGCGAGACCAGCGCGCGGGGCGCGGCGCCATGGCTGTCGGTGCCCGAGGATGGGACGAATTTGGCCGTGCGCGCCGCCGAGCTGGCGCGCGAGGAATTTCGCCTGCGCGGGCAAGTGCGGCTACGGCTGGTCAAGCGCATTCCCGTCGGCGCCGGGCTGGGCGGCGGGTCGTCGGATGCGGCGGCGGTGCTGCGGCTGCTGGCGGCACGGGCCCGGCCCGCGCCGCCGGCGGCTTTGGTTTGGCGGCTGGCGGCGGAGTTGGGGTCCGACGTGGCGCCCTTCCTAATCGGCGGCACGGTGCTCGGCCTGGGCCGCGGCGACGAGTGCTATCCCCTGCCGCCTTGGCCATCGCAATACGCCGTCATCGCGCTGCCGTCGCGGCCGGTGGCCACGGCCGAGGCCTTTCGGCTTTGGGACGAGCGGCATCCGGAACCCGCCCTGCCCGGTTTGACCGAGGCGGCCCGCTCGGCTAAAATCTATTCTTTCCGTGGCTCGCTGATGCGAGCCCTCCCGGCGTCCCGCCAAGCGCGGGACCGCGGTCGCTCCGAGCGCCCGATTGTCCGTGCCGGAATCGAGAACGACTTCGAAGAAGTTGTCTTCTCTCTTTCCCCGGACTTTGCCATGATTCGCCGCGCGCTGCGGCGCGCCGGCGCGAAAACGGTGGCGCTCACCGGCAGCGGAGCGGCGCAGTACGGCCTGTTTTCCCGCCGGGAAACAGCTGCAGCGGCGCGGGACCGCTTGGCTGAGCGGGGGCCGGCTTGGCTGGTGCGCTTCGTGGCGCGCCAGCGGCGAGAGACAAAGCTTTGGGGCGTCGTCCAATGGTAGGACACATGCCTTTGGAGCATGGTATTCAGGTTCGAATCCTGACGCCCCAGCCAGAGGAGAGGGTGTAAGAGCTGGAGGTTGGCCATGGTGACCAGCACGATGCGCAAAACGACCTCGACTTCACGCTCGGCCGCGGCCGGGGAGGCGGAGTCGCGCCCGCAACCAGCGCCGACGCTGCGGCCCGCCCGCCGCGACGACCGGCTCAAGGTATTTTCCGGCGGCGCCAACCAGCCCGTGGCGGAGGAGATCTGCCGGCACCTGGGCTTGGCCTTGGCGCAATGCCATCTGACCCGCTTTTCCGACGGCGAGAGTTACGTGCAGATTCTCGAGAACGTGCGCGGCGCCGACGTTTTCGTAGTGCAGCCGACCTGCTATCCGGTGGACCGCCACCTGATGGAACTGCTGCTGATGATCGACGCGCTGAAGCGCGCCTCGGCGCGCCGCATCACCGCCGTGATGCCCTACTTCGGCTACGCGCGCCAGGACCGCAAGGACAAGCCGCGGGCGCCGATTTCCTCCAAGCTGGTGGCCGACCTGCTGACCGTCGCCGGCGCGCATCGCGCCCTGGTGGTGGATCTGCACGCGCCGCAAATTCAGGGCTTTTTCAATATTCCCGTCGATCACTTGTTCGCTTCGCCGGTGCTGGTGGATCATTTCAAGTCCTTGCAGTTGCCCGATCTCACCGTCGTCTCCCCCGACGCCGGCGGCGTCGAGCGGGCGCGCTTTTTCGCCAAAAAGATGGACAGCGCGCTGGCCATCATCGACAAGCGGCGGGTGGCGATGGACATCAGCGAGGTCATGCACGTGATCGGCGAGGTGGAAGGCCGCACCGCCGTGATCTTGGACGACATCATCGACACCGCCGGCACGCTGGTCAAAGCCGCCGAGGCGCTCAAGGCCCACGGCGCCCGACGCGTGCTGGCTTGCGCCAGCCACGCCGTGCTCAGCGGCCCGGCGGTGGAGCGCATCGCCGCCAGCCCGCTAGAGCGGGTGGTCGTCACCGATTCGATTCCGCTATCGGAAGCGGCCCGCGCCGAGCCGCGCATCGAAGTGCGCAGCATCGCCGGCCTGCTGGCGGCGGCCATCCGATCCATTCACGAGGAGACCTCGGTCAGTTCCCTTTTCGCCTGACCGGCAGCGAGGAGCATAAGTTTCATGGCCATTGAAATTTCATTGCAAGCCGAAATCCGCGACGCCGCCGGCAAGGGCCCGGCACGCCGCCTGCGCCGCACCGGCAAGGTGCCCGGCGTGCTCTACGGGGCGCGCAAGGAAGCCCTGGCGGTGGCGGTGGATCCCAAACAGCTGGCGGCGATCTTGCGCTCGGACAGCGGACAGAACACCATCTTCGAACTGCGCATGGACGGCGAGAAGACCGCCGCCATGATCGTCGATTGGCAGCGCGAGCCGGTGCGCGGCGCGCTGATTCACGTGGACCTCAAGCGCATCGCCATGGACCAGCGCTTGCGCGTCCGCGTGCCGGTGCAGAGCCAGGGCGAGCCGACCGGCGTCAAGCTGCAGGGCGGAATTTTGGAGCTCGTGACGCGAGAAATCGAGCTCGAGTGTTTGCCCGGTGACATTCCCGAGCACATCACGGTGGATGTTTCTGAGTTGAGCATGGGCCAGAACCTGCGCGTCGGCGACCTGCAATTGGCGCCCGGGCTGAAGGTGCTGACCGAGAGCGATCGCGTGGTGGCGCACATCGTCGCGGTCAAGGAAGAAGAAGTTGCGCCGGCCGCCGCCGCGGTCGAGGGCGCGGAAGCCGCGCCGGCCGAGCCGGAAATCATCAAGAAGGGCAAGGCAGAAGGCAAGGAGGGCGAGGAAGCGGCCGCCCCAGCCGAAGAAGGAGGCAAGAAGAAGTCCTCGCAGTAGGAGGGCCAGGGGTCGGATGTGCTGCGCCTCATCGTGGGTTTGGGCAATCCGGGCGTGGAGTACGCCTTCACCCCGCACAACTTCGGGTTTTTGCTGGTGGACGAACTGGCCAATGCCGCTCGGGCGCGAGTCACGGTGCGGGAGTGCCAGGCACTCACCGGGCGGATCCGGATCGCCGGCCAGCCGATGCTGGCAGCCAAGCCGGAGACGTTCATGAATGCAAGCGGCCTGGCGGTGCGCGACCTGGTGCGCAAGCACGAGATCGAGCTCGCCGAGTTGCTGGTGTTCAGCGACGATTTGGACCTGCCGCTCGGGACGATGCGCTTGCGGGCGCGCGGCTCGGCGGGCACGCACAACGGCCTGCGCTCGGTCGTGGGCGCGCTGGGGAGCGAGGAGTTTGCGCGTTTGCGGCTGGGCATCGGGCCCGGCCACCCGGTGCGCGATACCGCGCGCTTCGTCCTCATGCCTTGGAAAAAGGCGGAGCTGGAGACGGTCGCGGAGGTATTGGAGCGCGCCGCCGCCGCCGTCGCGACGATCGTGCGGGAAGGATTGCCGAAGGCCATGAGCCTTTACAACGCGAGGGAGCAGGAAGCGGAGAGCAGAGAGTAAAAAAAACATGCGTAGCTACGAAGTGATGTTCATTCTGCGGCCCGACATGCCCGAGGACGAGGCCGATAAACTGATCGCCAACCTGGAGGGCGTGGCCAGCCAAGCCGGCGCCAATGCGGCCAAGACCGAGCGCATGGGCAAGCGGCGGCTCGCCTACCGCGTGCGGGGCTTTCGCGAGGGGCAGTACGTGCTCTTCACTCTCGAGGAACCGGACAAGCCGGGCCTCGCCCCCATTCAAGAGTTACAGCGCCGGTTGCGCGTCAGCGAGCCGGTGATCAAATTCCTGGTCGTGCGCACCGACGAGCTGGAGCGGCGCTTCCAGAAGGATCGGCGCCGGCGCGAAGCCCGCGCGCAGCGCAAGCCGGCCCCGGCGCCGGCCCCCGCCGTGCCGGGCGCGGCGGAATTCGAGGCCCAGACTCCCGCCGCCGAGGCCTAGGCCGGCAAAGGAAACGTCATTATGAGCGATTCGAAACCCGAACCCCGTAAGCCAAGCGGCCCCTCCGCCCCTTCCCATGGCCCCGGCAAGGGCGCCAGTGCCGGCGGCGGAAAGCGGCAGTATTTCCGCCGCCGCAAGGTCTGCAAATTCTGCGTCGAAAAGATCGACCGCATCGATTACAAGGACGTGCGCATGCTGCAGCAATTCGTCGCCGAGCGCGGCAAGATCGTGCCGCGGCGCATCAGCGGCGCCTGCACCCAGCACCAGCGCCGCCTGGCGCGAGCCATCAAGCAGGCGCGCAACATCGCGCTGCTGCCCTTCGCCGCGGAGATTTGACGGCCATGGAAATCATCCTCAAAGAAGACGTGCTCAAGCTTGGGCAAAAAGGCGACGTGGTGAAGGTGGCCGACGGCTATGCCCGCAACTATCTTTTGCCGCGGCACCTGGCCATCCTGGCGACCCCCGGCAACCTGAAGAACGTGGAACAGATGCGCGCCGCGGCGCGCCGCAAGGAAGCGCAGGACACGGCTTCGGCGCAGGCGCTGGCCGAGCAACTCGGCAAGGTGTCGCTGCGTTTCACGCGCCGCGCCGGCGAGCACGACACGCTTTTCGGCTCGGTGACGACGATGGACATCGCCGCCGAACTGGACAGCCTGGGCTTCCCGATCGACCGCCGCAAGATCGAGCTGAAGGACGCGCTCAAGAGCTTGGGGCAGTTTCAGGTTCCGGTGCACGTTTACCGCAACGTCACCGCCCAACTCAGCGTCAGCGTCGAGCGCGAGGGCGAGGCGCCGCCCGCCGGCGCGTAGCGCGCCGCCGCAGCTCAGCCGCGCGGCACCGGCGGCGCTTGCGTCCGCAGCCGAAGGGATGCGGGCTGCCCCAACTCCGCGGCGATCATGCCGCGCACCCGCGCTGCGAGTTCGGCGAGCTGTTTGGGGCTAACGCCATCGGTCGTGACTGGCGGCAGAATAGCCAAGCGCACCGGACGCGGCCGGAGATGCAGGGAGTCGGGCGGCAAGACCGCGCGGGTGCCCACCAGCGCCATGGGCACGATCGGCACGCCGGCGCGCACTGCCAGGTAGAAGGCGCCGGGCAAAAAATCCTTCAGGACGCCGCTCATGCTGCGCCCGCCTTCGGGAAAGACGAAGACGGAAAGGCCCTGACGCACGCACTCCACCGCCCGCCGCACGCTGCGCAGCGAGCCCGGCGCGTTCTCCCGATCCACGGGCAGATGGCCGCCGCGCCGCAAGTGCCAGCCCAGGAAGGGAAAGCGGAACAGGTCCTCGCGCGCCATGATGCGGAAGGGCAGCGGCACGTGCGCGAAGATCACCGGAATATCCATGTAGCTGAGGTGATTGCAGACGAGCAGGCTAGGGCGATCGCGAATCAGGTTTTCGCGGCCCGTCACCTCGACGTGGATCCCGCCCAAGATAAGCAGCAGCCGCGCCCAAAAGCGCGCGATGCGATGTGGCCAGCGGCCGCTCGCGTCGAGCGCCGCGGCCAGCAGCGAGACCGCGCCGCAACCCGCGGTCGCCAAGGAGTACAGGGGCAAATAAAACAGCAGCGAGCGCGCGTGCGAGAGCCGCTCGCGCCAGCTAAACGGCACCGGCCACCTCGCTCGCCAGCAGCGTACGCGCCTCGCCGACCAAATAGAGCGACCCGGTGATCAGGATTGGAGTGGAATCGCCGGCCAAATAGCGCGCCCGCGCAATGGCTTCGGCCAGACTGGCGGCTTGCTCGACCGGCGCCGCGACCGTCGTCACTTGCTGCGCCAGCGCGCCCGGCGACAGGGCGCGGGGGCTGGCCGGCGCGGTGAGGATGACGTGTTGCGCGGCGGGCAGCAACAGTTCGCTGATCTCGGCGATGGCCTTGTCCCGCAGGCTGCCGTAGATCAGGATCGGCCGCCAGTTCCGTTCCTCGATAAAGGCCCGCAAGACCCGCGCCGCCAGCGGATTGTGGGCGCCGTCGAGCCAGACCGGGGGCCGGTCGCCGATCTTTTCCAGCCTTCCCGGCCACCGTGCCGCCGCGAAACCGGCGGCCACCGACTCCGCCGTGGGGCGCCCGCCGGCGGCGGCAAGGATCCCGCAGACGCGCAGCGCGACGCGGGCGTTTTCGACCTGGTGGCGGCCAGGCATGCCCAGGCGCAATTCGATCGGCTGGCCCAAGTACTCGCTGCAAAAGCGATAAGCGCCCTCGGCATCGGCTACCGGCGCGCCCAAGAGCGGCGCCGCCGGTGTCAGCCGGGCGCCCACCGCCGCGGCGCGGCGCTTCAGGACCGCCGCCGCTTCGGCCGGCTGCGCGCCGCTCACCACCGCCAGGCCCGGCTTCATGATGCCGGCTTTTTCGCCGGCAATGGCGGCGACGGTCGAGCCCAAGTACTTTTCGTGATCGAGGCCCAGCGCGGTAATGGCGGCCGCGGCGGGCAACAGCACGTTCGTCGCATCCAGCCGGCCGCCCATGCCGACTTCGGCTACGGCTATCTCCACGCGCGCGTCGCGGAAGGCGACGAAGCCGGTGGCGGTCAGCGTCTCGAAAAACGATGGCGCGTGCGGCCAGGCGCCGCGCGCCAGCAGCCGCTCGATGGCGGCGTGGACGATCGTGAAGGCGGCGGCGAAGGCCGCCGGCGCGATTTCGTCGCCGGCGATTCGAACCCGCTCCGTGATGCGCTGCAGGTGCGGAGAAGTGTAAAGGCCGACGCGCAGGCCGGCGGCGCGCAGCGCGCTCTCGACCAGCGCGGCTACGCTGCCTTTGCCATTCGTGCCGGCGATGTGCACCGAGAGGAAGTCGCGCTCGGGATGGCCGAGCTCGGCGGTCAGCGCCTCGAACTGTTCGAGCCCGAACTTGGCGTTTGGCCGCAGCTCGAAGCCGAGGTGCCGAAAGTAGGCAACGGTATCGGCGAAGTTCACGACTCGGCGCTTTATCCCGCCCGCGCGACCGCTTGCTCGGCCGCGCCCACGCCGCAGAACTCCAGCGCCCGAATCAAGTAATCGCGCATCTTCTTGCGCGGCACCACCGCGTCCAGCATGCCGTGCTCGAGCAGGAACTCGCTGCGCTGGAAGCCTTCCGGCAGCTTTTGCCGTATGGTTTGCTCGATGACTCGCGGCCCGGCGAAGCCGATCAGCGCGCCCGGCTCGGCGATATTCAAGTCGCCCAACATGGCGTAGCTGGCGGTTACGCCGCCAGTGGTTGGATCCGTCAGCACGGAGATGAAGGGCACGCCGGCATCGTCGAGCGCGGCCAACACCGCGGCAATCTTGCCCATTTGCATCAGGCTGACCGCGCCCTCCATCATGCGCGCGCCGCCCGAGCAGGAAATCACGATCAGCGGCCAGCGATGCTCCAAGCAGCGCTCGATGGCGCGAGTGATTTTTTCTCCCACCACGGCACCCATGCTGCCGCCGATAAAACCGTACTCCATCACGCACACGATCACCGGGTGGCCGCCCAATTTGCCATCGGCGGCAATGACCGCATCGCCGAGGCCGGTGGCCAGTTCGGCTTGCTGCAAGCGTTCGCGATATGGCTTGCGGTCGGTAAATTCCAGAGGATCCGTGGAACGCAGCGTGGCGTCGCGCTCCTGATAAGCACCATCGTCCATCAGCAGCTCGAGGCGGCGGCGGGCGTCGATGCGGAAGTGGTGCTCGCAGCGCGGGCACACCTCCTGGTTTTCGGCCAGCTCTTTTTTCCAGATGATCCGGCCACAACCCTCGCATTTGACCCACAGCCCCTCCGTCTTGACGTGCTTGTCTGGCACGCTGGTCAGGGGCTTCGGTTCGCGTCGAAACCAGGTCATGGCGATCTCAGTATTCTATGCCACGCTGCGCCAAAATGCCTTTTTGGTAGGCGTGCTTGACCTCGCGAAACTCGGTCACCGTGTCGGCCAGCTCGACGATGCTGGGGTGGGCGTTGCGCCCGGTCAGGATCACGTGCACGGCCTCGGGCTTATGGCGGAGGAACTCGGCAACGGCTTCCGGGGCGAGCATGTGGTAAGAGATGGCGTAGTTGATTTCGTCGAGGATTACCAGGTCCCACTCCCCGCTCCCGATTGCCCGCCGCGCCTCGGCCCATGCTTCTTCGACCAGGCGGACGTCTTCGGGGTCGGGTTTTTCCGCCCCGACTTTGACGAAGCCCCGCCCCATTTGCTTCATCACGAAGCCATCGCCGAAGGCCTTGACGGCGTCCAGTTCGCCGTAGTGCCAGGAGCCTTTGATGAATTGCAGCATCAATACGCGCAGGCCTTGCCCGACTGCCCGCAATCCAGTGCCCATCGCCGCCGTGGTTTTGCCCTTGCCCGGTCCGGTGTTGACGATGATGAGTCCGCGCTGCGCTTCCGGCATAACTCTAGGGTACAGGGTACCGGACGAACTAGCGGGGGTAGGGGTGGCCGTGGAGGAGGGCGAGGGCGCGGTAGAGCTGCTCCGCCACCATGACGCGGGCCAGTTCGTGCGAATAGGTCATCGCCGAGAGCGACAGCGTGGCTTCGGCGGCGGCGCGCACGGCGGGGCCAAAGCCGTCGGCACCGCCGATGGCCAGCACCATTTCCCGGCCGTCGCGCGCGAACGAGCGCGACAAGAAATCGGCGAAGCCGGCGGAATCGAGTTGCTTGCCGGCGGGATCAAACGCCACCAAGCGGCGATCGGATTGCTCCCGCGCGCGGCGCAGCAGGCCCGCATCTCCTTGCCGGGCGTCAATCTCTTCCGCCGCGATGCGGGCAAAGCGGCGGATGCGGGTCAAATACTCCTCGGTCCAAGCCGCCGCCTCGGGATGTTTACTCCTGCCGATCCAAGCGATCAGGAAGCGCATGCAGCCTCCGCGGCGGCTTTGATTGTCGCGGCATGTATCGCCGCCGTGTCTTCGACGCGACGGGCGTAGCCGCCGGCCAGGGTGATCGCCACGGGCAAGCCGCGCCGCCGGGCGGCGGCCAGCACCAGCTCGTCGCGGCGCCGCAGGCCAGCCTGGGTGAGCGCCAGGCCGCCGAGCTGATCCTCGCGATAGGGATCGGCGCCGGCCACGTACCAGATCAGTTCCGCATCGATACGCGCGAAGGCCTCGGCCAGGGCGCGCTCGAGCGCCGCTAAATACGGCTCATCGCCAAGGCCGTCCGACAAGTCCACGTCCAAGTCGCTGGGTTGTTTCGGCACGGGATAGTTATTCGCCTGGTGGAGGCTGAGGGTAAAGACGCTCGAGTCGCCGTGAAAGATCGCCGCCGTGCCGTTGCCTTGGTGCACGTCGCAATCCACGACCAGCGCACGCGCCGGCCCGCCGAGGGCTTTTTGCCAGGCGCGAATGCCGACGGCGATGTCATTGAGCGCACAGAAGCCCTCGCCATGGCCGGGGAAGGCATGGTGAAAGCCGCCGCCGAGATTGGCGGCGATGGCGACCTCGCCCTCGGCCAGCATTTCCGCGGCGCGCAGCGAGCCGCCGACGTGCAACAAGAACGCGTCGCGTATGTCGGCGGTCCAGGGGATTTCGAGCCGCAGCAGTTCCGTGGGCGCCAAGCGGCAGTTCAACAAGCGATCGACCCAATCGCGTCGATGCACCAACTCCAATGCAGCCCGGCCGGCGGGCAGCGGCGTCTCCCGGCGGGCCTGAACCAAAACGCCCTGGGCGGCGAGTTGGTCGTAGGCGCGCTCGTATTTGTCGCCGGGAAAGACGTGCGGGCCCAAGTCGAGGCGATAGCCGGAGGAATAGACGACCGCGAAGGCCATGCCGACTCCCAGCGTACCGCCCCGCCCGCGCATTAAGCTAACGTTCAGCCCGGCCAGGCCAACCTGATGGACGGCCGGTCGGTTCATCCCATGCCCAAGTCACTGCGTTTGTGCTGTGCTGCTCTGTCGCTGTTGCTCGCCGTGCCGGCGCCGGGGCAAGCGCCCCGCACCATCAATCTGGCGGATGCGCTGCGTCTGGCGCGCGCCAACAGCCCGCAGTTCCAAGCCGCCGCCGCCGCGCTGGGCGTGGCGCGGGAAGACCGCAATTTGGCGCGCGATGCGCTGCTGCCCACGGTCACTTACAACAACTCGTATCTTTACACTCAGGGCGGCACGGACACACCGACGCCGCGCTACATCGCCAACAACGCCGTGCACGAATACACCAGCCAGGGCCAGATCCACCAGGAGCTTTATTCCGGCAGCGCCCTGGCCGGACTGAGCCGCGCCCGGGCGGGCGAGGCGCTGGCGCAAGCGCAACTGGAAATCGCCGCCCGCGGCCTGAACGCAACGGTGACCGCCGACTATTACGCCCTGCTGGCCGCCGATCGCAAGGCAGCCGCCGCGACGCAAGCCGTCGGCGAGGCGGAAAAGTTCGTGGCCTTGAGCCAGAAGCTGCAGCAGGGCGGCGAAGTCGCGCAGGCGGACGTGCTCAAGGCGCAGTTGCAACTGCAAAGCCAACAGCGCGCGCAGCAGCAAGCCGCGCTGGCGCAAGAGCAGGCGCGCTTGAACTTGGCCGTGCTGCTGTCGCCGAAATTCGACGAAAATTTCAAGCTGCAAGACGATCTGGCCGCGGCCCCGCCCTTGCCCAGTTTCGCTCGCGCCAGCGGGCTGGCGGCGAGCGCCAACCCCGATCTGCGCGCGGCGCAGGCGGCGCTGCGCCAAGCGCAGGCAGACGTGGGGGTGGCGCGAGCCGGCTATTTGCCGGCTTTGAGCCTCGATTACTGGTACGGGATCGACGCCGATCACTTCGCCACCGAAGACGGCATCATTCCCGGCCGTCTGGGGAACATCCCCAACCTCGGCTATTCGGCCCAGGCCACGCTGGCGATCCCCGTCTGGAATTGGGGCGCGACGGGAAGCAAGGTTCACCAAGCGCAACTGCGCCGCCACCTGGCGCAAGCGCAGCTGACCTATGCGCAACGCAAGCTGTTGGCCGATCTGCGCGCCTTCTATGCCGAGGCCAGCACCGCGAGCGCGGCGCTCGACTCGCTCGACCTATCCTCGCGGATGGCGGCGGAAAGCCTGCGCCTGACGAACCTGCGCTACCAGGCGGGTTTGGCCACGGCGCTCGAAGTCGTGGACGCGCAGAACGCGCTGATCCAGGCGCGCGACGCGCTGGCCGACGGCCAGGCTCGCTATCACGCCGCCTTGGCCAATTTGCAAACCGTGACGGGAACTTGGTGATGCGCTCGAAATTGTCAAAACCGCTCCTGGCCGCCGGCGCGCTGCTCGGTTTCGTGCTGGCCGGCTGCAGCTCGCCAGCGCCCAACATCACGCCGGTCGTTACCGTGCAAGCGGCCACGGCGCATCGCCAGACCTTGACCGAGACGATCACGAACGAGGCGCTGCTCTATCCCCTGCACCAAGCCGTACTGACACCCAAGATCACGGCGCCGGTGGCGCGCTTTTTCGTGCAGCGCGGGGATCGCGTGCGCGCCGGCGAGGAAGTGGCGGCGCTGGAGAACCGCGACCTGGCCGCCGCCGCCCTGGAGGCGAAGGGCGCCTTGCAGCAGGCGGAAGCGCAATATCAGATCGCCATGCAGGCCTCGGTGCCGCAGGCGGTGCGGAAGGCGCAACTCGATCTGGCCAGCGCGCAGCAGGCTTTGCGGGCGGCGCGCCGCACCTACGAGAGCCGCCAGAAGCTCTACGCGCAGGGGGCGCTGCCGCGACTCGACCTCGACCAGGCGCAGGTGGCCTACGTACAGGCGCAAGCGGCGGAGCGCATCGCCGAGCAGCAATACGAAGCGCTGCAAAAAGGCGGCGCCAACCAGCAGCGCGAAGCCGCCCAGGGACAGCTGACGGCGGCGCGCGCCCACTACCAGGCGGCGGAGGCGCAGCTCAATTACTCGATCATTCGCAGCCCTTTTGCCGGGGTGGTCGCCGAGCGCCCTGTTTATCCCGGCGAACTGGCCACGCCGAGCACGCCGCTGATGACGATTATGGATATCTCGCAGGTGGTGGCGCGCGCACATCTGCCGCAAAAAGATGCAGCGCAGGTGAGAGTGGGCGACGCAGTTACGCTGGCGCCCGAGAACGGCGGGCGGGTGCCGGCGCGGATCACGCTGGTGAGCCCGGCGCTCGACCCCAGCAGCACCACGGTGCAGGTTTGGGCGCAAGCCAAGAACCCCGGAGATCGACTGCGTCCCGGCGCCAACGTGCATTTGACCATTCGGGTCGCAACGCTGCCCGACGCCTTGGTGGTACCCGCTTCCGCCTTGCTCACCGCCGCCGACGGCAGCACGTCGGTGATGGTGATCGGGGCGGATCACAAGGCACACGCGCGGGCGGTGACGGTAGGCGCGCGCGCCGCCGGGCTGGCGCAGATCACCAAGGGATTGCAAGCGGGCGAGGAAGTCATCACCACCGGCGCTTACGGGCTGGATGACGGCACGGCGGTCCGCGTCGCCCCCGCCGCGTCCTAACTTCGACTGGCCGCATGCCGCATTCGAGCCATTCCGCTTCCCCCGCCCCGCGCTCCTGGTTGGCGCGCCACACGCGATCGGTGATTTTCCTGGTGGTGGCGCTGGCGCTGGTGGGCGGCTATGTCGCGTTCACCATTCCCATCGCCGTCTTTCCGGCCACCAACTTTCCCCACATCGTCATCGGCGTGGACAACGGCGTGATGCCGATCGACCAAATGCTGGTCACGATTACGCGGCCGATCGAAGAGGCAGTCAGCAGCGTGCCCGGCTTGCACATGGTGCAGTCCGTCACCAGCCGCGGCTCGGACGAGGTGGACCTGTTTTTCAACTGGAACGTGGATATGTTCCAGACCCTGCAGCGCGTCAACGCGGCGCTGGCGCGGGCGCAAGCCGCCCTGCCGCCCACGGCGGTGGTAACCGCCACGCGCCTGCGGTTTTCGTCCTACATGGTGTTCGGCTACAGCCTGACTTCGCGGACGGTACCGCAAACCCGGCTTTGGCAGCTGGCCACCTACGATCTCGCGCCGCAGCTGAACCGTCTCGATGGCGTGGCGACGGTGATCGTGCAGGGCGGAGAAATCCCGGAGTTCGAGATCGCGCCCGATCCGGCCAAGCTGCTCGCCGCAAAAGTGACCGTGCCGGATATTCTCAATGCGGTCGCGACCGCCAACACCATCCAATCCCCGGGCTTGCTGGAGCAGAACCATCAGCTCTATTTGGGGCTGGTGAGCGGGCAAGTACGCACGCCCGAGGAGATCGCCAACATCGCGATCAAGACCACGCCGGAGGGCGCGCCGGTGCGCATCGGCGACGTGGCGACGGTGGCGCCGTCGGTGAAGCCGGTCTATACCGTGGTCACCGCCAACGGGCAGCCGGCGGTGCTGCTCAACATCAACCGCCAGCCGGGCAGCAACATCATGGCGGTGGGCAGCGCGATCCACGCCAAGATCCGCCAGTTGCAGGGCACGCTGCCGCCCGGTGTGGAAATCCAGCCGTTTTACGATCAATCGCTGCTGGTCGGCCAGTCGATCGGCAGCGTGCGGGATGCGATCCTGATCGGGCTGATTCTGGCCTCGATCGTAATGGTGCTGTTTCTGCGCGACTGGGGCACCTCGATCGTGGCCGGGCTGGTGATTCCGGTCACGATCCTGATCACGTTCATCTTCCTGAAGGTTCTCGGCCAGACGTTCAATTTGATGACCTTGGGCGGATTGGCGGCGGCCGTCGGCTTGGTCATCGACGATGCCATCGTGGTGGTCGAAAACATCGTGTTGCATCGCGACGCCGGCGAGGGTCGCTGGCGGGCGATCCAGTCGGCGATTCGCGAAATCGGCGTCGCTTTGGTCGGCTCGACACTGACGCCGATCGTGGTGTTCGTGCCGCTGATCGCGATTACCGGCGTGACCGGCTCGTTCTTCCGCGCGCTGGCGATCACCATGTCGGTGGCGCTGCTCACCTCGCTGGCCCTGGCGCTGACTTGGACGCCGACGCTCAGCCAGTCGTTCATCAAGCGCGGCGCCGACCGGCCGGACAGCGAAGAAGAGCAGGCCGGCGATACGCTGATGCTGCAAGAGCTGGAGGCGCAGGGGGTTTTCGGCCGGGTGGTGAAGTATTACGAGGGCTGGCTGATTCCCGCTCTGCGCAAGCCGAAGTGGCTGGCGCTGGGCAGCGGCCTGCTGATCGCGGTTTCGATCCTGTGCTACAAGAATCTGGGCTCCGATCTGCTGCCGAAAATGGATGAAGGCGCCTTTACGCTCGACTACGTCATGCCGGCCGGCAGCTCGCTCGCCGAGACCAACCGCGTCCTCAACCACATCGTTCGCATCCTGCACTCGATTCCGGAAGTCGAGAACACGACACGCCGCACCGGCCTGCAACTGGGATTCGCCACCGTAACCGAGGCCAACACGGGCGACATCTCGGTCAAACTCAAGCAGCATCGCTCGCGCGGCATCGACGCCATCATCGCCCAGGCGCGGCGCGAGATCACGCAGCAGGAGCCGGGCGTGGACGTCGAATTCATCCAGCTGCTGCAAGACATGATCGGCGACCTGACCAACGCCGCCCAGCCGATCGAGATTCGGCTGTTTTCGCCGGACGTGGCCCTGTTGAACACCTGGGCGCCGCGGGTGGCCGATGCCATCGCCAGCATTCCGGGCCATCACATCGTGGACGTCGAGAATGGCGTGGACAACACCATCAGCGGCCCGGCGGTGGAGTTCCACGTCGATCCGGTGCGCGCCGCCCGCGCCGGCTTCACCCCGGATGAAGTCGCGACCGACGCCGCCGCCATCTTGCAAGGCATGCCGGCCGCGACGCCGGTCATCGTCGACAACCGCGCCTACACGATTCGCGTGCGCTTCCCCGCCAGCCAGCGGGCGTCGCTCGAGGCCATGCAAAACACGCTGCTGACCAGCGCCAGCGGCCACACCGCCACGCTCGGCTCGCTGGCGACGATCGAGGAGCTGCCGCCGCAGACGGAGATTTTGCAACAGAATCTTCAGACCTACGTCATGGTGACGGCACGGCTCGAGAACCAAGATCTCGGCAGCGGCATGGCGAGCGTGCGGCAAGCGGTGGCCGGCATGCACCTGCCGCCGGGCATCCGCGTCGAGTACGGCGGCCAGTACGCCCGCCAGCAGCAGTCGTTCCGCGATTTGCTGACGGTGCTGATCGCCGGCATCGTGCTGGTGTTTCTGGTGCTGCTGTTCGAATTCGGCGACTGGTCGGCGCCGCTGGCGATTCTGGCCAGCGCATTGCTCTCGACTTCGGGCGTGCTGTTCGCGCTGTTTATCACGCGCGTGAGCTTCAACATCGCCTCGTTCATGGGGCTGATCATGGTGGTCGGCATCGTCGCCAAGAACGGCATCTTGCTGCTCGACGCGGATCAGAAATACCGGCGCCAGGGCGAGGACGCGTTCACCGCCATCGTGCAGGCGGGGCGGCGGCGACTGCGCCCCATCGTGATGACGGCAATGGCGGCGGTGGCGGGCATGTTCCCGCTGGCGCTGGGCTGGGGCGCCGGCTCGCAGATGCTGCAACCGCTGGCGATCGCGGTGATCGGCGGCATCTTGATCTCGATGGTGCTGAGCCTGATCGTGACCCCCGCCGTGCACTTTTACCTCAGCGCCGGCGCGCCGCCGCCCGCGCCGCAAGAGCCGGCACCGGCGCTCGGCGCGCGGCAAGCGTAGCGGGCGGCTAGGCCGCCGGCTGGTTGTAGCGCGCCTGATCGCGGCGGATGCGGGGGCGGAGCAGCTTGGCGGCAACGCGTCCATAGCTCTCGCCGCCCGAACGTGCCGGTTCGGGTTGCGGGCGGGCAGCGGGAAGCAAGCGATTGACTTGGGCCATGAGGTCGGTGGCGAGCCCGGGAGCGACGCCATGCAGCAGCGCCGCCACTTTGCCCGGCAGGCCCAGCACCAGCCGCGCCTGCCCGCGCCGGCAGGCGGCAACGATCTGGCGGGCGGCGTGCTCAGGGCTCTGGGCGACGAGCGGCGAAGAGCCGCTGGCGGCGAACCAGGCGAACTCCCGCCGGTAATCGCCGCGAAAATTGGCGTTTTCTTGCGAGCCGGTGCGCGTGAGCCAGGGACAGATCAGGGTGACGCGCACGCCATGGCGATAGGCCTCGGCGCGCAGCCCCTCGCTGAAGCCGCTGAGGGCGAACTTGCTGAGCGTGTAGGGCAGCATGTGAGGCACCGGCACCAGGCCGCCGATCGAGCTGATATTGACGATGCGGCCTTGGCCCCGGCCCTGCATGGAGGGAAAGAAATGCCGCGACAGGCGGAGCGGCGCCCAGAGGTGGACATCGAGCGCCTCGGCGTATTCGGACTCGGTCATTTGCTCCCAGGGGCCGACTTGCATCACGCCGGCGTTATTGACAAGCACGTCGAGAAAGCCGAAGCGCTGGCGTATGGCGGTGGCCAGCGCGTCGATTTCGGCGGGCTGGCGCAAGTCGCAGACGTAAGTGAAGACCTCGCCCAGGCCGGAGAGTTTGGCCCGCGCCGAATCACACTCGGCTTGGCTGCGGGAGCATAGAGCAAGGCGCGCGCCTTGGGCCAGGAACTCGCGAGCCAGGGCGAAGCCCAAGCCGCGCGTGCCGCCGGTGACGAGCACGGTGCGTTCACGCAGCGAGTATCCGCCCGCGCGCCGGCGCCAACTCCGGTAAGCGACCACGACGCCCGCCGCCGCCGCGATGCCCGTTGCTCCCATGGTTCCGATGGTGATCGCCCCCGCTTGTCGCAGATTCATGGTAAATGCCTCCTTATTCTCGATGGTACTGCGCCGGCGGAGCGGCGCAACGATGAGGTGGGCGGGGCGAAGGCGAGCAATTGGCGCGCGTCGGCGAGGGCAAAGCCGCGCCAATCGTTGTTGAAGTACGCATAGACGGCAACGCCGGCGCGGGCATAGCCGGCGATGCGGCGCGCCCAGGGGCGCAACTCGGCGGCGGTGAAATTTCCGCCCTCGCCCCGGCCGGCATGAAAGCGGATGTAAGTAAACGGGGCGGTGACGACTTCGAGCGGTGGCGGCAAGTCGGGGTGAACGGCATGGCACCAGGCCGCGCCATAGTTCCGCAGCCGATCGGCGACCGCGGGCACGAACCAACTGGGGTGGCGAAACTCGAAGGCGTATTGCCGCTGCCGCGGCAAGCGCGGCAGGAACTCCTCCAGCCGCTCGAGGTTCAGGCGCCAGGCGGCGGGGAACTGAAACAAGACCGGACCGAGCTTGGGCCCGAGGCGGCCGGCGCGAGCCAGAAAGAGCCGCAACGCCGGCGCGGCGGCATGCAGTCGCTTGACGTGGGTGATGTAGCGGCTGGCCTTGACGGAGAAGCAAAAGTTGGGCGGCGTGACTTGCCGCCAGCGGGCGAAAGCCGCCGTCGAGGGCAAGCGATAAAAGGGGTTGTTCAGCTCGACGGTGGCGAAGGCGCCGGCGTAGAACTCGAGCTCGCGGCTCGCGGGCCAATGCTCGGGATAGAAGACGCCATGCCGCCAATGAGGGTAAGAGAAGCCGGACGTGCCAATCAGGATCGGCGCCACGGTCTTTTGGATGCTCTAGGGCGGCGTTGCCGGGAGCCCAGGCACTACGCGATGCGACCCCGACGACCTGGCGCAAAAGCGAAAAGTTTGTCTCATTTGCGCCGGTTGGCGGGCGGTTTCGCCCGCCCGTTCGGGGGGAGCGGCCATTGGCGGGCATGGACTTAGCGCGCGAGACGGCATGAGACACAAAGACGTCGGGGTGAGGACGGGCCGCGACATGGACTGACTCGACGGTTGGCACTACAACGAGCCGGCGAGTTGCGCGGCGAGACACTGGGCCCATAAGGGATCAGATGCCACTTTCGACTGAGACGTTGGCTATTGAATCAAGTACTGCTCGAGCCGGCCGTCGGCGAGGGTGAAGGTCGAGAGGCGCAGCGAGCGGCCGGAGGCGAAGTCGATGCGGTAATGGCGATAGGTCATGCCGCCTCGCAGTTGGACGCCGGTTGGGATGAAGCTGCGCCACTGGCCGAGCTGGGCGAGGCTAGCGCGCGCATCGGCGAGGACTTGGGGGGCAAAGAAGGCGTTGGCGTCGGCGGAGAAGAGCGAACGATCGAGGCGGCCCTGCTGCAAGGCGGCAAAGACGCGCTCGACCAGGCGCAGTTGCAGCGCGGCGGCGGGATCTTGCTGGCGAAGCAGCATCTCGCCCACGCGGCGCGCGACAAGCCCCGGCGCCGGCGAGCTGTCGGCGTTGGTGAAGGCGGCAACGGCCAGACCTTGGTCGAGCCAGACGGCGTTATAGCTGACGAAGCCCGAGACGGCACCGGCGTGCGAGAGGAGGGGAAACCCGCCGTCGTTGGCGACATCAACGCCCAAGGCGTAGCCGGTTGGGGCGCCATTGGCGAGCGTGGCGGGGGTGATGAACTGGCGCAGCTCCGCCGGCGAGAGGATCTGGCCTTCGATCAGCCCTCGATCCCAGCGGGCGAGGTCGGCGGCGTTCATGGCCAGCTCGCCGGCGGCGAAGAGCCAACCGCGGCCTTCTTCCGGCGCCCGCCGCCACGGGCCCAGGCCAAAGCGCGTGTAACCGACGGGGTTGCCGGCGCCGAGCGGCTCGTCATCCAAGTTGACGACGCTGGTCATGCCGAGCGGCTGAAAGATGCGCCGGCGGAGGAAGTCGTAAAAGGGCGCGCCGGTGACCTTTTCGAGAATTTTCCCGGCGATGACGTAGTTGGTGTTGCTGTATTGCCAGCGCGTGCCGGGAGTGAAGTCGAGCGGCTTCTTGGCCCAACGATCGAGGATGCCTTGGGCGGTGATCGGCCGCAGCATGAAAGGCGCGACGTAATCGAGCGGGTAGTAGTCCTGGTAGCCGGAGGTATGGGTCAGCAACTCGCGGATGGTGACATCGCCGGCGCGGGTTAGGCCGGGCAGGTATTTGCCAACCGGATCGGCGAGAGAGAGGCGGCGCTCGCCGGCCAGCAGCACCAACGATGCAGCCATGAACTGCTTGCTGACCGAGCCGATCTTGTAGCGCATCGCGGGAGCGGCGGCGCGCGGCGGCGCAAGGCGGGCACGGCCGAAGGCGAAAGCGGAGATGCGGCCGTCCTTGAGCACCGCCAGCGAGACGCTGGGCGCGCCGGTCTCGGCGAGCACGCGATCGGCGATCGTCGCGATAGCGATCTGTTGGGCCGGCGGCAGTTGCGCCGACAAAGCTAACGGCAGGCAGGCCAGCAGCAATGCCGCCCACGACAGTCGAACGCGCATGAGAAGGGGCTCCTCGGCGGGCGATGGTAACACGGGTAAGGGATCAGGGGCGGGCAGTGTTGGGGCGCGTTAGACGGCGGCGGCGCGGGCGCGCCGGGGCGCGGCGGAGGCCGGCAACGCGGAAGGAGCCGGGGGAAACGCAGGCAGGGACCAGGCGGACGGAGCGGCGGCGGAGTTCAAGACGGCGCCGAGCACCGAGGCACCAGCCTGGCGCAACGCTAGTTCAGCCTGCGCGAGCTGAGCGGCGTGGGACCTGCCGGCGGCGGCGATCAAGAGCGTAGCATCGGCTTGGGCAGCGAGCAAACAGGCCGCCGGCGATGAAAGCAGGGAGCCAGCGTCGAGCAAGATCCAATCGAAGCGGCGGCGCGCCTCGACGATGAGGCGGCGCAGGGAGGGGCCGGCGAGGGCGGCGGCGAACAGGCCATCAGAGCGGCCAGCGGGAACGAGAGCGGGAGCGCCATCGGCGCGCGCAGCGGCGGCCAGCAAAGAGTCCGTGCCGCACTCGCCGGCCAAATATTCGGCCAGGCCGGGGCCGGGATGGCGCGCGAGGGCCAGGCTCAACGCCGGCGAGGCGCCGTGGCAATCGACGAGCAAGACGCGTGAGCCGGCTTCGACCAAGGCGCGCGCCAACCATAGCGCCACGGTGGTCTTGCCCTCGCCCGGACCGGGGCTGGCGAGGAGGACGGCGGCGGTATTTTCGCCGGCGCCGAGCAAGAGGGAGACGACGAGGCCGTCGAGGGCGCGGCGCAGGGCGACGGGCAGCATCTCCCATGGCGCCGACCCCAGCGGCCGGGCGCACTCGGCGGGCGGCGTGGCGCAAGGCGAACGGCGCCTGGGCAAGACGAGGCGCACGCGCAAGAGCGGGGGCTTGCGAGGCGCGCCGTGGCGCGGCTCGGCCACCGCCGGCAGGGTGGCGAGCAAGGGCAGGCGCAAGGCGGCGAGCGTGGCGGGCCCGACGCGATCCGCGGAACGCAGATCGGCGGCGGCGACCAGCGCCCCGCCCAAGAGCAGGCCGACGAGCAGCCCCAAGCCCAGATTCACGGACCAGCGCGGGCGAAAGGGACGGAGGCTAATGCGGGCGGGCGCCAGCACCTGCACGGGATTACGCAGGAGACCGGCGGTCACGGCCATCTTCTGTCGCTGCTGCCAGAGATTTTCATAGAGAGTCTTTTGGCCGTCGGCGGCAGCAGCGAGCAGATTGTCCTGGGCGGAGTCGCGCTGGTTGGCGGAAAGCCGGGCTTGCTCTTGAGCGATGGCCGCATGCAAGCGGCGCAGCTGCCAGCGATCGGCGCGCGCGGAGACACCGTGTCCAGCGAGGGTAAGGCGGCCATAGCGCGCCAAACTGTCATCCACGCTGGCCAGGGCGCGGCGCGCCTGCACCAAGGGCAGCGCGGCGGGCCCGTATTGAGAGGCGAGGCGGCTGACATCGGCAGCCAAGTCGGCGCGGCGGAGGCGTAGCTGGTCCCAGGGCCGCTGCTCATCGGCGCTCAACTGGACGCCGGCGGCCCGCATAGCCGCGGCCCGGCCTGGCGGTTGCCCGGCAGCTTCATCGCCCTGTTGCCGCCAGAGATCGATTTCGGCGCGGGTCGTGGCCTCGGCCAAGGCCTGGAGCCGCGCCATGGCGGCGCTCAGCTCGGGACCAGCGGCACCGGCGGGATGGGCGAGACGAAAGCGCAAGAGGGCGTCTTGAGCGGCGCGCCAGGCGCCGTGCGCTTGCGCGATGCGGCCGTCCAAGAAAGCCTCGCCACTGGCGACATCGCGTTGTTGCGCGGCCGCCATTTGCCGCCGCAACTCGGCGACGAGGGCATTGACGAGGGCGGCGGCCACGGCGGGATGATGATCCTCGGCGCTGACCACGATGAGATTGCCGCCCGGACTGCGGCTGACGCGGATGCGCCGCAGCAGCCGCTCGGTCAAGGGATCATCGCTGGTCGCGCCGCGCGATGCGGGCGCCGGCCGCGCCGATACGACGAAGTCGGGATCACGCGCCAAATCCAATTGGCGGACGACGGGCTGCGCCAGTTGTGGACTGCGCAAGAGTTGCTCGGCGACGGCGGCTGGCTCGTCATCGCGTTGTGGAGGCGGCTGGGCCTCGACTGGCGGAAGCCAGTCGCCGACGCGGAGCAGCGCCTGGGAGCGGTAAACGGGAGGCGCAACAAGGGTCCACGCCACCGCCGCCAGCACGGTTCCGCCTAGCGCCAACCCCAGACGCCAGCCATGGCGTCGCGACCATTGCCGCGCCCGCGCCAGGGCGTCGGTCCAAGCGGGCGGAGAGAACTCGGGGGGAAAGTTCATGGCGGGGAAAGCCGGGCCGAGTGGAAGACTAGTGAAAGATGATCAAGCCGGTAAAAATCGTCATGCTGGCGGCGAGAGCCACCTCGCCGCCGCGCAAGAGGCTGAGCTTGGCGAGATTGGCCGGCACGTACACAAAATCGTAGGGGCGCAACACCGGATCGGAGGCGCGGGCGGCGCGAATGCGGCCCAAGTTGACGAAGACGGGAACGCGCCGCCCGTCTTGGCCGACGTGGACAATCCAGGTACGGCTCTGGCCGGCGCCGCTTTTGATTCCGCCGGCCATGCTGAGCGCCTCGAGCAGGGTCAGGCCGCCAGCCGGCAGAGTAAAGCGCCCGGGCAGGCGCACCTGGCCGCCAACGTAGATCTCCGCCGCGGGCAGCACGCGCACCACGTCGCCGGCGCGCAGCGTGAGATCGGGATCGGCCTGGCCGCGGGCCAGGGCAGGCAGGCTGATGCTCACGCGCTTGGGCGCCGCGCCAGCGGCGGCAGCGTGCGTCACGAGCACGGCTTCACCGGCCTCGGAGGCAAAGCCGCCGGCTTGCGCCAGCACCGCCAACAGGCCGCGATCCTGGCGGGCATAGTAAACGCCGGGGCTGCGCACGGCGCCCAGCACGGTCACCGGCACGCCGGCATACTGGCGAACGAGCAACTGCACTTGCGGCGCGAGCAGATAGCCGCTCAAGCGCAAGCGGCTGGCAATCGCGCCTTCGGCTTCATCGACGGTATCGCCGGCAAGCGGCACGGCGCCGACGATGGGCATGCGCAGCGCGCCACGGTCGTCGAGGCGGGCGATGGTGGCGAGCTCGGGGGTCTGAAAAACGGTGACGTCCACTAGATCGCCGGGCGCAAGGCGAGCCGGCGCCAGAGGTTCGGGAGTATGCTCGATGGGCGGCGGCGCCTGCTGGGCGGCGGCATAGGCCGCGACGCAGCAGAAGAGGAGCAAGGAACGGGTGAAGCGGCGCATGCAGATCCCGGCCTTGGCAGGATCTAGGCCGCGCCGAATGCCGTCAATTCGCCCAAACAGGGGGAGCGGGAGCACAATGCCGAAGACCATCGCGAGGATCGGCGCGATTTTGGCCGGCACGGCAGCGTTGGCACTGGCGCAGGCGATGCCGCCGCTCTCGCCGGCGGTGCGCCAATACGTCACGGTTACGGCGCCGGTCGTGGCACTCGAACACGTGCGGGTGATTGACGGCACCGGCGCGGCTCCGCGCGAGGACCAGACGATCGTGCTGCGCGGCGGCAAAATCGCGGCCGCCGGCCCCAGCGCCGCGGTCCGCGTGCCGAGCGGCGCCCAAGTGCTCGAGTTGCAAGGCGTGACGGTGATTCCGGGGCTGGTGGGCATGCACGACCACATGTTCTATCCCGCCGGCCGGCTGGCGCCGCTCTATAACGAGCAGGCCTACAGCTTCCCGCGGTTGTATTTGGCCAGCGGCGTAACCTCGCTGCGCACGACCGGCAGCATCGAGCCTTACGCCGACCTGGAACTGAAGCAATGGATCGATCGCGGCCTGGTTCCGGGACCTAAACTGCATGTCACCGGGCCGTATCTCGAGGGGCCGGGCGCCTTCACGCTGCAAATGCACGCGCTGCGCGGCCCCGCCGACGCCACGCAAACCGTGAATTACTG
Source organism: Terriglobales bacterium (assembly GCA_050746125.1). GTDB lineage: Bacteria > Acidobacteriota > Terriglobia > Terriglobales > SCQP01 > JAJPKR01. The sequence continues at coordinate 65,616 of JBOGKX010000040.1, read as the reverse complement.
GGCCGACGAATGCGTTACCTCCTTCAAGGCGTACATGCACATCACGCGGGCCGAATTGGCGGCTGCGGTGCGCGAGGCGCATCGCCACGGGCTGACGATCACCGGGCACCTCTGCTCGATCGGCTTTCAAGAGGCCGCCGCGCTGGGGATCGACGACCTCGAACACGGGCTGATGGTCGATACCGAGTTCGACCCGGATAAGCGGCCGGACTCCTGCCCCACACAGGCAGAGACGGCGCGGACGCTGGCCAAGATCGACGTGGGCGGGGCGGCGGTGCAGAAGACGATTCGAGACTTGGTGGAGCATCACGTGGCGGTGACCTCCACATTGCCGGTTTTCGAGACCTTCGTGCCTAACCGGCCGCCGCTCGAGGAGCGCGTGCTGGCGGCGATGTCACCACAGGCGCGGGTGGCTTATTTGGCGCGGCGGGCGCAGATCGGCGCGGAAACGGATTCACCCTGGCCGACGCTGTTGAAAAAAGAGATGGAGTTCGAGCGCGACTTCGTGGCCGCAGGCGGCTTATTGCTGGCCGGCGAGGATCCGACCGGTTACGGCGGCGATCTGGCTGGTTTCGGCGATCAGCGCGAGGTGGAGTTGCTGGTCGAGGGCGGATTTACGCCGACCGAGGCGATTCACATTGCCAGCGAAAACGGCGCCGTTTTTCTCCACGAACAGGACCGCCTCGGCACGATCGCGGTGGGCAAAGCCGCCGATTTGGTCGTGATTGCCGGCAATCCGGCGGCCAAGATCGCGGATATCGAGAAGGTGCAATTGGTATTCAAGGACGGCGTCGGCTACAGTTCGCACGTGTTGTTGGAGTCGGTGCGCGGCACCGTCGGCGTCTACTAGAGGACTAGGCCGCCGGAAGGATCAGGCGGCTTGGCGGCGAGGCGGCCCGACGCGAATGGGGCCGGGGGGCGGATCGCTGGCGGGAAAGCTTTCCGCCACCACGTCGTCCCAATCGAGCGGCGCGGCCGGCTCAGGCTCATCCCTTGATTTCTCTTGCTGCTTGCGCGCGGGTTCTTCCGCCATGGCGCACTCCTGTTTCTAGTCTAGCCGCCTAGCGGGCGCAACGCCCATTTAGGAAGCGGCATCAGGAAGGAGATGCCGGCCCGCCGCCGCGGGCGGCAGGAGACTTGTATGCCTTCAACCGAGCAAGACCGGTATTTACTGCACCTCAACCGCGCGCTGGCGATGGAAAGCGCACTGGTGGACCATCTCGAGAAGCGGGCTCAGGAAATCAACTCGCCGAAGATCAAGGAGCGCGTCGAACAGCACCGAGGGGAAACCATCGAGCACCGGGAAACGGTGCGCGGCGTGATCCAGTCCTTGGGGGGGCAACCCACGAGCGGCAAGGCTTCCGTGCAATCTCCGATCAGCCCCGGACTGATCGGCACGGTCAAGTCGGCGCTCGAAGGCGAGAAGGAAGACAAGGCGCTTTCGCAAACGCTGGCCGACTATTCGGTCGAGGAGTTCGAGGCGGCCCTCTATCTTGTCTTGGCGCAGATCGCGCGCAATCTCGGCCACTCCGACCACGCGCCCCTCTTCGACCGCATCCGGCGGGAGGAGCAAGGGATGGCGGAGTTTCTGGCGAGCTGCGGGCCGGAGGCGGTGGACGAGGCGTTTCCGCCCATCAGCGGCGAGCGCGCGGCTTAACGGCGCGGCCGGCAACAGCGCTAACGCTCGGCGATGCGCTCCAGGGTGGCGTAGAACTCCGGATAGGAAATGGAGGCGCAGCCGGCATCGGCGATCTCCACGGGGGCATCGGCGATGAGGCCAGCGACGGCGAAGGCCATGGCGATGCGGTGATCGCCGTAGCTTTCGAGCGCGGCACCATGCAACGGCTGCGGACCGGGCACAACGAGACCGTTGGGGCGCTCCTCGCAGACCGCGCCCATGCGGCGCAGGTTGGCGGCGATGCTGGCGATGCGGTCGCTCTCCTTGACACGCAATTCGCCGGCATCGGCGAAGTGGATGCCGCCTCCGCAAGCGGTGGCGAGCACGGCCAGCACCGGGATTTCATCGATCAAGGCCACGGTTTCGGGGCCCTCAATGCGGGTGCCGCGCAGAGTGCCGGCGGCAGGGCCGGCAACGCTAAGGCTGCCGGTCAACTCGCCGCCGGCCTCGGCGATCTCCACGATGCCGACGCGGGCGCCGAGGCGGCGCAAGACGTCGAGCAAGGCGGCGCGGCGGGGATTCAGGCTGATCCCCCCGACGACCAGCGTGGCTTCGGGAAACATGGCCGCGGCGCAGAGAAAAAATGCCGCCGAACTGGGATCACCGGGAATGGCGATCTCGAGCGGGCGCAGCTCGGCGGCCGGACCGCGCAGTTCGATGCGCCCGCCGCGCGCGACTACGGGCACGCCGCACTGACGCAGCAGGATCTCGGTGTGATCGCGGGTAGGCAGCGGCTCGACGACCACGGTCGCTCCCTGGGCAAAGAGGCCGGCCAACAGCACGGCGGATTTGACCTGGGCGCTGGCGACCGGCAGGGCGTACTCGATGCCGTGCAGGCCACGAGGAACGGGCGCGAATTGCAACGGCGGGCGGCCGCTGGCAGCGGAGTCAATGAGCGCGCCCATCTGGCGCAAGGGTTCCATGATGCGCTGCATCGGCCGGCGCGCCAGCGAGGCGTCGCCGGCGATGGTGGAGGCAAAGCTTTGGGCGGCCAGGATGCCGGAGAGCATGCGAATCGTGGAGCCGGAGTTGCCGGCATCGAGCGGGGCGGCTGGGGGGCGCAAGCCTCGTAGTCCGACGCCGGTGACGGTGACGGCATCGTTCGAGCGCTCCACGCGCGCGCCTAGGGCTTGCATACAAGCGAGCGTGGAGGCACAGTCCGCGCCGGTCGAGAAGTTAGTGAAGCGCGACGTGCCGGTGGCGAGAGCGCCCAGCATGCCGCAGCGATGGGAGATGGATTTATCGCCGGGCGGCCGCACCGAACCGGCGAGATTGCGGGCGGGGCGAATCACTTGCGTGGACATTTCGTGCTGGGAACGCGGCGCGGTGGCCGTGAAGTTTGGTCCAGGCGGGCTATAAGCCGGATTCTGTACCTCGCGCAAAGGCGGGGCGGCAATCATTCCTCTCGAACGGCCATTGCTGGCCGCCTCTAGCGACCTACCCGAGAGTGCTAGCGGACCGGGCCGGCCCGCGCCTCGCCTTGCGGCGAGACTCCCCTCCTATTTGGTCTTGCTCCGCGTGGGGTTTTCCCTGCCTCGCGCCGTCGCCGGCGGAGCGGTGCGCTCTTACCGCACCTTTTCACCCTTACCGCGCCTTGCGGCGCGGCGGTATGTTTTCTGTGGCACTCTCCGTGACGCGGCTTTGTGAAGCCGCACCCCTGGCCGTTAGCCAGCACGCCGCCCTGTGGAGTCCGGACTTTCCTCCCCCGCCGCCAGCGCCTGCGCGCGGCACGGGGGCGATTGCCCGCCCGCCTGGATCAAATTCAATTATAGGCGGGACGGGCAAAGCCACCGCGCAGAGGCGCGCTTGACGGTAGTGTCCTAATCCCGTGTTGCTGTGGTGGCGGCCTCGCCTGAGCGGGGCGCCAGAGGGTCATGCGTCGAAGAGACCTTGCGGCTCAATTGGAGGAGGGGGATAAAACAGGCCGACAATGATCCACGTGCGTGGGTGGGCGTGCACTGTTCCAACGTAAAAGTGGGTCTCCCTCTCGTGGATCATTTCGAACTCGAAACGCCGCCTAAATTTTTCTTCCCATTGCGTTCCGTAGTCTGTTCTCCACTTCCTGTACGCCTGGCCCATCTCCCAGTCCGTGCAAATTAACCGATGACCCGGGCATGTTTCATCCGCGCAGTGAAACCGGTACCTGAAGCTGAATGGGATTTTCTCCAACTCAGTTATGGGTGACTGTTTAAACAGAAGTCCCTGCCTTAAGATCGCCAGCTGCGCCGGCGTCCAACTCGCGCTTTCCGAATCAATGTCTAGCCCTTCAATTGACCTCGGGCGGAAAACCCCCAGAGTCGGGAATCCCTTCTCGTCGCATTCTTTTTTCAGGCAGCACAGGCAGTGTGCCACTTGCGGGAGAACGTATCGCTTTCTCTCTTTCCATCTCCTAGCGGTGCTCAGGGGAGGCGAGAGAATCCTTATGCCGTTTTGGCGGAGCTTATAGCTTTCGGGACGCGGATCTGTTGCCTTCGTTACGGTCAATTCGACCCACTGGTAGCGCCTAAATTGCTGGTCCTCTTCGAGAAATCTCCAGGGAACCGGGAAAAGCCTCAGCCATTCGCCCCCGTCCGTCACTGCCGCAGTACATGAAACCTCAATGCCTCTTCTCGCGGGGGTGGGGTACGTGCGAACGACGATCAGCGCACGCTTAGTTTCCTCTCGGGCCATGGTTTACAAATCGAAGCTGGTCAGCCCCATTTTTTCCAAGGCCACCGACAGGCGATGTCGGTGGCACTCGCGGGGGTTCACTTCGGTACACATCATCGCCACCGGATGTTCATAGGCGTTAAGGAAGTGGTAGAGCGTCACGAGGGGCGCGATCACATACTTGTCGTACCAGTTCCAGATCACGTCCCGGCGCCCGGCCTCGATTGCCTTGGCGCGAATGTCCCGCGGCACTCCAAATTCTGGCATGTGGACGTAGCCGATTCCGTTCTTCGCCAGCACTGTCGCAAGATTCCGCTTGCTCAATTCTGGCCTGTACATGCTCACCGGGTTATATCGGATGTCAACCACGGTCTGAATGCCGTGCTGCACCAGAAGGACGATTATTTCCTCCGTCTTCCTGGCGCTGTAGCCGAACGTAAAAAAATCGGCCCCGTCGGCGGAGCGGGCGTGGTTCCATGCGTCCTTGCTTGCGAATTGCTCTTTGACTGTGGCGGTAGGCAGCTTGAGGCGATTGGCCTGTGGCATGGCCCCAGTGTATCGCCCGTCATGCGAGGCTCCACTTGATGATCCCGTGACCATCTTTGCTCCGATGTAGCCCGATGTCCCTTTCCATTCGGCGCACCCATTGGTTGTTCGGGAATTTTTCCGGTAGCTTCGCGAGCGTGCGAATCTCTGTCCACGTGAGCGGCGCCCGGGACGCCTCCAGTTCCCGCTTTACGGTATCCCTGAAGGATTCGTAGGTCACCATCGGTTGTTGCTTCCTGCGTGGGCGATCCCAGTACGGACTCTTGCACGCGGGGCATACGGCAGGGTTGCGCTCGACCATCTCCCTTCCGCGCGGAATCCATTCATGGCCGCACCGCTCACACCGGAATCCCATGACGGTGATCGGAACTCTCGGCATTTTCAGCCCTCCTGGGCAGCCATGGCCGCCCCATCACCCAGTATATTATCAGCAAATAGCCTACTTTACAATATATTCTTTATTAATAATATACAGATTGAGTATGAAACGGAAGCAAAAAGCCCCGGCGACGGCTGGAACCGTCACCGGGGCTGAACCCAACACAGCCGAAGCCGTGATGAACCCTCAAGCGCGTTATCGGCTCACCGGCTGTGGATCGCAAGAGGTCCACAGTGACATGCCACAACTGCTCCTATTCCCGCTGCAAACGCTTCGGACGCACGCGGTCCGGCCTTCAGCGTTTCCGCTGCCTGCGATGCCGAAAGACGTTCTGCGAAGCTCACGATAGGCCGCTAGACCGCATGACGCTGCCGATGGAGAAGGCCCTGGCATTGCTGATCGAGGATTGCAGCGTCCACACCGAGTCGTGGAAGCCGATCGCGGAGAGGCCGCTGAACACCGGCGCGGCCTGGCGGCGCCAATCGCGGAAATCGGGATAGGAGTCGGCATTTTGCTTGACGCCGCGCGAAGCGTCCGTGGACCAGACATAGACCAACTGTTGCGGCTGCGGGAAAGGCAGCGGACGCAAGAGGACGGCATAAATGACGGCGAAAAAGGCGGTATTGGCGCCGATGCCCAGCGCCACGGTGAGAATGGCGGCGGCGGAAAAGCCCGGCGCACGGCGGAGCGAACGAAGAGCGAAGGATGCGCCGGATGGAAGCCTCATGGGTTATTCGTAACGGAGGGCAACGACGGGATCGACGCGAGCGGCGCGGCGCGCGGGTAGCCAGCAGGCGGCAAGGGCGGCGGCGGCGAGCACCAGGAGCGCGAGCAGGAAACTCCAGGGATCGGCGGGGCTCAATCCGTACAGTTCGCCCTGGAGCGCGCGCAGCAAGAAAAACGAGCCGACGAACCCGGCGGCGGCGCCGAAGAGCAAGAGGCGCGCGCCGTCGCGCAACACCATGCGGATCACGTCGGCAGGCCGGGCGCCGAGCGCCACGCGGACGCCGATCTCGCGGGTTTGCTGCGTCACCGAATAGGAGATCACCGCATAGACGCCGGCGGCGGCGAGCAGCAGCGCGGCGAGCGCGAAAAGCGCGAGCAAGCCGGTGTTGAAGCGGCGTGGGGCAAGCGAAGTCGCGACGATGCGGCGCGTGGTGGTGACGTTGGCCAGCGCCAGATCGGGGTCGAGCTGGTGGACGATGGCGCGGGCGGCGCCGGCCAGGGCGGCGGGATCGCCGGCGGCGCGCAAGATGATCGTCCGGGAGCGCCAGCCCCCCTGCTGCTGCGAGAAAGGCGCATAGGCGTGGGGCGAGATGGCTTGATCGAGGGACCGCTCGCGCACATTGCCCACGACGCCCACGATCGTCTCCCAGTGGCCGTGCTCTTTCTCCGCGCCCCACGCCACGCGCTGGCCGATGGGATTTTGGCCGCGAAAATAGCGCTGCGCCATCGCCTGGTTGATGATCACCACCGGTGTGGTTTTGGCGCGATCGCCGTCATTGAAGAACCGACCGCGAATGAGAGGGATGCCCACGGCCTGGAAGTAATCGCCCGCGACCAGGTTGTGCCAGAGGAGCGGCATGCCGTGCGCCGGACGATGCTCGATGACGAAGATGCGATTCCAACCCGTATCCATTGGCGCCGAGGAGGCGGCGGCCACAAAGGTCACGCCGGGCAGCGCGCGCAGGCGCTGCGCCAGCTCGTCATAGAAGGTATCGACCTGGGCGGGCTGGGGATAACGCGCCTGCGGCGGATCGAGAGCGAACGTGAGATCTTCGAGACTGAACCCGGGGGCGACTTGGACGACGTTGGCGAAGCTGCGCAGCAGCAAGCCGGCACCGGCCAGGAGCACGAGCGACAACGCCACCTCCGCGACGATCAGAGTGGCACGCAAGCGGGCGTGGCGGCGGCCGAAGCTCGATGCCCGGCCCGCCTCTTGCAGGCGCGCGGGGAGCGCGGCGCGAGTGCCGGCCAGCGCGGGCGCGAGGCCGAAGGCCACGCCGGTGAGCAGGGCCACGGCGACGGTGAAGGCCAGCACCGGTCCGTCGAGGGCGATAGCGGCGGCGCGTTGCAGGGTAGCGGGCGCGAGGGCGACCAAGGCGCGCGCTCCCCAGGCGGCGACGACGAGTCCCAGCGCGCCGCCCGCCAGCGCCAGCGTGCAACTCTCGATAAGCGCGTGGCGAATCAGCGCGCCGCGCCCCGCTCCCAAGGCGGCGCGGATGGCGAGCTCATGGCCGCGGGCGGCGAGGCGCGAGAGCAGCAGGTTGGCGACGTTGGCGCAGGCGATCAACAGCACCAAGCCCACGGCGCCGAGCAGAAGCCAAAGCTGAGCCCGCACCTTGCCGACGATGAGGTCCTTGAGCGGCGTGCCCAACATCTGCAGAGTCATGGTCTGACCGAGTTGGGCGGCGCTGGGGTAGGTCGTTTTTTGAATGTTGGCCGCGACGGCGAGCAGGTTGGCATTGGCTTGCGCCATGGTGACGCCGGGCTTGAGGCGGCCGATGACGGTGTATTCGAAGTTGTCGCCAATATCGCCGAGCTCGTCCTTGGTAAACGACATCGGCACCCAAACTCCGACCGGCGACTCGCCCGCGTAAGGGGCTTCGGGGAGATCGAGGCCGGCGGGGAGGACGCCGACAATCGTGTAGGGCCGATCATCGAGGCGAATCGAACGGCCCAAGACGGCGCGATCGCCGGCGAAGCGCTGCTGCCAAAGACCATAGCTCAGCAGCACGACGTGTTGCGCGCCGAGATCCTCCTGGCGGGTGAAAACGCGTCCTAGCACCGGCTGCACGCCGAGCACGGAAAACAAGTTATAGCTGGCGCGAAAACCGCTGATGCGCTGGGGCGGAAAGCCGGAGCCGGCCAAATCCCAGTCGTCGCCCGTGACGCTGGCAACGGCGGTAAAAACGCGATTGTCGCGGCGCAAGAGAGCGATATCCGGTGCGGAGACGCGCCAGCCGCCCGCAATACCTCCCGAGACCTCCGGGATTCGCTCCTGCACCAGCACCAGGCGGCTCGGATCCTGGTAGGAAAGCGGGCGAAGCAGGACCGCATCGACCACACTGAAGATGGCGGTATTGGCGCCGATCGCCAAAGCCAATATGGCGACGACGGCGATGGCAAAGCCGGGCGCGCGCCGCCATTGGCGGAATGCCTGGCGGAACTCGCCGATCCAAACGGTCATAAATCGGGGAGGAGCACGCCGCCCGCCATAGTGGCGGCTGGAAACACAGCGCTAATGATTATGCTGTCGCCGTCAAACGTCCGCTTTTGGGACGCCGGTGTCCGCTTGTGCGACGCGTTTTGCGGTCCAGGCGCGGGCGCGGCGGATCCGGGTGCCGATGGCGGGATGGGAGTAGAAGAGCAACTCCTTCCAATGCGCCGGCTGCAGTTCCGCCAAATTGCGCGCCGCCAGCCGCTCCAGGCCGGCAACGAGGGGAGCGGCGCCGCCCATGGCGGCAAATGAGTAATCGTCGGCGCGGCGCTCCAAAGCGCGGCTGAAGCCATTGGCGACGGGCAGCAGCAAGAGAGAAAGGATGGCCGCGACCAAGATCAACAGCGGCAAGCCGGCAACGTCGGCAATACCGGCCAGGTGCAGACCGGGCGCGAGCGCGGTCAAGACGCGGTTCGCCAGCCAGAAGCCAAGCAGGCCGAGGGCGGCCTGAAAGCCCAAGCCCTTCCAGATGTCGTGATGGACGTGATGGCCGAGCTCGTGCGCCAGCACGGCTTCGATCTCCTCGAGCGGGGAATCGGCCAGCAAGGTGTCGCTGACGATGATGCGGCGCGTCGGCCCCCATCCGGTCAGCGCGGCATTGGCCTTGACGGTGCGGTTGCCGAGTTTCCATTCAAAGCAGCCGCGCACGCGCGCGCCGGCACGGGCACAGAGCCGCTCCAGGCGCGCCCATAGCTCGGCCTCGCGCGGATCGTCGCGCGACAGCGGGCGGAATTTAAAAAAGAGAGGCATCAACACCACCGGCGCGAGCTGCGCCATGACCAGCACGAAAAGCGTGAGGCCGGCCCAGGCGCAGAGCCACCACCAGCGGGGCGCGGCGCGGAGGAGCCAGTACATCAGCTCGACGCCGGCCAGCCCGAGCGCGCCGCTTAGGACGAGCGCCTTGGCCTGATCCCACCACCAGCCGCGCCAGTTCTGGCGATTAAGCTGATAGCGAATCTCGATAGCGCGCGAGCGGAGATCAAACGGCAGACCGAGCAGCTTCAGGCCGAGCCCGACGATGACTGTGTATGCCAGCACGCGTAGTGTCGGCTGAGTCCATATATGGCGCGCGCTGTGTGCCAAAGTCCTGACCAGCGCCACGCTCCCGCCAGTTACTAAAAAGGCAACCAAGGCGGCCAACTCTACCCCGGTGGAGGTTAGGCTCAGGCGCAAATGGGCGCGCGCATAGGCGCGCGCTTTGGCCTGATCGCCACCCGGGGCGGGACTCTCGGACAGGGGCTCGGCAGCGGACATCCTGACTTTGAGGTTAGCGGACGACGGGCGGGAAAAATAGGTGCCCGGGTGACCCCCATTGATGGCGGAATTTCCGCTGAAGTAGTGGAAAAGCCTGATATTCTGCGAAATTGATCTAAGCGCGACGAATGTCCAAACCGGTTTCCAAATCCGAGGAATTTTGCGCCGTGGTGCTGGCCGGAGGCCGCGGAACCCGATTTTGGCCGCGCAGCCGCCGCCATGCCGCCAAGCAGGTATTGAACATCTTGGGCGAAGGCACGATGCTGGAGCAGACGCTGGCGCGCTTGTCGCCGGTGGCCAAGCCCGAAAACACCTGGATTATCACCAATCGCGACCTGCGAGCGGCAGTGCTGCGGCAATCGCCGCGGGTGCCGCCGCAGCAGGTGATTGCCGAGCCGGTGCCGCGCAACACGGCGGCGGCGATCGCGCTGGGAGCGGAGTTGATTCTGCGCACGCGTGGCGATGTGCCAATGGGAGTTTTCCCCTCCGATCACGTGATCGAGCACCCGCAGAAGTTCGCGGGAACGATTCGAATCGGCATCCAGGAGACCAAGCGGCCGGGGCGGCTGGTGGTGCTGGGCATTCCGCCGTCACGGCCGGAAATCGGCTACGGTTACATCGAAGTCATCGAGGAACCGCACCGGCGCGAGCCGCCGCCGGTATTTCGGGTGCGCCGGTTTATCGAAAAACCCGACTACCAGCGGGCGCGAGAGTTCGTGGCGGCGGGCAATTACTACTGGAACGCGGGGATCTTTCTCTGGCGCGCCTCGTCGATCCTGGAGGCGCTGGCCGAGCACCTGCCGGAGATTTCCGAGCGATTGCGGCGGGTGGCGGAGGCGCCGCGCTCGAAGTTCACGGCGGCGCTGGAGCGCTGGTATCCGGGCTGCCAGAACATCTCGATCGACTACGGCGTGCTGGAAAAAGCGCGCGGCTTAGTGTGTCTGCCGGCGGGCGGCATGGGATGGAACGACCTAGGCAACTGGGCGGCGCTCTACGACGAACTGGCGCCGAACGGCGGCACGGTTACTCAGGGCGGCAGCGTCGTCGAGTTGGACGCGAGCAACAACTACGTGCAAGCGCCGGGCAAGACGGTGGCGCTGATCGGCCTAAAGGACTTGGTGGTGGTCGAGACGGCCGATGCACTGCTGATCGCGCCGCGGGATCAAGCGCAGAAAGTCGGCCGGCTTGTACAAGAGCTGGAAAAGCAAGGCAAAGACAAGCTGCTTTAGGGCGCGGAGACAAGCGGCAAAGAAATAGCAGCCAGCGCTCGCGCGGCTTGCGCTGGCGGGAAAGAAAACGGGGGAGAGCGCTCGCTTCCCCCCCTTTTTTGTTAAGGCGCGATCAGAGGACGGTACAACAAGTCTTTCGTTGTGCGTCGAGCAGGGCCTTGCGAGCGGCCTCGATCTGTTTGCGCGCCGCGGCCATATCCTTTTGCAACTGCTGCCGCAGCCCGGAGGCTTCGAGGCGAGCGGCGGCCTCGATCTGCGGACGGGCGGCATCGATTTCCCGCTGGTACTCCTTCATCTGGCGCGCCAGGTCTACCTGCACATTCGCCATCGCGTCCGCGGTAGCCGCTTCCGAGGGCCACGACTCATCGGCCGAACCCTGCATGCGCGGCTCCAGGGCTGGAATCTCGACGGAGGCGGGCTGGCCCTTGCGTAATACCTGCAGCGCAAATTTCGAGCTGCGGTGTTCGCGGAGCGCATTGTAGAACTGATCGACAGTGGTCACTTTGGCGCCGGCCACGCTTAGGATCACGTCTCCGGCGCGGAGGCCGGCAGTATCGCCAATGCCGCTGCCGGCCACCGAACGCACCAGCACGGCCCGATCCGCGTTGACGCCGAAATAATGCGCCAACTGGGAGGGAATCTCCTCGACGGCAATGCCCAAGGAGGCGCCCTCCGGGCTAAGCGCCCGAAAGTAGAACGAATTTTCCGTGAAAGGCGCCATGCGAGTGGTTAGCGCCATGTTCGGAATGGCGACGTGAATCTTGGGCATGGGCGGGATGTGCATCTCGACGTCGGGCCAATCGTTGGCGTGGCGGCGGCGTCCGATGCGAACCTCGACGGTGACGGGCTGGCCGGCGCGGATGAGGCCGACCTGCACGGTGCGATCCGGCGGCTCGTCGCTCACCATGCGAGTAAGCTCGCGCACGCTGATCACGGGATCGCCGTGGAAGCGCACGACGACGTCGCCGGACTTGATGCCGGCGCGGGCGGCGGGACTATCGGGAAAGACCTCCTTGACCTCGGCGCCGTCGGCACTCGAAAGATGCAGTTGCTTGGCGCTGTCGGCAGTCAGATCGGCCAGGGAGACGCCCAGCCAACTATTGCCGCCGAAATAGACCATGTCTTGTGCAAAGACAACGGGCGCCAGGGGCGTGGAGGGCAGCATGGCCGCTGCCGCGGGAGCAGGCGGAGCGGGCGGCGCGGGGGGAAGAGGTTTTTGCGCGGCGGCGGCCAGGCAGACGGCAAGAACGAGCGAAAGGGTGAAGGTCGGTTTCATGGCGAGCCTCGGGGGTAGGGTGAACTAGTGCTCCTTGCGCACGGAAATATTCGAACTGGAAGAGATCAGGCGCAGCATGGGGCCGCCGCCGCTGAGCGGGACGCGCACGACGAGCGAGCCGCCCTGCCAATGGGCGGCCCGTTCGAGGGCGGCGAAATCGCTCGACAGATGGTGGCCCAGAGCGTCGCTGAGATCGGCGCTGACGGTAACCGGCAGCCCTGGCGGCAGAAAGACGGTGATGTCGCCGACGCCGGTGCGCAGCAACGAGTCGCCGAAGGTAGCGGAGGTGGCGGTAATGCGGGCGAAGATGGCGCCGGCGGCGGTGGAGGCCTCGACGGGGCCGGCCACCTGGCGCAAGCGCAGACTACCGCCGCCGGTCTGACATTCGGCGGCCGCCGAGCTCGCTACCTCGATATTGCCACCAGAGGTCTGCGAGCGAACGCGACCGGCGATCGCGCCGAGGTTGATATTGCCGCCCTCGGTTTCCGCCACGACGTCGCCGGCGGCGGAACCGACGCGGATGGAGCCGCCGGCGGTCACCATGCGCAGGCCCCCGGCGGCGTGCAGCACGGTCAGGTCGCCGCCTTGGGATTCGAGCGTGGCGTCGCCGCCGGCAGAGACGACACGGATATTGCCGCCGGCGGTGGAAGCATGCACGGAGCCGCCGATGCGGCCGAGAGAGACGTTGCCGGCGGCGGTCGCGATTTGCGCGGCGCCGGCGATGTCATCGGCGTCGATATTGCCGGCCGCCGACTGGGCGACGAGGGAACCGGCCAGGCCGCGGGCGGAGACATTGCCGACGGCGGTATGCACGCGCGTCTGGCGAACCGCGGAAGGCACGGCGACATCAATGCGCGCGCTGCCACGCCGGCCCTCGGGCACGCCAGCGGCGGAAACGAGGATCAGATCGCCGCTGCGGCGCACGCTTACCGGCCAGTTGTCGAGGGCGGCGCGCGCGCCGGCGCCACCGCGCAGGCGCAACTCGACGCGATAGGTCAGGGTGTCCCCGGAAGAAGCAGTGAGATTGATGTTGCCGACCTCGGCGACGATGCGCAAGCGGGCGGGGGTCGGCACCGGCACCGAGCCGCGAATGTCGCGAATCTGATAACCCGCCTGCGCGTTATGAGTGGATTGCCGCGCGCAGGCGGGAGCGCAACCGCAGGCGAGGGCAAAGGCGGCCAAGAAAACGAGTCGTCTCATTGGTTCTCCGGATGCGGCACCGGCGCGGGCGGAGCCATCAGGTCCGACGGCACGACGGCATTGATTTGTTGCAGCAGCCCAGCGCAGCGCAAGCGCACATAAAGGTCTTGGCTTTGGCCGGCAATTTGCCGCAGCAAGGCAGAAGCATCGGGGCGCGGCGCTTGGCTCAAGGCGGCGACGGCCTCGGCGCGCACGCCGGCATTGGCATCGCTCAAGACGGCGTGCAAGAGGGCCTGGCGCACGCCGGCGTCTTCGGCGACGAGCGGCGCGAGCGAGTGCAGAGCCTTGAGCCGGACGCCGGGATTGGGATCCTGGCGCAAGGCGCGCACCAGCGTTTGCCGCACATCGGCGTCGGTGGCGCTGTTCTTGAGGGCGTCGAAGGTATCGAGGCGCACGCCCGGATTGAGGGGATGCTGGGCGGCGAAGAGCAGCAAGCGCTGCATGGCCGGGCTAGTCGGGGAGCCGGAGACGGAGCGCCGCTCCATGGCATCGAAGATGACGCGCACCTGGCCGGCGCCGCTGGGCTCGACCGCATCCACTCGCACCGGCGGCTGATCGGATGCGAAGAGGCCGGCTTGCTGCACGGCCGGGGTCGCGGAGGGCGGGGCGCCAGCGAGGGGCGAGAAACGCGACTGCGTCAGCCAGCCGGCGCAGAAGCCGGCGATAACCAACAGCGCCGCCAGCGAGGGCGTAAACTGCCAGCGCCGGCCCAGACCCAGGCCGAGCCAGGCGCCGAACCAGGGGCGCGGGGCGGCTGGTGGCGGCTGGTCATCCAAGGCCGCGCGCAGGCGGGCGCGATAGACGGGCAGCAGCGCGGATTCCGCCGACGACGGCGGCGGCCGCCGGCACTGCTCGCGCAGCGCCTGGGTTTCCTGCCAACGCGCGGCACAGGCGGCGCACTCCGCCACATGCCGTTGCAGATCGTGCACCTCGGTGTCGCCGGCCTCGTCGCAAGCCGCCAGCACCATGGCTCGTTCCGCGGATTCGCACTTCATGGTTTGGGTCCTCTCCCCCGCATCTCTTGCGCTCACGCCTGTCCGCTCGCGTGCCAGCCGCTTCGCTTGACGGCCGGACCGGACCGGACCAAATCACCCAACGAATTCCGCAGCTTCTGCGTGGCGCGAAACAAGGCGTTCTTGACCGTCTCCTCGGTGGTCTCGAGAATCTCGCCAATCGTGCGCAGGCGCAGGCCTTGGTAATGCTTCATTTCGAACACCATCCGCTCGCGCGGGCTGAGGCGCCGCAGCGCCATCTCGATTCGCGTTCCCACCTCGCCGCCGAGCAGCAATCGCTCGGGGTTGGCGGCGGGCGCGGCGTCGGGCACCGCCGACAGCCATTCCGCCGGCTCGCCGTCATTGTCAAGCGCCACCGCCGCGACTTCCCTGCGCGTGGCTTGCCGGCGCAGGTAGTCGAGGCCGGTGTTGGTGGCGATGCGATATACCCAGGTATAGAACGAGCATTCGAAGCGAAACCGCGACAGCGAGCGATACGCCTTGATGAACGTCTCCTGATAAATGTCCCAAGCATCCTGTTCGGTGCGCGCCAAGCCGCGCGCCAGCCGCAAAACGTTTTGATCGTGGCGGCACACCAAATCGTCAAAAGCGGAACGGTCCCCTTTTTGCGCGGCGCGAATCAACGCGTCATCGTCCGAATTGGCGGCCGTTCTACTTTCCATGCCGAGGCCCTGGGGCCGGCCTCGCGCCCGCGAGCGGGGACCGGCGGCAGCCCCAGCCGCCACCGGCCCGCCGCACACAAGCGGCGATCACTGCCGATTTTGACGCGGCCAGGGGGAATCCGTAAGCGGGCAAGCGGGGCAGAGGGATAATACGGGCATGAGCAATAGCTTTGGTTCACGGTCGGGGTTGCGCAGCGGCGGCCAGGAATGGACCATCTACCGGCTGGATGTGCTTGAAAAGGCGGGCATTGGCCCGGTTTCTCGGCTGCCTTATGCGATGAAAGTGCTGCTCGAGAACCTGCTGCGCAACGAAGACGGCAAGCTAGTGCGAGGGGAAGACATCGAGCGGCTGGCGCGCTGGAACCCCAAGGAGCCGGCGCAGCGGGAAATCTCGTTCGTGCCGGCGCGAGTGCTCTTGCAAGATTTCACCGGCGTGCCGGCGGTGGCCGATCTGGCGGCCATGCGCGAGGCGATGCGGCAGCGCGGCGGCGACCCCAAGCGCATCAATCCGCTACAACCGGTCGAGCTGGTCATCGACCACTCGGTGCAAGTGGATCGCTTCGCCACCGCGGATGCTTTCGCCTTCAACGCCCGCATGGAGTTCGAGCGCAATCGCGAGCGTTACATCTTTTTACGCTGGGGCCAGCAGGCGCTTCGCAATTTTAAGGTCGTGCCGCCCGATACCGGCATCGTGCACCAAGTCAATCTCGAATATCTGTCGCGGGTGGTGATGTGCGCGCGCAGGAACGGAGAGGCCCAGGCTTATCCCGACACGCTGGTGGGAACCGATTCCCATACGCCGATGGTCAACGGGCTGGGCGTGCTGGGATGGGGGGTGGGCGGCATCGAAGCCGAGGCCACCATGCTGGGGCAGCCGATTTCGATGCTGTTGCCGGAAGTCGTGGGCGTGCGGCTGCACAATCAGCTTCCCGCCGGCACCACGGCCACCGATCTCGTGCTCACCGTGGCGGAGACCTTGCGCAAGAAGGGCGTGGTGGGCAAGTTCGTGGAGTTTTTCGGCAGCGGCATTCGCCATCTCTCGGTCGCCGATCGCGCCACGCTAGGGAACATGGCGCCCGAATACGGCGCCACGGTGGCAATCTCACCGATCGACGACGAGACGCTGCGCTACTTGCGCTTCACGCATCGCGACGAAGCGCGAGTCGCCTTGGTCGAGCGCTACGCCAAGGAGCAGGGGATGTTTGGCGTCGACACGCCGGCCGAGAGCTACACCGAAATAGTCGAACTGGACCTCGCCACGGTCGTGCCCAGCCTGGCCGGACCGAAACGGCCCCAAGATCGGGTGGCGCTGACCGCCGCCAAACAGGGATTTCAGGCGGCGCTGCCGCAGCTGCTGACCCCGGGCGGGCAGGCGGCCGGAAATGGGCGCGCGGCGGCGAAACTCAACGGGCAATCGGTCGAACTGCATCACGGCTCGATCGTGATCGCAGCCATCACGAGCTGCACGAATACATCGAATCCCACGGTTTTGGTGGCGGCCGGATTGCTGGCCAAGAAGGCGAGCGAGCGGGGGCTGAAGCCCAAGCCGTGGGTGAAGACCAGCCTGGCGCCGGGATCGAAGGTGGTAACGGATTATTTGCGCCAGGCGGGCCTGCTCACGCCCCTCGAACAACTGGGGTTCCATCTGGTCGGGTACGGCTGCACGACCTGCATCGGCAACAGCGGTCCGCTGCCCGAGCCGGTGGCGGCGGCGGTGCAGCAAGGACAACTGGTGGCGGCGGCGGTTTTGAGCGGCAATCGCAACTTCGAGGGGCGAATTCACCCGCAGGTGCGGGCGAATTACCTGGCCTCGCCGCCGCTGGTGGTCGCGTACGCGTTGGCCGGCGACATGAATCTGGACTTGACGACCGAGCCGCTGGGCGAGGGTCGGGACGGAAAGCCGGTCTTCTTGCGCGACATTTGGCCGAGCCCGGCGGAGATCGAGGCGACGATCGAGGCGAGCGTCAAGCCGGAGATGTTCGCGCGCGAGTACAGCAACGTGTACGAGGGCGACGCCAACTGGAAGTCGCTGCCGGCGAGCGGCGGCGACCTCTATGGCTGGGCGCCGGACTCGACCTACATCAAGAATCCGCCGTTCTTCGCCGCCCCCGGACCGGCGCGCCAGGCGATCCAGCAGGCGCGAGTGCTAGCCTGGCTGGGGGACAGCGTCACCACCGACCATATTTCGCCGGCCGGCAACATTGCGGCGAAAAGCCCGGCGGGCGAGTATCTCCAGGCTCATGGCGTGAAGATCGCCGATTTCAACTCCTACGGGGCGCGGCGTGGCAATCACGAGGTGATGGTACGGGGCACGTTCGCGAACGTGCGTTTGCGCAACCGGCTGGCGCCGGGGACCGAAGGCGGCTGGACGCGGCACTGGCCGGACGGCGAACAGACGACCATCTTCGACGCGGCGATGAAATACCAGCAAGAAGGCGTGCCGCTAATCATCCTGGCCGGGCAGGAGTACGGCGCCGGCTCGAGCCGCGACTGGGCCGCCAAGGGACCGCGTCTATTAGGCGTGGAAGCGGTAATCGCCAGCAGCTTCGAGCGCATCCACCGCAGCAATCTGGTGGGCATGGGCATTTTGCCACTGCAGTTTCGGGAAGGCGAGAGCGCCGACTCGCTGGGCTTGAAGGGGCAAGAAACGTTCGAAATCGCCGGGCTCGACCGGTTGCAGCCGGGACAGGCGCTCGAGATCACCGCCAACGGGGCGGGCGGCAGCCGGCGGTTTCAAGGGATCGTACGCATCGACACGCCGATGGAGATCGCCTATTACCGCGACGGCGGCATTCTTCCCTATGTGCTCAACCATTTGGCGAAGGGCAGCGAGGCGGCCGGGGTGCAGATCGAAGAGATGACGGCCAGCTAGGAGCTCGATCAGGCGCCCAAGTAGCGGGCATAGGCGGAGCGAGCGGCGGCAGGGTCGGCGGCGCCTTTCACGATGGCGCGGCCATCGGGAAAAAGAGTCAGCTCCTGGCAAGAGGGTGAGGCGTCGGCGCTGGGGCGAAACTTCAAAATGAAGTCGTTGTAGCGCACATCGCCGAGCGGCGCCAGCCGCTCGGCCAAGTCGGGAAACGCCATTTGGCGGCGGTGTTCGTGGATTTGCACCGAACCGCGGCCGCAGAGGGTGACGCGCGCCTTGCGCTCGCCGCGCAAATACACGAAGTCGGCGCGGCCGCAGGCGCGGCATTCGGGATCGCGGGGCGGCGGTTGCAACTGGCGAAACTCGTTGCTCCAGGCATCGCCCGCCAGGAGGGTGCGCCGCAGCGTCGATTCGGCGCCCACCGCCAACTTGACGGCTTCGCCGACTTGCAAGGCGGCCACCCACTGCACCGCCCAGTTGAGCACGCCGCGGGTATCGCAGGTATCGATCAGGCCGGCGGGCTGGCCGCCGAACAAGCACTCCAAGCAGGCGGTTTGGCCGGGCCGGATGGTAAAGGTCACGCCGTAGGCGCCGACCACGGCGCCATAGATCCAGGGAAGATTGCGCGCCACGGCGTAGTCGTTGACGAGGTAGCGGGTTTCGAGGTTGTCGGTGGCGTCGAGGATGATCTCCGCGCCGGCCAGCAACTGGTCGGCGTTCTCGGGGTTCAGGTCGGCGGCATGGGGCACGATTTCGACCTCGCCATTGATCTCGCGCAGGTGGCGCGCGGCGGCGGTGGCTTTGGGCAGGCTTTCGCGCGCATCGGCTTCGTCGAAGAGGCGCTGGCGCTGCAAGTTGCTGGGCTCGACATAATCGCGATCAATGATGACGAGGCGGCCGACGCCGGCGCGGGCCAGCAAGTCGGCCTGGGTGCTGCCCAAGGCGCCGCAGCCGACCAGCGCCATGCAGGACCGGCGCAGCCGCTGCTGTCCGGCGCGGCCCAGCGGCTCAAAAAGCATTTGGCGCGAGTAGCGCTCCCAAAGGGGATCGGACGGCATACTGGAAATTATCCCTCGCCGCGCGTGGCGGCCGCGCTACCGGGGGCCCAGCCAGACGCCGCGGGAAGCGATGGGCCGACTCGGCCAAGGGACGCAAAAGTACGGCAAACGCTAGGCAGCCTGGCCCGGTCGGCGTCACAATAGACTTTTCTCGCGTCGCAATGCGGTTTCTCCGCGCTCCAACCTCTCTAGCGCTGGCCGTTCTCCTGCTTGCGGCCGCGGCTCCGGGACAGCAGCCCGCGCGAGTGGTGGCGATCGAGGTACAACCCGCTCCCACGCGCCAATCGAGCGACTACCAATCACTGATTGCACAGCGGATCGGCCAGCCCCTCGATGCGGAGGCGGTGCGAAATACGATCGAGCGGCTCTTCGCCACCGGCCAGTTCGCCGACGTGAAGGCGGTGGAGTATCCGGCGCCGGGCGGCATCCGACTGGAGTTCGAGACCACGCCGAACTACTTCGTCGGCGCCATCAAAGTGGTCGGCGCTCCCGATCCTCCCACGGACGCGGAGATGCAATCGGCAAGCGGCCTGAACCTGGGCGAACTCTACAGCGCCACGGCGGCGCGGGAGGCGTCGCAGCAGGTGAGAGATCGGCTGCGCACTTACGGCTACTACAAGGCGGAGACCTCGACCGAGGTCAAGCTCGTCCCGGCGACGGGGTCGGCCCTGGTGACGATTGTGGTGGAACCGGGACCCATTGCCCGCTTGGGATGGGTGAGGTTCGAGGTGGCGCCGGCGGGCACGCCGGCTTCGGAGCGAGGCAGGACCACCAACTTTCCGCCGGCCGCGCCGGCGCTGGCCGCGCGACTGCTGCGCACGGCCAAGCTGCGGCCGGGCAATCGCATCTCGCGCACCCAACTCGACGCCGCGGTGCAGCGCCTGCAGGCGCACTACGGCCAGATACAACGGCTGGCGGCGAGCATCGTCGTGCCGACGCCGGTCTTCAACGCCCAGGCCAACACGCTGGACGTCACGATTCGGATCAATCCCGGGCCGCTGGTCACGGTGCAAGCGGAAGGCTCGGGGATCAAATACGGCACGCTAAAAAAGCTGGTGCCGATTTTTCAGGAACACGCCGCCGATCCGGAACTGGTGGATGAAGGGCGGCGCAATTTGCTGACCTATTTGCAGCAGCACGGCTACTTCGACGCCACGGTGGACTACCGGCGCACGGAGATCAGCCCGCAAGTGCTGCGCATTTTGTACCTGATCGACGCTGGCCCGCAGGAATCCGTGCGCGCGGTGCTGTTTCGCGGCAACCATTATTTCGACGACGATACGCTGAGCGACCGGGTGGCGACGCGCGCCGCCAGCTTCGTGCCCAACTTCATACCAGGCGGCCGCGGGCGCTTCAGCCAGCAATTAGTGCAGGACGACGCCGCCGCCATTGCGGATCTGTACCATGCCAACGGCTTCCTGCACGTTTCCGTCACCAGCACGGTGAACCGTAATTACCGCGGGCGGGCGAATCAGATCGCGGTGATCTTCAACATCAACGAAGGGCCGCAGGAACGGGTGGGGCAACTCCGCATCGAGGGCAACCGCGCGGTGAGCACGGATACCCTCATGAGTCTGCTCTCTCTGCAGCCGGGCCAGCCTTATTCGAACGTCGGCGTCGCCACCGATCGGGATTCAGTGCTGACCTACTACTACAACCAGGGTTACGAGCAGGCGCGCATGAATACCATCGCCAGTGCGAGCGGACCCAATCGGGTCAACGTGGTGTACCAGATCACGGAGGGGCCGATCCAACACGTGAACAAGGTTTACATCACGGGCGAGCGTTTCGTGCGGCCCAACGTCATCGCCCACCAGGTGGAAGTGCATCCCGGCGCCCCTCTCAGCCAATTGGCCATGCTCGATACGCGGCGCAATTTGTACGACCTCGGCCTGTTTACCGACGTGAATGTGGCGGTACAAGACCCGGCAGGGAGCGAGGCGACGAAGAACGTGTTGGTGACGGTCAGCGAGGCCAAGCGCTGGACGTTTCGCGAAGGCGTGGGCATGCTGATCCAGAGCGGCGCGGGCATAACCACCAGCGGCACGAGCACACAGGCGGTCAACGCCGAGGCGGCGCTCAAGCAACTGCTGGGCACCACCCTAGTCAGCCCGCTGCTCTCATTCGACGCCACGCGGGTCGCCATGTTCGGGCGCGAACAAACGCTGTCGCTGAGCAGCCGCTACGGTTCGCTGCAGAAGCGGGCGATCTTGAGCTACGATTTTCCGCGCTTCTTGAATCACTCCAACATGAAGGTGGACTTGTCGGCGCTGTACGACGACACCTTCGACGTGAGCACGTTTCGCGCCATACGCGAGCAAGGGGGCGTGCAATTGGATCAAACCATGTCCCCCACGCTCCACGTTCTCTACCGGGTGGATTATCGCCGCGTGTCGATTCCCGCCGGCTTTCTGATCGTCAACGCGCAAGAGGTGCCGTTGTTGAGCCGGCCAGCGCGCATTGCCATTGGATCGGTCAGCTTGATCTGGGACCGGCGCGACGACCCGCTCGACACGCACCGAGGCACCTATTACACGCTCGAGACGGCGCTGGCCAAAAGCTACAGCGCGAAGGAACTGAGCGCCAACGGCAACTTTGAATTCGACAATTTCAGCCGGCTCTTTTTCCAAAACGCTCGATATCACTCCTTGGGCAAAGACCTGGTTCTCGCCCGTTCGACGCGCCTTGGCTACGAACAGCCGTTCGGCCCCTTGCAGACGGTGAGCATCGAGAACCCGGTCACGGGCATTACCACCACCACGCGGGAAGAGGTGATCCCGATTCCGGAGCGATTCTTCAGCGGCGGCGCCGACTCGCTGCGCGGCTTCGCAATCAACCAGGCGGGACCGCGCGATCCGATCACCGGCTTCCCGGTAGGCGGCACGGTGCTATTCGTCAACAACCTCGAATTGCGCTTCCCGCTCATCGGCCAGAACATCGGGGGCGTGTTGTTCTACGACGCCGGCAACGTTTACAACAGCATAAAGGGGATGCTGCGCGGGCTGAAGCGCTTCCACGCCCCCTCGTCCACCAATCTGGAATACGACTCCCAGACATTGGGATTGGGCCTGCGCTATCGCACGCCAGTCGGCCCAATTCGGCTCGACTTCAGTTACGACCTCAATGCGCCAAAGGTGCAACAAATCGTGACTCAGCCGGCGCCGGCCAGCCAGTTGGTGCAGCTGCCGCATTTCAATTTCTTCTTCAGCGTGGGGCAGACGTTTTGAAGCGACCGAAAGAAGACGGATCACGGGCGAGCGGACTAAGGGCCGCGGCGCATTTCTTGGCTCTGGGCCTGGCGCTGGCCGCGGCGGCCTGGGCGCAGCGGCCCGCCCTGGCTCCCTCCGGACGCACGCTCGACGCGGTCGCGGCGGTCGTCAATGGACGCGCCATCACCACCAGCCAGATCGAAGAAGCCGCCTGGTATGCACGCTGGTCGGCGCAAATGGGAAAGCCCGACCGGGAGGTTCCCGCGCCGCTGACAGGCGCGGAACGATCGCAAGCACTCGACCACTTGATCACGGAGACGCTGGCGGCGAGTGCAACCGGCGCGGGCCAGGCGACGAACGCCGCGCCGGAATGGTCGCACCTTGTCTCGCGGGCTGGCGGCGAAGCGCAACTCGAACGCCGCTGCCGTCGCTACCATCTTTCCGCGGCGGAGGTGCAGGACATCATGGCCCGGCAACGGGCGCTGCTGGCAGCCATCGACGCGCGGCTTGGGCCGCAGGTCAAGATCTCCTCGGCCGATATCGCCCGGTATTATCACGAGGATTTCGAGCCGGCGGCGCGGCGGCGAAAACTGCGGCCGGATAGCTTAGCCGCGGCCACGCCCGCCATTCGCGCCATCTTATTTGAGCGGCAGATGCTCGCGCTGCAGGAGGCCTGGCTGGCCTCGCTGCGCGCCAAGGCGCATATTCGGGTGCTGCGGCGCCCCTAAGGTCCGCGATGCCACGCTGGCTCAAAATCGTCGTCCTCGCCGGAATCGTGCTGGCCATCGTGGCCGGGCTGGGCATTTGGTTTATTCACGGCAGCTATTTTCAGGGACGAATGGCACAGGTCGCGGCCGACCAGGTAGAGCGCGCCTCCGGCCTACGGCTCAGCTTCGGGCGCTTCCAGCTTTCGTACCGTCCACTGAGCGCCGACCTGTACAACGTGGTGGTGCACGGCCGGGAGCCCGCGGGCAGCCCACCGCTGGCCTTCATTCCGCACGTTTGGGTACGCTTGCAGATCGCCTCGCTCCATCCTGTCGCGGTTCACGTCACTGAACTAGACCTTGACCGACCGCGCATTCACCTTTACCGCCTAGCCAATGGCGGCTGGAACATGCCACCGCCGCCGGTGGTGATTTGGCCGCCGGCCCAGCCGGTCTTCAATCTTGGGCTTCAGCACCTGCGGCTAAGCCACGGACAACTGAATTTCGCCCATCACGCCATTCCGCTGGAGGCGAGCTTGGACGGGCTGCGCCTGCAACTGCAACGCATCCATGGCGCCTATGCCGGGCTGTTCGCTTTCGCTCGCGGCCGGATGCGGGGGCCGCTGCCGGCCGGAGTCGAGCAACACGCCCGCCTGAAGTTCACGCTATGGCCCAACGACGTGCGCATCGACGATTTCACGTGGAGCGGAAACGGGAGCCGGCTAGAGGCGCGAGGAATGTTGCACGACCTGGCCGCGCCGCGACTCACCGCTGATTATCACGCGACCGTCGATCTGGCAGCATGGAGAGCGATGTTTCCGCGCCTGTCGCTGCTGGCGGGCACGCTTACGGCCGAAGGGCGGGGTCAATGGGCGAGTAGGAGTTGGTCAACGAGCGGGCAATTCCACGCTTGGGGCCTGCGTTTGGCCGGACCGTATGCCGGGACCGGCACGCTGGAATCAGAAGGAAGGTTCTCCGCCGCTCCGCGCGGCGCGACGTTGACGGATGTGGCGCTGCGCGGCCTGGGTGGGGAGGGGCGCGCCAATATCGAGCTGGCGCAATGGCGGGAGCTGCGCGTGCATGCGCGTTGGCGCGGGATGCAATTGGAACGCGCAGTGGCGCTGGGGACGCGTTTCAGCAAGACGAAGGCGAAGCTGCCCGCACTTGCCGGCACGGTATCGGCGCAGTTGAGCGCGCGCCTCGATCTGCGTCACCGCGCCCGTTGGAGCGCAAGCGGCATGATGACGATCACGCCGCCGGCGGCGAATGCGCGAGGCGGCGCCACGCCGTTTCCGCTGCCGATCGCCGCGGCGGCAAGCTTTGCTCTCCGCCCCGGGGCCTGGTCGGTGCGGCTCGAGGACCTGCGCATCGTAGCCGCCTCTTTCACCTTGCGCGCGAATGGCACCGCCGATTCCAAGGGCAGCTCGCTGCAATTTGCCATGGCGAGCGACGATTTGGCGCTTTGGCAGCCGTACTTGTCTCCTTGGCTGCCGGCGCTGCCCGGCAGCGGCGGCGTGGCGCGGCTGGGCGGCAAGTTGCGGGTCGAGGCCACGTTGGCGGGCGGGCTGGCACAGCCTATCCTGCACGCGGCGGTAACGCTCAACGGCTTCCGCTATGGCCGCGTCGGCGCCGATCAGTTGCAGGCGATTGCAACGATTACGCCGCAGACCGCGCGCCTCGGAGAGCTGACATGGCGGCTCGGCAGCGCAACCTTCAACGCCCAAGGCGAGATCGGCTTGACGGACTTTCAGCCCACCGCCGGCAGCCCTCTCGACTCCAGCGTGCGCGGTCAAGATCTGTCACTCGCGCGCATGGAGCAGTGGGCCGGGCTGGCGTGGCCGATTCGTGGCCAATTGGGCATGCAACTGCATTTCACCGGGACCATTGGGAACCCGGCCGCCAGCGGCGACGCGCACATGACCGCAGCGTCGCTGTGGGGCCAACCAATGCAGAGCCTGACGGCGCGCCTGGCGCTGACACCGCGCAGCCTGGCGGCGCCGCGTTTCACGGCGGTGATGGCGGGAGGGCGCATCACCGGCGAAGGGCAATACGATTGGCGGAGCGGCACGTTTCGGCTGGCGGCTCGCAGCGCCGCGCTGCAACTCAGCCAAATCGCCGTGCTGCAATCGCCGCAACTCGCGATTTCCGGCCAGCTCAGCGGCCAGATCAGCGGCGAGGGCTCGCTGGCGCATCCGCGCCTCATCGCCGACCTGGACGCCATCAACTTGCGCGGCGCCGGGGAAGATCTTGGCACGCTGCATGCGCAGATCAACGCCGACGGTGAATCGGCGCATCTCGACGCGGCCGTAGGTCTGCCGAACGGGCGACTGACGGTGGCCGGCACGGTGGGCGAGCAGCGCCCCTTCGAGGTCAACGCGAAGGCTCAGCTGACCGACTACGACATCGACGTTTGGCTGCGGCGTTTCACGAAGGCGCGGCTCACCGGGCACAGCCGGATCAGCGGCCAGATCACGGCGCGGGGACCGCTGCTGCGACCAGCCGACTTGTTGGCCGAGGCCTCCTTCGATCCGTTACACCTCTCGCTCGAGAGCGTGTCGCTGATCAACGCCGGCCCGGTGCGGGTGAGCTTACAGCACGGCACGGTGAAGCTGGCGGAGGCCCATATCGTGGGCCCGGACACCGACTTCCGTTTCGCCGGTCAGGCGCAACTATCGGGCGCAGGGGCGATCAGCGGCACGGCCGACGGGCATATCAGCCTGGCGATCATCCACGCGCTTCACCCGACCACCCACGCTTCCGGCGACTTGACGCTGGCAGCGCGCCTCGGCGGGACGTGGCGCAAGCCGGCGATCGACGGAAGTCTCGTGGTGGCCAACGCCAGCCTGGCGGAAGAAGACCTTCCGCTCGCCTTCGAGCATATCGAGGGCAGACTGAATTTCAACGGCAACCGGGTCGAGATCGCCCACCTCACCGCCAGCACGGGCGGCGGCGAGATCTCGATCTCCGGTTCGCTGGCGCGCGCGCCCTCGGGATTCGTGGTGAGCCTCGAGGCCAGCGGCACCAATTTGCGCATCCGCTATCAGGGCATCAGCGCCACCAGCGATTTGCGGCTGCGGCTCGACGGCCAGCGGGGCAGCGCCCTGCTCTCCGGGCAGGCGGAGTTGAATCGCCTGGGGCTGATGCCCAACTTCGATTTCGCCATATTTCTCGCCAACCGCGGCGCCGCCGCCCCGAGCTTGACGAGCAATTCGTTTCTGGAAAAAATCCGCCTCGACGTCCATCTGATCACCGGCCCGCAAGTCGAAGTCGCCACCGGCGCGGCACGGCTGCAATTCCAGGCGGATCTGCGAGCACGAGGCACGCTGGCCAATCCGGTGCTGCTCGGCCGGGCCAGCATTTCCGAGGGAGAAATTCGATTTGCGGGCAATGAATACACGGTAAGCAAGGGAGAGGTCACTTTCGCCAATCCGTTCCGCATTCAGCCGGTGATCGACTTCGGCCTTTCCACGACCGTGCAGCAGTACGACATCACGCTCAATATCGCCGGGCCGGCCGACAAATTGAACATCACTTACCGCAGCGACCCGCCGCTTTCAAGCCGCGACATCGTGGGACTGCTGGCCACCGGCCATACGCAGGAATCGCAAGCCGCCGCCTACCAGGAGTCCAGCAGCGCCTTCGTCGGACAGTCCGAGCAACTGCTGAGCCTGGCGCTGGATAATCTGCTGCAAAGCCGGGTCGAGCGCATGTTCGGCGTGACCCAGATCCAGGTCAATCCCAACGCCGGCGGCCTGCTCGGCACGGGGCAGGCTACCGTCACCGTCGCGCAGCAGATATCGCGCAATTTGAAGGTCACCTACACCCAGAATCTGGCCTCCAGTTCCCAAGACATCGTCGAGGTGGATTGGACGCTCAGCCGGCACCTGGGCATTACCGTCAGCCGCGATCAGTTCGGGCTGTACGGGATCAGTTTCCACTTCCGCCACCGCGCGCGGTGAGCGGCGCTCCGAATCGATGCGCTGGACGACGCGTACCGCCTCGCGGGCGGCGCGAGAGGCGGCACCTTATACTGGGGGCAGCGCGCCGCCGGCGCTAGCACGCCAGCCGAGGTTGGGCGCTCGCGTTCCGACATGCCATATCGAGGCACGGTTCCCAGCTACACGTTCAGGGTCCCCGGCTTTACGCGCGCGGTAAAGGTGCTGGTCATCATCACCAGCGCCGTTTGGGTGCTGCAGTACCTATTGCCGCCGCCGCGGCTGCCGTGGGGCTGGCTATATCTATTTCCGATCCAGGTCGTTCATGGCGCGGTCTGGCAGCCTTTCAGCTATTTGTTCCTGCACGCCGGCTTTTGGCACCTGTTCTGGAACATGTTCGGCCTGTGGATGTTCGGCGTGGCGGTGGAAGAGGCGCTGGGCACCAAGCAGTTCTATTACTTTTACTTCTTCTGCGGCGTCGGCGCCGGGCTAATCGACGTATTGGCGCATTTGACGCTGGGCACCGGCGGGACTCCCACGATCGGCGCGTCGGGCGCCATTTTCGGAGTGCTGTTGGCCTTCGGCATGATGTTTCCCGAGCAACCGGTGTTTCTGTTGATTCCGCCGGTGTCGATCAAAGCCAAGTGGCTGGTGCTGGGCTATGGCGTGTTGGAGTTTCTTTTCACCCTCGGCGCTTCCGACGGCGTCAGCCATTTCGCCCACCTGGGCGGCATGCTATTCGCGTTCTTGTACCTGAAGGGAGCGAATCCGATGCGCGGAGTGCGGCGCGACTACGAGCGCTGGCGGCGGCGGCGCTTGCAGCGGCGGTTTGAGGTGTACATGCGGAAGCGCGACCGCAACTGATACCGCTCCGCGCTGCGGCCCCTGGCCAGCCGCCGTAAACGGACGGTCTGGTAGAGTCGAGAACATGCTCAAGTTCCGCGACGTGGATTTCATCGGCTTTGCTTCGCTGCTCAGCGATAACGAGCGTTTGGTCCGGGACAACACGCGGCAGTGGGCGGAAGACAATCTCGTGCCGATCATCGAGGGCTGCGCCCGCGAGGGCCGCTTCCCGCGCGAACTGGTGCCGGAGATGGGGCGCCTGGGGTTTTTCGGCGCCAACCTCCATGGCTTCGGCTGCGCCGGAATGAGCAACGTCGAGTACGGACTGGTGATGCAGGAGCTGGAGCGGGTCGATAGCGGCATCCGCAGCTTCGTGAGCGTGCAAAGCGCGCTGGTGATGTACCCCATCTTCGCTTTTGGCAGCGAGGAGCAAAAAAACCATTGGCTGCCGCGGCTACAAAGCGGGGAAGCAATCGGCTGCTTCGGCCTGACCGAGCCCGACTTCGGTTCGAACCCCGGCGGCATGCGCACGCGCGCCCGGCGCCAGGGCGACGAGTACGTGCTCAACGGCGAAAAGATGTGGATCACCTCCGGCTCGATCGCCGACGTGGCGGTAGTTTGGGCCAAGGACGATAGCGGCGTGGTGAGCGGATTTCTGGTCGAGACCAAGCGCCCCGGTTTTCGCGCCGAGGACATTCACGGCAAGTATTCGTTGCGGGCTTCCGTGACCTCGTCGCTGTCGTTTCACGATCTGCGGATTCCGGCCGGCAATCGCCTGCCGGAGGCGAGCGGGCTGAAGCACGCGCTGATGTGCCTCAATCAGGCGCGCTATGGCATCGGCTGGGGAGCGGTCGGCAGCGCCATGCAGTGCTACGACACCGCCTTGCAGTATTCGCTCTTCCGCTCCCAATTCGGGGGTAAACCGCTGGCCGGGCATCAGATCACGCAGGAGAAATTAGCGGGGATGATCACCGAGATCAGCAAGGCGCAACTTCTGGCGCTGCAAGTGGGCCGGCTCAAGGATCAAAATCGCTCCGACCATGCCCAGATCTCGATGCTCAAGCGCAACAACGTGGCCGTGGCCCTGGACATTGCGCGGATGGCGCGCGACATGCTGGGCGCCAACGGCATCGCCGACGAGTACCCAGTATTTCGGCACATGGCGAATTTGGAGTCGGTCAAGACGTACGAGGGAACGCACGATATCCACACGCTGGCGATCGGCGAGAAAATCACCGGCATCGCGGCCTATGAATAGGCTGAAACAAAAGGCCAGGTTCGCGCGTATAACCTCCCAGTGAGGCGCTCATGAGCACCACGCCCCCTCCCCCCATGCAGGGCCCGCGACCGCGGACCGTATTGCTGATCGTGGCCGGGGTGGTGTTCGCGCTGGCGGTCGGAACGCTTATCGTGGGGGTATTCGCGGCGGGGTACGTGCTCCGGCATATCCATGCCAGCGACCAAAATGGCGCCAGCGGCGAGCGCGTGAGGCTGGAGTCGCCATGGGGTTCGCTGCGCGTGCGCTCCGGCGCGCGCGCCGGCAGTTTGGCAATGCCCATATTCCCGAATGCCAAGCCGATCGAGAGCGACGAGCTGAACCTCGATGGGCGAAACGCGCGCGATGCGGACATCATGCTGGACGCCGGCGGTCAGCACCTGCATGCCGCCGCCAGCGAGTTCGCCACCACGGCGGCGCCGAGCAAGGTGATCGAGTTCTATCGCCAGGAACTCGGGCGCCGCGGACCAGTCGAGCAGAGCCCAGATGGGCGCGGGGGCGTGAAGCTGACCGTGAAGCTCGCGAACAAGAATCTGTGGATGGTGGCCGTGAGACCTTGGCACGGCGGCGCGCGCTTTTTGCTGGCGCGCGTGGAGAGCGGCGCCGGCGACTAACGCCAATTTTCGAACGGAGCGCGGGGAGAGTTTTTGACCTCCAGCACCAGTTCCCGCACACGGCGGCGGCGTTTGACCAGCTCTTCGAGAAGGCGCTCGAGTTCTTGGACGGCGCCATGCCAACCAGGCGGTATGCCCTCGCCGGCTTCCCAGATGGCCTTCGGATCGAGTTCTTCCAAGCCAGTCAGCCACGGCTCGAATGAATGCCAGCCGGTGACGTCGCGATAGACGAGCGAGCGGCTGTAAACGCCGCGCAGCGGGCTATCGGGGAAGTCCCACTCGCCGGCATTGAAGCAAAACCCTTGATCGATCATGAACACGCGCAACTCGCGCGGGGAGTCAGCGGCCGGCTCGCAACCGCCGGTCTGGCAGAAAATCACCTGGCGGCCGTTGCAGTTGCAAGTCCATTTGTCGAACAGGAGCATGCCGTGAAAATCCGACAAGTTGGCGACTCCGGCCAGGGCCGGCTCGGGCAGGTAGTCGTAGATCGGCGTCGGGCGGCCATCGAGCGGCAGGCGGGAGCCGAATTGCAAGCCGGGTGCGCAATGCAGCACTTGGCCGGGCAAGCGAATGGTCATCTCGGGCGAAGAGTGAATCAGAGCGAGCGGCACATCGACGATAGCCGGCTCGGGCACGGGCAGGGACAACAGTCGCGCAAGGCGCGCGGCCAAGAGCTCATTGGCCAGAACGCGGGTGTGCTGGGGATTGTTAGCAAACTTGACGACGTAATAATGGCCATCGGCCGCCCGCAAAAGTTGCGACTGCGCTCCCCCCTTCATGGGGCGGACATGCTCGACGGCACTGATCGGCATGATGCATGGCAGGCGCGGAGATAGGCATCGCATAGCTTCGTTTTCGGCCCGATCTTGTCGCGTACCGTCTTTGCGGGCTGGGTCGCTGGGCCGAATTCTAAGGGACGGAGCCGGCGTTGCCGCTCCCCCGAACGGGGGGGCTATCTGAATCGTCAACGCCACCGAAGCGGCGCAGGCTGGCTACATAGACGGTGGGGAAATCGGCGGCTGGGCGGCGCCGGCGGATCAGTTCAAGGGCATCTTCGATCGAGTAGCCCCAGGCCAGGAGAATGGCGGCGCAGGTCAACGGGCCGCGGTGAATACCTGCGGCACAATGGACGTATAGCTGATTTTCTTGGCGCGCCAAGGCGGTCTTCGCGAATTCGACGGAGCGGGCGAAAAAATCCGGCGGTTTAGGCTGGAAGTCGTCATCGACGGGGTTCCACAGCACTTCCAAGCCCCAGTCGCGGGCGAGGTCGCGCTCGTCGAATTCGGCCTGGACGCTGATGATGTGGGTAAAGCCGAGGCGGGCCAAGTAGCCCATGCGCTCGGATGTCCAAATGCCCTCCCCTACCGCCAGCCGCTGAGTGAGGAACGAGATATCCACGTCATCCGGTCAGGCTCGGGCGACCGCGAGCCGCTTGCATGGAGGCGGCGGAACGGGCAACCTGGTATCGCCCAAGCAACTTGGATGCGGCCGGGGCGCGCCGGGCGCGACCCGAAACCAGAGAACACGCGGATTTTCCGCGGGGGAGAAAGGGAGAATGGAAGACAGAGTATTCATGAGCGGCGGCGCGCGCCGTCCCGAAGACATTGCGCTCGACCTGATGCGATACATCTCCGAAGCATCGCAGTACGGGCGCACGCCCGTCGCCACCGGCGCGGCGCCGGGCGCCTCGGCGGAAGAACAGCATGCGGAAAAGCTGTTGCAACTTTACCGGCGCTGTGTCGCCGCCGTGCAGCTAGGAGCCTAGCGCCACGCCGGATCGCCGGCGCGAGAGGCCGAGCGGGCCTCCCGCCGCACGGCGACGCGAACGCGACTATTTCTTCTTCCTCGCTCCGCCTTTGGCTTTGCGGGCGCGCTGGGACGACGATTTGCGAGCCGTCTTGCCGGCACGGCCGCGGCTGGTCCTCTTAGCGGCGCTTTTTTTCTTAGCGGCGCTTTTCTTCGCCGTCTTGCCACGGCGCGCGCCGGCGGCCTTGGCCCGGGCCCTGGGTTTGGGCTTCGCCTTCTTCGCGGCGGTCTTTTTGGCGACGCGGCGGCGAGCGGGTTTCCTGGCGGCGCGAGCGCGCGGCGCGGGCGGGGCCGGCACCGTCGAGGTCTCGGTTATGGATTCCTCGATGATGGTGGCTGGCTGCAAGTCTTCCTCATCGTCGGTTTCTTCCGGCTCGTCGAAGTCGGTGTGCTCGTCGCCGAAGCCAAAATCCGCCTCGTCGTCTTCATCCGCGGCGCAAAAAAGACGCAGCGAGCGGTCGTCGGACGTCATTCAATTTCCTCCTTGCCATGAGCCGATGTTCGCAACCACCGGCACGGAGCAGCATGGAATCCAAGCTCCGGTAGGCAAGGGTTAACCTACTGGCCTAGCTCTGTCAAGCGCCGCGGCGGCGCGAGCGCGGCAAGATTGCGCGGAGCGCGCCCACGGGGCTCACCGCTGGTCGGCCGCGGGAGTTGCTTCGGCTTCGGCGCGAGTCGGCCCTAAGCCATTCAAGTTATTGAATTTATTGTCGTTGCGCGGGGGTTCCGCTTCGGCCACGTGTTCCCGCACCGGCAAGTGGATGCGCAAGATGCGGCCGGCGCGGAGGCGGGAGCCGCGCAAGTGATTCCAGCGACGCAGGGCCAATTCGGAAACGCCAAATTCCTCGGACACCTTATGGAGCGTGTCGCCGCGGCGAACGCGATAGCGCGTCGATGCGCGCGTGTAGCGCATATGATCGGGAGCGGCGTTGCGAATGGGAATCACCAGCTCGGCGCCGGGGCGCAGGCGGCGATCGGGCGACAGATTATTGACCTCGGCGATGCGCGCGACGGTGGTGCGATAACGGTGAGCGATCTCGTAGAGGGTTTCTCCACCTTCGACCTGGTGATAGCGCCACAGCACGCGCTTGTCGGCCGGAATCCTATCCAGGGCGGCGCGAAAGCGCACAAGCGAACCGGGCGGCAGATGGAGCACGAAGCCGGGCGTGTTAGGCGTGGTCAGGCGCAACAGACTGGGGTTAAGATCCTGCATGTCGGCCACGGAAGTGCCGGCGCATTCGGCGGCCAGCCGCAAATCCACGGGTGCATTGAGTACGATCGAATCATCCACGAGCGGCGAGTCGGCGGCTAGCCGATTGAGACCGTACTGGCGCGGATTCTTGCCCATCAAGGCCATGGCGATGACGATCGGCACATAATTGCGAGTCTCGTTAGGCAGCAAGCCGCGCCGATAAAGCACCCAGAAATCGGCCGAGCCGGTGGCCGCCACGGCGCGCTCAATCGTGGCTGGACCGGCATCGTAGGCGGCCATGGCCAAATACCAGTCGCCAAATTCACGATAAAGGTCGCGCAAATGGCGGGCGGCCGCCAGCGTGCTCCTTTGCGGATCCTGGCGCTCGTCAATCCACCAGTTGCGCTTCAGTCCATAGTCGTCGGCGCGGCTGGCCATGAACTGCCAGATGCCGCGCGCGCCGGCGCGGGAAACGCAAAACGGATTGAAGCTGCTCTCGGCTTGCGCGACATAGATCAAATCTTGGGGCACTCCCACTTGCCGCAGGGTGCGTTCGATCATGTCGCGATACTCGCCGGCGCGGCGATAGCTGGACTGCAAGTACTCGCGACCGCCCGGCGTGCTGAAGTAATGGATATAGCGAATCACTGGATCGGTGAGCATCAGCGGCAGATCGCCGCGGGTGTTCTTGATCTGCTCCTCGACCTGGGCGCGAGTAGCCGCGTCCACGGAAAAAGTCAGTTGCGCCACCGATTCGATGGGCGCCGGCTGGGAGTTGGGCGCCGTGAAGCCATCGCCAGCTTCGAGGGCACGGGTTTCGAGCGCGTGCACGCGGTCCACCAGGCGGTTCAACTCGGCCTGCAAAGCGGGCGTATGGCGCAAGTCAAGGGAACTGGCCAGCAACCGATCGATGGCGTGGTCGAATTGCGCGCGCGCATCATCAAGCCGGCCGGCCTGATAGAGCTTGATGCCATTTTGATAATCACGCTCGCAAGCCGCCACCAAGGCGGCAACCGAATCTTCATGCGCGGCGGCCGCGACCGCGGACTGCCGGGGCGCGACCGCGCGCGGCGCGGGAGCCGCGGGTGGCGAGTCGAAAGGCGACTGAACCGCTGGCGCGCTGGGCGACGGCGTGGGGGCGTGCGCGACCTGGCTGAACGTGGGCGCTTGCGCCACCGGCAGGCGCGGCCGCGCGCAACCCACCAGCGGCAAAGCCATAACCACGCCCACCAACCACGGGCAGCAACGATATGCCCTGGGCAGTGTGGCGAGTTGGCGGAAAAACATCACGACAGGAGAAGGCCGGAGAGGCCCTGAGAAGCACTCGCGCCGCGGCGAGTGTTGTACCTCATGCTAGCGTGGCAATTTGCAGCCGGTCAATCGGGCAAAAAGGCCAGGCGCGGCCCTGGCCTTTCGGCCAGGGCCGGCTCAGCACGCGGCTTCAATTAGGCGACGTCGCGCAGCCGCTTGCGGGTCTGCTCAACCAGGATTTGCCGCAATTCGCCGGGGATGTCTTGCTGCCGCGCCAAATGATCATTGGCTTGGCTCAGATCGCGGCGCACCTCCTCGGGCGGGCGGCGGGAAAGCATTGCCAGCTCCTCGAGGGTGAACCCTTCAATGGCGAAAAGCGCGAGGTCCTCGCGCTGGCGGGGCGGCAAGCGATCGAGAGCGACTTGCAGCAAGGTCACGACTTCGTTGGAGTAGGCGACATCCTCGGGGGTGGCGGCGGATGGGTCGGGAATGATATCAGCCAGCTCCGGTTGCTCGGAGGCGGCAAAGGCCTCGTATTCCTGCTCCTCGCGGCGAATTTCGCCCTCCGTCAACTCGCGGTCGAGCGAGTCGCTGGTCTCGCCAAAATAGTGCTGATCGCTCTGGCCGGCCAAGCGCTGGATGGCCTCGACGGCCAGCAGGTAGAACCAGCGCGGCGGTTGCGGGTGGTTGCCATCGGGAGTGGCCAGGGCATCGGCGATCATCTCGTCCAATACTTCGCGCTCGTCCAGTTGCCCGGGGCGCATGTGTCCCCAACGCTCGCGCAGCCGCAGTTGGCGGGCCACGAAGCGGCGCAACCGGTCCACGTTGGCCGCGATATAGACGGAGAGGTCGCGGCGCTCAGCCTCGCGGCTGGGTGGAGCGGGTGACAGTTCTTCGGCGGCGGGCATGGTCCGGACGGTGAGATGGCCGCTGGAGCGCTGCTCGCGATGGAGCCGCTGCTTATGCTTCTTGACCTGCCCGACCAGTTCATTGCCGGCCAGCCGTAGCGCGAGTTGGGCATTGGCGGCAGTTTCATCGCAGGCGAGTTGGCCAGTCGGCAGGTGCAAATTGAGTGCACACTGGACGCCTTCGCGCACCGATCCGCGCGCCAGCCGCCCGCGCAACTGCACGAGGTCGGGTTGAAACACGATCAGCAGGCGCTCGATTTTTTGCCGGAGACGCTGGATCTGACTTTCGAGGCTTGGAGATTTCGGAACCTGAACGGTGAAGTGAAGGTGCATGGAATTCCGCGCAGCCGAACGCAGCCGGCTGCGGCCTTCCCTTGCTTAAGTAGTATGCGCCGCGGGAGGCGAAATGCAATCGCAGGCGTGGCGCTCACATACTGGCGGTGCGTTGCGCCAGATTCGGCAGCGGCCGAGCGCGCCAGCGTCCACGACCGCTACGTTCGAGCACGACGCGCGGAGCGGGCCGGGGCACAAGCCACGGGCGTGGCTCGGCTCGGCGCCACAAAAAACGGCCGACGGCCACGGTGCCACCATAGGCGATGCTGCTCTTGGCGGCCAGTCCGACGCCGGCGGGGACGAGGGAGACTAAGGTGCGAGCCAAGGCGCGCCAGCCAAAGGCACCGCCGAGAATCAACAAGATATCCCCCGACTGGTTCAGCCAGCCCACCGACTCGCCTTGAATCGCCGCCAACTGCAACGCCAAGCGAATCTGGTTGGAAGTCAAAAGCACGGTGTCGGAGGCAAACTCGCCCGCCGCCCAAACCAACCCGAGGGGCGTGGGCACAACTTCGGGCATCGCGCTTAGGGCGGCAATGGCGGCATTGCGCATGGCGGCGTTTTGGATCAGAACCGCGGCGGCGGCGGCGCGCAGGCGAGGAAAGCGGCGGCTCAACGCGAGCAGCAAGTTAGCATGGCGGCGCAGCAGCGTGGCGACACCGGCATTAGGCGCCTGGGGATCCAGCAAGTCGGCCTCGACCGGCAGCGCCATGGGCAGGTTGCGGGCGCGAGGCGTAACCACGACGACATCGGCGGCGCGGGCGAAATCCGCGATCCTGGGATCGGCGGCATCGACCGCATCCAAGCAGGCCAGGGCATAATCGCGCTCGGGGGCGGCCAGCTCGACGGGTACGAAAAACGCCACCAGTTCGTCGCGATCGGCCACGCCGTCGCCAATGACCAAGAGCGTAAATTTACGTTCCGCCAGCTTGGCGACGTTGCGGGGCCGGATGCGCCGCGCTTGCTTGACACTCTGATTGGCGATACTCATGAGCCCAGTTTACGCTCGGCGGCGGAAAGGGCCGGGGCGGCAAAGCGGCAGCCGATGAATGGGGCAAAAGCGGCAGGGCCGCCCATATTTGGGATGCCGCTCCCGAAGGTCGCGGCCGCGGAACGACCGCGAAGGGCCAGCCAGGGAGGCCCGACGCGCTCAGGACCTCTCCAAGTTGCCGCCAATATCGGGATGGGGAGTTTACATCGAGATTTTGGCGAAGGTGGCGAGCATCTCGCTTTCCGAGCGCGGGTGCAGGATGGCACGGGCGGCGAAGTCCTCAGCTTGCGGATATTCGCTGGCCTGAATGCGAGCAGCGGCAGCCGCGAAGTCGTAGGGCGTGCGGCGGAACGCAATCTCCGGCCCGAGCAACAGCCAGTGCGCGCCCGGCTGGCCGTGGGGCATGCCCACGCTGCCGGCGTTGACGACGCGAATGGAGCCAATCCGGCGGTCGAACTGCATATGGGTGTGACCGCAGACGACGGTGGCCGCATCGATTTCCACCAAGGCCGGCAGAACGCGCTCGGGTGGCGTCAGACGGGTAAAGATTTCAGTATCGCTGCGCGGCGTGGCGTGACAAAAAAGCACGTCGCCCAAACCGGGAACCGCGGCACGCAGCGACTTGGGCCAGGCGGCCACGCGCCGCACGCTTTCGGGCGGGAGGTGCCGTGCCACCCAGCGCACAACGTCGCGCGCGGCTTCCGGCAGCGCCCCGCTATCGACGCCTTGGGCCTCTTCGACTACCGCGCGGTCGCCATTGCCTTGAATGAACTGGACCGGAATCTCGAGGTCGAATAGAGCAGCCAGCGTTTCGCAAGGCATGGGACCGGGCAAGACATCACCACCGACCACGAGGCGCTCCACTCGCGCCGAGCGCACCTCGGCGAGCACCGCCTGAAGGGCGGGAAGGTTGGCGTGGATATCGTAAATCGCGGCGACGGACATACGCGCTTGGAACGAACTTCAGCCGCCACGCAGGGCGCGGCACAGCCGGCCCAGAGCCGGAGGCGAGGGTTCGAGGCCGAGTTCACGCAGAGCGAGGCGATAAGCGCCGCCGAGGGGCGGCAACTCGGGCGCGACCCATTCGATGGCGCCGGCGCCGGCGGCGCGGGCCTGCCGCCGCAACTCTTCGCGCAACGGCGCGAGCACGATCTCGCCGGCGCGAAACACCGAACCCGCCGGCGCCACCAGCGCGGGCGAAAGCAGGCGCGGCTCGCGAGCGCGCAATTGGCGGATCACCGCGACTACTTGCCCGGCCAAAGCGGCCATGCCGCTGCGCACGATGCCGCGGGCGACGGCATCGCCACCGGCGGCGGCGCGCAAGACAGCCGGAGCCAGGGCCCCCAACTGCGCGGGGGTGAGCAGGGGGCGATAGACGGCGGCGGCAAGGCCTGCGAGCGAGGGCAGCCGCAAGGCGCGGCGCACCCGCGCCGCCAACACCGTCGGCGGACCGCTGCCATCGAAGGCGCGGGCGGCGGCGGCGAGGGCTTGGCGGCCGATCCATTGACCGCTGCCTTCGTCGCCGAGCAACCAGCCCCAGCCACCGGCGCGCGCGGTGGCCGGGCGTTGGCCCTGGCCGAGGACGATCGAGCCGGTGCCACAGACGACAATTACGCGAGGACGAGGCTGGCCGGCAGCGCCGCCCAATGCGCCTTCGAGAGCCAGCCGCACGTCGCTCTCCACCCGGCCACGTCCCTGCGGCAGCAAGCGGCAAAGCACCTTGGCCACCTCTTCGCGGCCGGCGCCGTCGAAGCCGATGCCGGCCGCCCCCGCCACCCATGCGGCTACGGTGCCACCGCGCACGCCGGCATCGCGCAAGGCGGCGCGCGCTGCGGCGCGTAACTGCTCCGCCGCCCGCGCGCCGACCGCCATGCGATTGCCGGCGCCGGCGGCGCCGCGACCGAGAACGGTGCCGTCGGTAGCGGCGACCAAGGCACGCGTGTGGGTGGCGCCGGCGTCAAGCAGCAGCACCTGCCGGAGCGGATGGGGCTTTCGGCTAAGGGGCGGCAACGATGCGCTCCTCGATTTTCAGTTCGGCCGGCTCGACGCGATGGAACCGATGCCAATCCACTCGCAGTTGGCCATCTTGAGTCGGAAGCACCAATGGAGCGAACTTCGCCCCCCAAACGATCTCGTCGGCGGTATAGGAGGAGCGGCTGTGGACGGTTTGCGAGAAGGTTTCGTCGACGGCACTTAATAGGACCAAGAACTCCGCCTCGGCTTCCAAGAGCCGCTCTTGGGTCCAACCGCGCAGCGGGCTGGTCTCGTCGATGGGATGGACGACGGTCCAGTTCAGCGGAAAGAAAGTGACGGAGTCGCGCTCGAGGGACAGGGGATAGTAGCGGCGCTGTCGCGCGCCGGTGCCGTCAGCCTCGAAGCGGCTGAGCATCACCTTCGCTTGCAACTCGATCAACTGGTTCTCGCGCCGATTCACGACGCGAAATTCGAATGCGGCGATGCCGCGATAGGGCGCGACGACGGCGCTGCGGCTGTAAATAATGTCGGCCACGGGCCGCGAAAAACGGGCCAGTACCAGCCCGGCGGCAAAGGCGAAGGCCAACAAGCCGACCAGCGACTCGGCCGTGACCACCAGGTTGGCGGCGAGCCCATGGGGAACCACGTTGCCGTAGCCAATCGTCGAAGAGGTATGGACGCTGAAGAAGAACGCCCGCCACACTCGCCCCGTGCCGGCGTCGCCTTGCAGACCATCCGGACCGCAGAGGAGATAAACGCCGGCAAAGACCAGATTGAAGACGAGATAGGCGGCAGCGATGAGGGCAAAAAAGTTGCCCCACGAGAGGTTGAGCAGAGCGTGGTAACCACCCAGCCGCGCCCACGGGCTGTGCCCGTACTCATCAACATTGAACGAGCCATCGCGATTGATCAGCCGCAGCCGCCGCTGGCTGGAGAGCACCGATCCGAAGCCCAAATCGCGCTGCTCTTGCTCGGGATCGTAAACCTTGGGAGCCATGGGAGGAATGAGTCCATGCTAGCGCAGCGCAGAAAAGGCAGCACGGGCGCCGGCGTGGTTGACGCCGCCCGAGAAGCACGCCTACCATACGCCTACGGTGCTTCCCGATGCCCGCGACCGCACATATCCCCGACAAGCTCTATTTTCGGATCGGAGAAGTGGCGCGCATGGCCGGGGTCGAGCCGTATGTGCTGCGTTTTTGGGAAACGGAGTTTCCCGCCCTCAAGCCCGGCAAAAGCTCGACCGGGCAGCGGCTGTATCGGCGTCGCGAGGTGGAATTGGCGCTGGAGATCAAGAGCCTACTGCACGAGCAGGGCTTCACCATCGCCGGCGCCCGGCAACAACTCAAGAGCCGCAAGAAGCACGATCGGCAAGAGGAACTGCGATTTGCCGCGGGCGGCCCCGTGCCGCTGGCCAAGATGCGGCGCGAGCTCGAAGATATCCTCGGCCTGCTGAAAAAACGCTAGCAGGCTGCTGAAAAAGCCCGATTAAGTGTAGCATCAGGCCTTCGCGAACTGGCGCTGCGGCGCGGATTGGCCGGGGGCGACGGCGCGCGCTCGATAGTGCTGGTCGAGCGCTTGCCGGACCAGTGTCTTTATGACCGCCTGCCGGCTGATATTCATCTCCTCGGCGGCGCGGTCTAGCTCGCTCAACATGGGCGCGGCGAAGTCGACGTTGACTCGTTGGATGCGCTTCATCATCCGCCCCCGGTTGGTAAAGAAACGCGAGACATCCTCGCCGCGTTCGGCGCGGCGCGCAATCGCCTCGGCGGATTCCGCCTTGCTCTCCTTATGAGTGCTCTTCATACAGTCGCCGTTCCTCCATTGTGGCCTTCCAAAGCGTCACCAGCCGGTAATACGCCTTCCCGATCCTCTCGAACCTCGAAAATCAGCGAATAGAGCCGATCCCCTACCCAGCCAGTTGCTCGGAATTGCCCCGGAGCGTCCGTGCGCTGGTCCAGGTAATAGGGGCGAGAGAAGATCTTCCGTGCCTCCTCGAAGCCGATGCCTCGCTTGGGATTCGACCGCAACTGCCGGCTCTTTCTGGCGTCGAAGCAGAATCGCATCGGTCAGATAACAGTTATACCATAACCGACTGGCGGGCCGCCCGTGCGCGAGGACGGTTGGGACGGCCGGTAACGATTGGTGGCGCCCGGTGGGCTGAACGCCCATGGGGCTGGTTCCACCGCGCTATCGGGACCATCCCGAGAACGCCCGTTGCCGCCGCTAGGCGCGGATTGGCGCGCCTGATTTACAGCGGCGGCGCACCGGAGGCGGAATTCGCCTCGGGTCCGCCACAAATCCCCACTCTCCCGGCGGTTCCCGGACGATGCTCGTGGTCTGCCATCGCCGCGCCGTTCACGGTGGCCGAGTCGTAGACAAACATTTTGGCCGGCGTGACGCTGGCGTACTGCCCGCTCGGGTAGGTGATCGAGGTAACGCGGCCGAGCGCGTCGCGCAGATAGCAGGTTACGTCGGCGGTCGCCATCGCGCCGCTGCGCTCGACCATGCTGCCAACATCGTTCCCGGTCGAGCTGCAGGCCGAAGCTCTGTCGAACGTGTAGTTCGTCGTGCCCGACTCCGGGTTCGTCTCGCTGGTCAAGCGGCCGAGC
This sequence comes from Terriglobales bacterium, assembly GCA_050746125.1. Classification (GTDB taxonomy): domain Bacteria; phylum Acidobacteriota; class Terriglobia; order Terriglobales; family SCQP01; genus JAJPKR01. The sequence goes on along the minus strand of JBOGKX010000040.1, from coordinate 24,941 downwards.
GGATCGAAGCTGAAATGACGATGCGCTACCAACAAGGTCGGCACTCTCGCGCTGCTTTCGTTAAGCTCCCGGTGCTTACTCCTGGCCCGTTATATTCTGCCGACACAATTCGAATTTAGACTTCTCCGATTGCGCTTCGTCCTTCGACAGGCAGAACCGGTCCAGATCCATGGGCGCCAGAACGGGTCCGTGAAAATGCTTCTTCATGGCAGCCACCCGAGCCTGCTGCTCCGCTTTGTTTTCCGGGTCATAGTGATAGAAGAGAACCGATTGCACTTGGGCTTTCGAGGCAAGTTCACCGAGGCTGTCGACGGTGAGATGTTCCTTCTCCATGTGCGCCGCAAACTCCTGTTTGCGGAAAGGCGGCCAGTGGTTCCGGGCAGCCATCCGGTCAATGAACCCGCGTAGCTCGTCCAAACTCGGCTCGACTTCGGCAACGAGCACGTCGGCGCCCATCGCAAGTTTTACGACCGCATCGCTGGGACCGGTGTCTCCGGTGAATACCACGACGCCGTGGGGCGTCTGGATACGGTACGAGTATGACTTAAAATGCGAGCGGAACTGCGCCGGCATGAGCGCGTAATGCGAATTTTCGACGGCGGTGATCTGAATTTTGTCGTCGCGGTAAACAATTCCCTCGTGTTCGATTTCGTGGGCGACAAAAGGACTGGTCAGGCCATGGCTGGGGCGGCCAAGTTCGAACCCGGGCTTCTCCGCGGCAAACACTTCAAAGGGCATGCTGATGTAGTGAAAGGCTGCGTCGACCAATTCGCTCGTTTGCGGCGGCCCGTAGATATTGATCTTCCGCGCGTTGGAGGCGAGATCAAGGTGGAAGTAATCGTTGGCCATTACGTCAGCGAGGCCGAGATCATGGTCCGGGTGCAAGTGGGTAAAGAAGATCGTTCCAATCGTTTCCGATGGAATTCCAGCCTCGACCAGGCGCCGGGCAGTTCCAATGCCACAGTCGATTAAGTACGGCCGCCCATCGACGTTGAGCAGCGTGGCCGGCTCGGAGCGATTCTTGCGCAATGGCGGACCGCCCGCAGTGCCAAGCATCATCAGTTCGGTATCATTTGCGCGGAGTGCCGAAGTGTGCCGTTGAGACGCAACAGGGACGCTGAAGAAAGTAAGCGCGAGCGCGAAAGCCGCGGTGAATATTTTCCCAGAGCGCGATTTATTCATGCCGGCTCACCTCTGCGAGGACTAATGACTCGTCGCAGCGAATGGCAACGGGGCAGGAGTATAGCGCAAGGGGCAGCGCATATCGAAACACAAAAATCGAGACCCGGTATCTTCAGCCCGCGGCCGTTCGGGCAGGCAACGGACGGATCGGCTGGCACGCGCTGCGTCGGACGCACGCAACCATGCTCGATCAGTTGGGTGTTTCGATGGCGACGCGCATGGCCCGGATGCGGCACTCCAGCCCGGAGATGGTGATGCGCTACAGCTTTCCGGTTCTGTCGAACGCCGGGATGCTGCCGAGCGCAGCGGCGGCTTATTGTTGCAACCTGGCGGCGAGCACCACAGTTGGAAGCGATGCACAGGTGCCGGAACCCGTGGCATAGCTGGTCGGGACGGCCGGATTTGAACCGGCGACCACTTGCACCCCAAGCAAGTGCGCTACCAGGCTGCGCTACGTCCCGACGGGGCGCGCCAAAGCCAGTCTAACACCCGCGGGCGCAGCGCGCCGAGGGGGGCCCGGCCGCGGCAGGCAGAAAAACCCAGAATTTCCGTAACCAATCTTTTCCGGCCAGCTCTCTAGGGGAATGGAGTGGTCAAGGAGAAGCGAATGAAACATCACACTGATCGATTGGGATTTCTTGTCGCCATGTGCTTGATCTTTACCGTGGGCGCATGGGCGCAATACCCCACCGGCGGGCGAACGGGCGGCACCGGGACTGGCGGCACCTACACTGCGCCGGCGGGCGGATATAAGACATCAACCGGCGTGATCGTCGGGGTAGCCGCGGCGGCGGGCGGGGCAGCCGCTTTCCTGCTGCTGCACAATCGGGGCACGGTCAAGGGTTGTGTGGAAAACGGCAGCAGCGGCACCACGCTCACCAGCGGCAAAACCGTTTACACGTTGGTGGGCGCGCCAAGCGATGTGAAGCCGGGCGAGCGCTTCGAACTCAAGGGCAAGGCGCTCAAAGATAAAGCCGGGCACCGATCGTTCGACGTGCAGAAGGTCGGCAAGGATCTCGGTCCCTGCTGACGCGAGGGCGGCCGCGGTGGGAAGCGGCTCGGTCAATGTGGGATAATCCCCGCCAAGGAGTAGCCTCATGAGTACCGTGAAGCCAATTCCGGCGGGGTATCACACGCTGACGCCCTACCTGATCATGCGCGACGCGAGCCGCGCCATCGAATTCTATAAGGCCGCGTTCGGGGCCCGCGAACGCATGCGGATGAGCGATCGCAACGGCAAAGTAGGGCATGCCGAACTCGAGGTCGGCGATTCGATTTTAATGCTCGCCGACGAGCATCCGGAGATGAACGCGAGGGCGCCCGAAGGCAACGGCCTCGCTTTCAGCCTGCTCCTCTACGTCGAGGACGTGGACGCGGTCGCGGGCCGCGCCACCGCGAACGGCGCCAAGGTTCTGAAGCCGATCACCAATCAATTTTATGGCGACCGCACCGGAACCTTCTTGGACCCGTTCGGACATGCCTGGACCATCGCCACGCACGTCGAAGACGTGTCGCCGGAAGAGATGAAACGCCGTATGCAAAACATGCAGGCCGCTTAGACGGCAGGGCCGCGCGGCGGGGATGGCGCTTGCCTCCATTTACTGGCCGGCGCAGGCCGATCAGCGCAAAATCCGTAACCGAGGGAGCCGCCCGCGCTCTGATCAAGAGGAATGACGTGCCGGCCTTATCATCGTAGGCGACGGGAGGTGCTCTGGTGTCTCGCCGCGCGGTAATCACCGGCATCGGGGTGGTCAGCCCCAACGGGCTGGGACGGGAAGCCTTTTGGGAAGCCACGCGCCAGGGCCGCAGCGGGGTGCGGCGGGTGGCAGTTTTCGAACGCGAAAACCTGCCCGTGACGATCGCCGGGCAGGCCGCGGACTTCGACCCGCTCCAGCACTGCGACGAACACGAACTCCACAATGTCGGGCGCGTGGTGCCGATGGCGCTGGCGGCCACGGCCGAGGCCCTGGCCGATGCCGGCATCGACAGCGGCAAGCTGACACTCGAGGAGCGGCGGCGCATGGCGGTGATGCTGGGCACCGGCGGCGCGGCGCTGGAGTTCGTCGAGCGGCAGTTCTCGCACTACTTCGCGGGGCAAGCGCGGCGTTGCAGCGTCTTTACGATCCCTTCCTCGACGCCGGGCGGGATGGCAAGCGAAATCTCGATGCGCTTCGGCCTGCGCGGATTCAGCCACCTGATCTCGACCGGGTGCACGTCCTCGACCGATGCGCTCGGCTATGCGCGGCAGCACATCTTGCTGGGCGACGCCGATGCGGTAATCGCGGGGGGCGTGGACGCGCCGCTGGGCTCGCTGATCGTGCGCGCCTTCGCCCTCATGAAGGTGCTGACCGCGGCCTGGAACCACGCGCCGGACCGCGGCTCGCGGCCCTTTTCGGCCGATCGCAGCGGCTTGGTGCTGGGGGAAGGAGCGTGGATCTTCGTGGTCGAAGAACGGGAGCGGGCGCGCGCGCGTGGGGCGCACATCTATGGCGAGCTGGCGGGATACGGCTCGACCTGCGAGGCCTTTCACCGCGTGCGCCTGGACGAGAGCGGCGAGGAGCCGGCGCGGGCCATGACGCTGGCGCTCACAACCGCAAAACTGCCGCCGGAGGCGATCGGCTACGCGAACCTGCACGGAACTTCGACCGTGCTCAACGACCGGATCGAGACGCGCGCGGTCAGGGGAGCCTTCGGCCGCCATGCCTACCGCATGCCAATGTCGGCGCTGAAGTCGCTGATTGGGCATCCGCAAGGCGCGAGCGGCGCGGCGGGAGTAGCGGCGACGCTTTTGGCCATGCGGGGTGAGTGCGTGCCCCCCACCATCAACCTGGACGTTCCCGATCCCGAGTGCGATCTCGACTACGTGCCGCACAGCAGCCGGCGGCATTCGTTCGAGCACGCGCTGTGCAACTGCATCGGCTTCGGCTCGAAGAATTCCGCGCTGGTGATTTCACACGCCCTGGCCGGCGCTTAACCATGAGGCAGCGCCTCGCCCCCGAACTGCTGGACGAAGATCGCGGCAGCGCCGCCGAGATCGCCGGCAGCCTCGACGACCTGTGGTGGATCCAGCGCCGACTCGGCGGCTTGAGCTCGTTGCGGCGGCTGCTGCGCGCCTGGCTGGCGGCGTATCCGCCGGCGACCGGCGCCCGGCTGCGCATTCTCGACGTCGGCGCGGGGGCCGGGCAAACGTCGGCTTACGCGCGCGACTGGCTGGCGGCGCGCGGCGCGGCGGCGGAGATGTTCGTACTCGACCGCAGCCCGCGGCATCTATTGCATGGTGATCCCGCCCGGCGCGGGTTGCGCGCGGTGGCGGGCGACGCGCTCGCCATGCCTTTTCCCGATCGCAGTTTCGACCTGGTCACGTGCTCGCTTTTCCTGCACCACTTCCATGGCAGCATGGCGGCAGCCCTCTTGCGCGAGATGAAGCGGCTGGCGCGCGGCGCAGTGGTGATTCACGACTTGGAGCGGTCGGCGCTGGCACTGCTCGCCTTTCGCCTGGTGAGCCCGCTCGCCACCAATCGCATCACCCAGCATGACGGCGCCGTGAGCATTCGCCAGGCCTATACGGCGCCGGAGCTGGTGGCGCTGGCGCGACGGGCAGGTTGCGAGCAGGCGCGGGTGCGGCGTCTGTGGCCGTTTCGGCTGGGACTGATTGGCTTGTTATGAGGGAACCACAATTCCCGCCCCATCCGTTTCCCGAACCGACTCCGCCGGTCGGTCCGCCAACGATTCCGCCCCCGCAGACACCGCCAGGACCGGCGCCGCCGGAACCCTTGCCTCCCAGCCCGGGGCCTGGGCCGGAGCCGCCCGAGACCGAATACGACGTAGCCGTCATAGGCGGCGGACCGGCGGGGGCGGCGGCGGGGTGGCAGGCGGCAGGGGCCGGTTTGCGCGTGGCGTTGCTGGAACGCGACGCGCTGCCGCGCGACAAGGTTTGCGGGGAGTTTCTCTCCGGCGAGGCCGAGCCCTTGCTGGCGGAGATGGCGCCGGCGTTCGCGGCGGGCGCTCCGCGCATCGGGCGCGCCGCCTTCATCGCTCCCGGCGGCCGGCGGGGCGAATTCATGCTGCCGCGGACAGCGCTGGGAGTGCCACGCTGGGAGCTGGACGCTTCGCTTTGGCAGGCCGCGGGACGCACGGGATGTAAGCTGCGGGCGCGCCATTGGGTACGTGCTTGCCAGCCGTTAGGAGCCGAAGGCTTCGAGGTAAGCGGCGACGTGCTGCCCGCGGGCGCCCGTTTTGCGCTGCGCGCCCGTGCCGTGATTGTCGCCGCCGGCCGCTGGTGGAGCATTGGCGGTTTGCGCTCCGCCGCACCGGCGGAAGCGACCGCCTGGATCGGCGTCAAAGCTCACTTGCGCGATCAGACGGCCACCGCCGGCGGGGAGGGAGTGATCGAGATGTATTACTTCCCCGGCGGCTATTGCGGCTTGGCGCCACTCGGCGGCGGCGTCTGGAACGCCTGCTGTCTGCTGCACCCCGGCATGGCCCGCGAGCTCGGCGACAGCGCCGACCTGGTCGCCTGCCTGAGCCATGCCGCGCGCTCGTCGGCGCTGCGGCGGCGGCTGCGCGATTGCGAGCAGATCACGGCAACGGTGGCCACGGCGCCGGTGCACCTGCGCGGCGCCCCGGCGGCGGCGGGCGCGGTGCCGTTCGCCGGCGATGCCGCCGGGTTCCTCGACCCATTTACGGGCGCGGGCATGGCGCGGGCGCTGCTCGGCGGAGCGCTGGCCGGCGAAACCGTGGCGCGGGCGCTCCATCGCGGCGAGCCGCTCGCCGCCGCCGCGCGCGATTATGCAAAGCACCTCGAAGCCGGTTGGCGCCGCCCTTATCGCTGGGCGGCGGCGCTGCGGCACCTCGTGCTGGCGCCGTCCTGGATGCAAACCTCCGCCGGAGCACTGCTGTCGCTTGGCCCTTTGGCGCAGCGCGCCGCAGCCGCGACCCGCTGGCAGTAGCGCGAACGCCGGCTCCCGGCGGCGGGCATGCTCAATCCTAAGTAACTTTTTAGTGGCAATTGACTATGGCCGCGGCGGCGCCCGCGAGGATATTGTCGCCCGGGTATGCGAACAGGATCATGCCGATGGGTGGTCGCGCTGTGCGGAATGCTGGGCATTTTGTGGGTGGCGCCGCGCTGCCAGGCACAGATCAATCTGGCGGGCGTCGAAGGCCTGGTAAGCGACCCGGCCGGCCGGCGGCTACCCGGGGCGCGACTGACGTTGACGGCCGTGGCGACCGGCCTCACGCGAACGACGCTTGCCAACTCCGCAGGCCTGTATTCGTTTCCCGCCCTCGATCCCGGCGCCTATACGCTGCGCGTGGAAGCCAAGCCGCTGACCGCGCCGGCGCGCCGATTCACGCTGGAGGTCAATCAGCGGCTGCGCCTGGATTGGACGCTCAAAGTCGGCACCGTCGTAAGCCAAGTGGAGGTGGTCGCGGGGCCGCAATTGCTGCGCACCGATAACGCCAGCCTGGGCGAAGTGGTCGAGCCGGCGATGGTGCGCAACTTGCCGCTCAACGGCGGCCACCTGCTCAGTCTGGCCTTGCTGGCGCCGGGAGTCCATGCCGGTGCCGGGGCGGCTTCCGGCAATGCCAATCCGCTCTATTGGCGACCGCTGCAAAACTCGGCGCTAGTGACGGGCGGCGCGCGCCCGAACGCCAACAATTTCTTGCTCGATGGCGCTACCGACGTGGATCCCACCTTCAACACGCTGGCGCTCAGCCCGGCGACCGACGCCATCGAGGAGTTCAAAGTCGAGACCGGGAGCTATTCGGCGGAATTCGGGGGCGGAGGCGGCGCGCAGGTCATCTTCAGCACGCGGGCGGGCGGCAATCAATGGCATGGCGACGCCTATGAATACCTCCGCAACAGCGCGCTCGACGCACGCGCTTTCAACGAGCCCGGCAACATCCCCCACCTCTCGCAAAACCAATTCGGCCTCTCGCTGGGCGGGCCCATTCAAAAAAACCGGACGTTCGTTTTCGCCAACTATGAAGGGTTGCGCCTCAGCCAGGGCGTGGTGAATTTCGACACCGTTCCGACCATGGCCGAGCGCATGGGCGACTTCCAAGGCAGCGGCTCGACCATCTACGACCCCTCTACCACCCATGCCAACCCGAACTTCGATCCCTCGCGGCCGGTGAGCGCCAGCAATCCCAAACTGCTGCGCAATCCCTTTCCCAACGACATGCTGCCGAGCATCAATCCGGTGGCGGCGCAGGTGCTGGCGACGGTGCCCCTACCGAACTTGACCGGCGGCGCCGGTATTGGCCTTGGGGGCGGCGGTCAGGACTCCAATAACTATCTGGACGAACGCGCACAGACTGGACGCGAGGATCAGGCCACGCTGCGCATCGATCGCAATTTGCAAAGCGGCAATTCCCTCTTCGGCCGGTACACGATCGAGCACGAAAAGGATTTTGTACCGGAGAATCTGCCCGGCTTCGGCGCTTACGACGATAATCTGGCGCAAAACGCGACGATTTCCTACACGCGCATTTTATCGCCCGATACCGTGAACCGCTTGTGGGCGGCAATGTCGCGCCTCTCGATGCACCGCTACTCGGAAAACAATTTCACCCACGACTACATCTCGCAGTTGGGCATTCAGGGCGTCGGCTTCGGCGGTTATGGCGCGTGGGGCATGCCGTGGTTCGCAGTTCAGGGTTATAGCGGCTTCGGCGACTCGTTCAGCGCGACGCCGGTGCAGGACTGGGATACGGTGGTGCAGTTCGGCGATCTCTGGGACCACCAGGTGGGACGGCACCAAATCAAAGTGGGCGGCGACTTTCGTCTCTTCACCTGGCCCATGTGGGGCTTTTTCGAGAATCGCGGTTTTTATCAGTTCACCAGCGGCTTTACCACGCAGACGGCCCGCAATGACGGCACCGGTTCGGCGCTGGCGGATTTTTTGCTGGGCGTGCCGGTAATCAAGCAGCGGCAAGCCGGCATCCCGGTCATGGATCTGCGTCAGTGGTATGCCGACGGATTTTACCAAGACGACTGGCGCATCACTCCCACGACCACCCTCAACCTCGGCTTGCGCTATGAGTTCATGAGTCCATTGACGGACGGCCATTGGCAAGGAACGAACGTGATTTTCCAGAATGGCCAGCCGTATCTGTTCATTGGCGGCCAAGCCGGGCAGCCCGCCGGCCTGCTCTACCCCAATAAGCTCAACTTCGCTCCGCGGCTCGGCTTTACGCAAGCCGCCGGCTGGGGCTTGGTAGTTCGCGGCTCGTTCGGCATCTTCTTCACGCCGGTGGATATGAACACCTGGTGCAACCAGCGCCACAATCCGCCCTTGGTTTTCCAAGAGAGCCAACAGAGCGACACCTTTATTCCCAGCCTGCAAGGCTTCGATTTTGGGCCGGCGGTCTTCGGGAAAACCGGCGTGAGCGTGACGGCTTTCGATCCCCACAGTCCGGCGCAGCGCATTCACCAATGGAGCCTTTCGGTGGAGAAGTCGCTCGCCCGCGATACGGTGCTCGAGGTCGGCTACACCGGCTCCCGCGGCTATCACTTGCAGCAGATGGTGCTGGCCAATAATGCCGCGCCCGGACCCGGCCCCATCGGCCCGCGCCGCCCCTATCAGTCGATTTCCTACTTGCCAGGCACGGTGAATTTCCCTATCGGCTACGCGCCGCAAGCTGCCAGCACGCCGCTCGGCGGCATCAACCAGTTGCAAAATGCCGCCGCCAGTTGGTATGAAGCCGGCTGGATCGACGCGCGGCGCCGCTTTTCGCACGGCGTGACATTTCTCGCCAACTTCACCTGGTCGAAAAACATCTCCACGGCGCCGGACTTCCGCTCCCCCATGGCCGAAGCGGCGATTCCGCAGAACAGCCGCGACCTGCCGGCGGAAAGAGGCCCCGCCTGCGACATTCCGCTGCGCTTCGTCGCCAGCCTGGTGTACCGCATGCCGAACTGGGGGGCGGCGCGCTGGACCCGCTTGCTGACGCGCAATTGGGACGTGGCCAGCGTGTTTCAGGCGCAGAGCGGTTATCCGTTGACTATCCAGGTCTTCGGCGACACGGCCAACGCCGGCACGCTGCTGGGCCAAAATCCCATTCGCGCCAACGTCACCGGCGCGCCGTTGTATCCGGCCGGCACCCACACCACGGCGGAATGGTTCAATCCCGCCGCTTTCGCGGCGCCGCTTGCTTACCAATTCGGCGATGCCGGCCGGAATTCGATTTACGGACCCGGCATGCAAAACCTCGATCTGGCCCTGAGCCGGCAGTTCGCCTTGAGCGAGCGTCACCAGTTCCAGTTCCGCGCCGAGTTCTTCAATGCGCTAAACCACTCCAACTTCGGCATGCCCAACAATTTCGTCAACGAACCGCAGTTCGGCAGCATCACCATGGCCGCCACCCCGGGGCGGGAGGTGCAGTTCGGCGGCCGCTACGTCTTTTGACCGGGAGGGCCGCCGCCAAAACCTTGGCGCTGCCGAACAACTTCGAAGAGAGCGACGGCGGCGGCGGCCGAGGCGTTGAGCGAAGCCACGCCGGCGGCAAGCGGGATAGAAACGAGAAAGTCGCAACGCTTGCGGATCAGCTCATGCAGGCCGCGGCCCTCGCCGCCGACGACCAGCAACGTCGGCAAGGTGAAATCGTGGCGCCAGATCGGCTGCGGGCTGGCGGCTTCCAGGCCGACGATCCAATAGCCGGCCGCCTTGGCTTTTTCGAGCGCCGCGGCCAAATTGGACGCTTGGGCCACGGGCACGTGTTCGAGCCCGCCCGCCGACGCGCGGGCCACCGTCTCGTTGAGGGGGGCGGCGCGACGGGCGGGAATGACCGCGCCACCGGCGCCGGCGGCGGCGGCGCTGCGCAGGATAGCGCCCAGGTTGTGAGGGTCTTCGATGCCGTCAAGCGCGATCAACAGGCCTGGGCTTGGGGAGGCGGCGGGCGCCGCGAACAAGTCTTCGAGGGCCAGCAGCGGTTTGGCCGCCACCACGCCCACGGCGCCCTGATGGCGGGGAGAGCCGGCCAAATGCTCGAGGGCCGCCGGCGACTCGAAGCGAACGCCGATTCCCTGCTCGCGCGCCAAGCGGACGAGTTCGTTAATGCGCGCGTCGCGGCGATCGCGGCTCACGGCCAGGTATTGGAAGGAGCGGGAACGCGCCCGCAACGCCTCGCGCACCGGGTGAATGCCGACGAGAACCGCCATCGGTCAGTACTGCAATACCGAGAAGATGTCGTAGCCGGCCAGCTTTTCGCGCGGCTTGAGAAACGACAGCTCGATCACGAAGGCAAAAGACGCCACCTTGCCGCCCAGCTTGGCGATCAGTTGTGCCGCGGCCAGGGCGGTGCCGCCGGTGGCGGCGAGGTCGTCCACGATGAGGACCTTTTGCCCTGGCTGGACGGCGTCACGATGAATTTCCAGCGTATCGCTACCGTACTCGAGGGCGTAGGTAACGGTTTCCGTGGCGGCCGGCAGTTTGCGCGGCTTGCGGATGGGCACGAAGCCGGCATTAAGCCGATAGGCCAACGCCGGGCCGAAGATGAAGCCGCGCGCCTCGATGCCGGCCACCACGTCAATGTCGCTGTCGATGAAGCGCTCGGCCAAGGCGTCGATCAATTGTGCGAAGGCAGCGCCATTCTTGAGCAGGGTGGTGATGTCGTAAAACAAGATGCCAGGCTTCGGCCAGTCCGGAACCTCGCGGATATGCTTTTTGAGCTGGTCGTACGACGCCTGCGGTTGCGGTTTCTCGCTCGCCAATCGGGGCTTGCCTCCGGGGAGCATTTTATCGCAGGGTAGAGGGGCAACGGGCATGGAGGCGCGGTACTTCATCGTTCGCGGCCGGGTGCAGGGCGTCGGCTTTCGTTTCTTCGCGGAGCGCGAGGCGCGGCGGGCGGGAGTGCATGGCTGGGTGCGCAACCGCGCGGATGGCGCAGTCGAAACGCTAGCCATCGGCGAGCGCGGCGCGCTCGAGAACTTTCGCCGCCGCATCGAGCAGGGCCCGCCGGCGGCGCGGGTAGCGGGCGTGGAGACCCAGCCAGCCGAGCTTTCGCCCGAGGAAATGCGCGCTTATCGCGGGTTCGGCATTGCCGATACGGAATGATGCCAAGTGCGCGGGCGGCCTGCCGACGGCTCGCGGCGCCGCGCCGGGTCAGCGCACGGCGTCGAGGGCGTTGGCGGCGCGCTCGAGCGCTTGCCGCAGGTAGCGGAGCTGCACTTGCGCGCCTTCCCAGTCCTTCTGCTGCAATCGCTCGCTGACTCCCGGCAACACCGCCGCCGAGTAGCCGCGCGTGATCTCGGGCGCGTAGATCAGGTGCTCGAAATAGGGACGGCCGGGCAGACCCTGCGGTAACAGGAAGTTTTGATCGAATCCGGCCAACGCGTCGTTGAACTGCGCCAGCCGCTGCGGGTTGCTCTTGGCCTGGGCCAAGGCCGTGGCGGAGCGCTCGGTAAAGGCGTCGGCGGCGGTCTGCAAGCGAGCGGCCGCGGCTAGGGTGCCCTGCCAATCGAGCGTGCTCGCGGGCGCAGCCGTAGTGGCGGCGCGCAGTTGGTTGATGGCGTCGGTAATGGCCTGTGCGTAGGCGGGCAGATCGAGCGGCACGAGCGGAGCGTCTGCCAAGCGCATGGCCAGCAGGCCTTTCACATCGGTCTCTTGCTCGCCATACAGGAATTGCGGATCGCTCTCGGTGCTGAAGTAATGAAAATCGTCATAGAGCGCGTGATAGACGCCGTAATGGCCCTTGAAGCCGATATCGGCCGAGGCCAGTCCGACATGACCTAGGTAGGGCTCGAAGTCGCTGCCTCCGCCTAAAACGCCGATCGGCGGCGTTTGCGGCGGGGTCTTGCCGGCCGGGGTGTGGTCCTGGGCCAGCTTCAGCCAATCCTGATAAACGCTCGTGGCGTGGGTGGTGAGATTGGGAACCGAAGCGGCGACGGAGCGAATCAATGCCGAAAGGGAAGGCACCGCATCGGCGCCGAAGTTGGGGCCGGAGTCGCCCTCGTCGCTGTTAATGTAAGCCACGGCATGCTGGCGGAGGGAATCGAGGTTTTGGTTGGCCCAATCGGTCGAGCCGATCAGGTCGAATTCCTCGGCGTCCCACGAGCAGAGGTCGATAGTGCGCAAGGGCGTCCAGCCGGCGCGATGCAACTGGCCCAAGGCGCGGGCGATCTCCAATTGCACCATGGCGCCGCCATCCGGGTCCACGGCGCCGAAGGTCCAGCCGTCGCGATGGTTGCCTAGGATCACCTGTTGCGTGCCGCTGCCGCGCAAAGTGCCGATGACGTTCCAAATGGTGCGGTACTGGACGTCCATATCCAGGTGCATGTGCACGCGGGTCTGGTCGTCGCCGCCCAGGTGATAGGTGAAAGGCAAGCCGCCCTGCCAATCCGGAGGCGCCGACGGCCCCTTGAGCGCCATCAGGATGGGCTCGGCCGCTTGGTAAGCGATCGGCACGGTAGGCAGCGTGGGCAGCACCGCCTTCCAGGCTGCCTCTTCGGCGGCATCGGGCTGCTGGCCGGGCGCCAGCGGCGCGCCCGGATAGTTGCCGTTGAGAATCGAGCCGCGCTGGATGCCGGAGGCAGGGCGATAGGGCCCGCCAGGATAGACATCGCCGGCATGGTAGCCATCGTCGTTGGGGTCGGAATAGATCAGGACGCCGACGGCGCCGGCCTTGGCGGCCAGTTCCGACTTGATGCCACGGTAGCTTTTGCCATAGCGCACCAGCACAATCTTGCCTTTCACGTCGATGCCTTGCTTGGCAAGCTCGGCGTAGTCGTCCTCCAGGCCGTAGTTGGCATAGACCACCGGAGCGGTCACGTCGCCGGAGGGCGAGTAGGCATTGAAGCCTACGACGGCATCCTTCATTTGCGTAAACGGATCGCCCGCCACGGGCTCTTCGTAATTGGGCAACTCGCGCCTCTCGGGGCTGACCAGTTCGATCTTGACCTGACGCGGATAAGGAAGCCGCGCCGAGTAGGCGATCACCTGCGTATCCAGGCCGGCTTGCCGGAACACCGAGGCGACGTATTCGGCGGTGGCGCGATCGGCCGGCGTGCCGGCCATGTGTGGCTTGGCGGTGAGCGTCCGCAGACTCTCGCGCAGCGAGTCGGGCTTGGGGATCTGCTGAAACATCTGCTCCCAATGACGCTCCGCCGCGGCCGCATCGGGCGTAAAGCCGATGAGGCTGGCGCCCGCTGCCAGCGGCGCGACCGCCGGCGGCGACGGAGCCGCCTGCCGCGCAACGGCGCGTGGCAAAACGAGACACGAAAATAGGAGAACCGGAGCGATCGGACGCAGAAATCGAGTCATCGCGAGAATCCCTTTGGACAACGCGCCAATATAGCAGGGGCGGGGGCGGCGGCGGGGCCGTGGCCCTTCGCGAGGCCGGCTGGACCGAGGTGACGAATGAAGGTTACGGTGTTCATGGGCGCCAGCGTGGATGGATTTATCGCGCGGGCCGACGGCGCGCTGGACTTTCTGCCCGCGGATGGCGGCGAGCAGCACGGCTTCGAGGATCTGATGGCCGAGGTGGATACGGTGGTGATGGGGCGCAAAACGTTCGAGTCGGTGCTCGGGTTCGCGGCGTGGCCTTACACAGGCAAACGCGTCGTGGTCTTGAGCGACGGACGTCACGGTCGCGAAGACGTGCGCGGCAATGAAATCGAATGGATGGGTGGCGACGCCAAGGCCATCGCGACGAAGCTCGAAATGACCGGCAGCCGCAGCGTCTACGCGGACGGCGGGATCACGGTGCAAGGCTTTCTGCGCGCCGGCCTGGTGCAGCGACTGGTGGTGACGCGGGTGCCGATCTTGATCGGCCAAGGCATTCCGTTATTCGGTTCGCTGCCGCGCGACATCCGCCTGCGCCACATCGGCACACAGAGCTACCCGAGTGGCCTGGTCAAAAGCGAATACGTCGTGATCGGCGCCGGCTGAACGGCCGACCCAGTTCAGCCGGCGCCGCGCGTTTTTCGCCGATGGTAGCATTTGCTTGGCGAAGGCTCTTCTTTTGATCACGACCGCGGCCCGGCTACATAGGCGCACCGGCGTAATCGCGGCGGTGTAGCGACATGCCCTTTCCCGAACGGCAATGGCTGCGCTGGGCGCGGCGCGAGGCGGCCGGCCAACGGCACCCCGCGCTGCGCGTCGGCATCGGCGACGATGCCGCCCTGTTCGATCTGGGACGCGGCTGGCAAGGGGCGCTCACCACCGATCTCTTCATCGAAGGCGTGCATTTTTTGCGCCGCAGCGATCCCGCGCCGGTCTGCGGACGGCGCTGCGCCACGCGCGCGCTGAGCGATTTGGCGGCGATGGGCGCCGCCCCGGTGGCGCTGCTGGTCTCGGTGGCGTTCCCCGCGGATGCCGACGAGCGCTGGCGGCGCGGCTTCCAGCGCGGCGTGCGCCTGGCGGCGGCCTCGGCCGGCGCGGCGCTGGCGGGCGGCGATCTCTCCGCCTCGCCTATGGGCGTGGCCGCCGATATCGTCGGGCTGGGACGGGTGCGGCGCGGCCGGGCCTTGTTGCGCTCCGGCGCGCGCCCGGGCGATCTCATCTTCGTTAGCGGGATTTTGGGCTTGGCGGCGCGCGGCCGCGCGCTGGTTCATGCCGGGCGCGCGCCATCCGGAGCGGACGATCGCACCGCGGTGGCCCGGCATCGCCATCCCCAGGCGCGCTGGGCGCTCGGTATGGCGCTGGCGGACCGCGGCTTGGCCAGCGCCGCCATCGATATCAGCGACGGGCTCAGCACCGATCTCAATCATTTGTGCGACGAGAGCGGCGTGGGGGCAACGATCGACGCGGCGCGCTTGCCCCTGATCGGCCATCCCGAGGCGCTGGCCCTGGCGCTTCATGGCGGTGAGGACTACGAGCTGCTCTTTGCCGCCCCCGCGCGCCGTCGCGCCGCCATCGCCCGCTTGGCTTCCGCCGGCCTGCCGCTCGCCGAGATCGGGACAATCGAACGGGGGCGGGGCGTGTGGCTGCGCCAAACGAAGGGCGGACGGCGACGGCTGCGCTCCATGGGCTGGGAGCACTTTCGGTCCGCGGGCGGGAGTACCATGCAGGATTGATGAAGACCCCGACCCTGTTGCTTGCCCTGGCGCTGCTGCCGGCATCGCTAGCAGCTCAGTCTCCGACCGCCGCCAAGATCATCGATTTGCCGTCGAATGAGCGGCTCGCCGAGCCCGCGCCCGGCGCGCCGCAGCGGCTCGACAGCTTTCCCTCCACGCTGGCCGTATCCCCCGACGGCCGTTACCTGGCCATCTTGAACGAGGGCTTCGGCACGCAGTCGATCGCGGTGTTGGATATGGCCACGGATCGGGTGCGCGATTACGCCGATCCGCGGCTCGACGCGAAGCAGCGGCAAAGCTACTTCCTCGGCTTGGCATTCAGCCCCGACGGAAGCGAACTCTTCGCCTCGCTGGCCTCGCTCACTGACCCACTCGGGCGGCGCGCCGGCGACTTGGGCAATGGCATTTTGGTCTATCGGTTTCATGGCGGGGCGCTGGCGCCGGAGCGATTCATCCCGATCCCGCTGCAACGGCTGGCGGCGGGGCATCGCGCCACCGGCATGGGCCGGGAGACGCGGCGCGGCTTCGCCGTACCTTATCCTGCCGGGCTGGCTGTCTTTCAGGCGGCGGGCGGCTTGAGGATTTTGGTGGCCGACAACCTCTCCGACGATGCATTGCTGCTCGATGCCACGACCGGGCAAACGCTCGAGAGCTTCGATTTGAGCGTCAGCCCCACTGTGCCGGCCGCCTATCCTTACGCGGTCGCCATCGCTCCCGACCATCGCACCGCCTATTGCAGCCTTTGGAACGCCTCGCGCGTGGCGAAGCTCGATCTGACGACGGGGCGGGTCGCGGGCTGGCTGCCACTCGACGCGCCGGCATCGGCGGAAGCCGCCGGGTCGCATCCCAGCGCGCTGCTATTGAGCCGTGACGGCCGGCGGCTCTATGTGGCCCTGGCCAACGCCGATCGCGTGGCGGCGGTTTCGCTGCGCGGCGGCCCGCCTGCCTGGCTCGACACCACGCTGCCCGGCGAACGCTACGGAGGCAGCACGCCGAACGCCCTGGCCGAGAGCCCGGACGGCCACAACCTGTTCGTGGCCGACGCCTCGCTCGATGCGGTGGCGGTTTTCGGGATCGAGAACTTGCGCGCGGGGCGAGTGGAGCGCGCCCGCGGCTTCATTCCCACCGAGTGGTACCCGGTGGCGCTGGCGACGGCCCGCGGCGCATTATGGATTGCCGCCGGCAAAGGCCAAAGCACCGGCCCCAACGGCACGCTGCCGGTCGTGCCCCATGGCGGACGCGCCCGCCTGGGCCACCCCTACATCGGAGCGCTGCTCCACGGCAGCATCGCTCGCCTGCCGCTGGCGAACGCGACCGGTAATCTGGGCGCGATGACGTCTGCCGTGAAGCGCGCCAACCTGATGGAAGGTCGCCTCCCCGCCTTGCCATTTCGCGCCGGGCACAATCCCATACGCCACGTCATCTACATCATCAAGGAGAACCGCACCTACGATCAGATCCTGGGCGATCTGGGGGTCGGCAACGGCGACCCGTCGCTCACCCTCTACGGCGCCGGCATTACTCCCAATCAGCACGCCTTGGCGCGACGCTTCGGCGTGCTGGACAATTTCTACGATAGCGGCGAAGTCTCGGGCGGCGGGCACGTCTGGTCCATGGCGGCGATCACGAGCGATTACACGGAGAAGACCTGGCAGATCGGCTACCGCAACGATCAACGCAGCTACGATTACGAGGGCACAGTGGCGGGTGAAGTTCCGCTCGAGCACGGCATCGCGGACGTGGATGAGCCCGGCAGCGGCTACATCTGGGCCAACGTCGCCCGCCATGGCCTGACTCACCGCAATTACGGCGAATACGTGGAAACCCAGTGGTGCGACGAGCGCGCCACCACGGCCCCGCCCGAGGCCGGCGCGCCGCCCTTGCACGCGCGCCATTGCCCGCAGACCTGGATCGAGCCGGGCCAGCCCCTGCTGGGCGCGGCGGCCGGCGAAGCCAATTCCTGGCCCTGGCGCATTCCGATCATTGCGCGCGACGTGGCCAGCAAGCGGGAATTGGTGGGCCATTTCGACCCTGATTTCGCAGACTTCCGCCTCGATTATCCCGACCAACTGCGTGCCGACGAGTTCCTGCGTGAATTTCGCGGCTTCGTGACCGCCCGCAAAACAGGCCACGGCAAAGAGCTGCCGCAGTTCGTGATCCTTCGCCTGCCCGACGATCACACCATGGGAACGCGCGCCGGCGGCCCCACTCCCGAGGCCTCGGTGGCCGATAACGATCTGGCGGTGGGCCGAGTCGTGGATGCCATCTCGCACAGCCCCTATTGGGACGACACGGCGCTGATCATCCTCGAGGATGATGCCCAAGACGGCGCCGACCACGTGGACGCCCATCGCAGCACTTGCCTGGTGATCAGCAAATATTCACCCTCCTCCGCCGCCCATCCCTTCGTGGACGACCACTTTTACACCACCGTCAACGCAGTGCGGACGATGGAGGTGCTGCTCGGCCTGCCGCCGATGAACCACAACGACGCGCGCGCCGCGGTGATGGCGCCTCTGTTCGGCGGCAGCGGCACCCAGCCGCCCTTTGACGCCGATTACCGCGATCGCGACAACGGCTTGATTTATCGCATGAACCCCGCGCACGGCCCCGGCGCCCGCGCCTCAGCCGCCATGGACTGGCGACACGCCGATGCCAATCCAGCCGAAGCGCTCGACGCGATTTTATGGCACGAGCGGAAGGGCAACACGCCTAGGCCGGCGCCGCGGTTTACGATTCCCGGACTCGATGCCCCGGCGACCTCGTTGGCGCGGCGATAAGCGGAACAGGGCCGGAGTGATATTACGGACGGAACGAAGCGTAGAAGAGAACGGGACGTTTTTGTACGGCAGCCGGGGGAGGAATGGAGACCCCGGCTGCCGTTCGCGTGGCTTCCACCACGCGTTTGCTATTGTTAGCTTTGACTGATTGGGCCGGCTTTAGGTTTCGCCATTTTCTGGTTCAGGGGTTTCCCTCTCATGTCCAGCCCGGCCATTGAACTTCATGGCGTCGCTAAGTCCTACGGCGCGACCCGGGCGGTCGTCAACTTGGATCTCACCGTTCCACAGGGCGCGGTCTATGGCTTTCTCGGCCCTAACGGTTCCGGCAAGACCACCACCATCCGCATGATCATGAGCATCCTGGTGCCGGACGCCGGGGAATTGTTTATTCAAGGTCGGCCGGTTTCGAAGGAAACCAAGGACGCGATCGGCTATTTGCCGGAGGAGCGCGGCCTCTATCCCAAGATGAAGGTCGGCGAGTTGATTCGCTTTTTCGCGGAATTGAAGGGCGTGCCGCGCGCCGAGCTGGAGCGGCGCGTGCGCTTTTGGCTGGACCGAGTGGAGCTGGCGGATTGGGGAGACAAGAAAGTCAACGAGCTGTCGAAGGGGATGCAGCAGAAAATCCAGTTCATCGTCAGCGTTATCGCCGATCCGCCCATCCTGATCTTGGACGAACCGTCCTCGGGCCTCGATCCGGTCAACGCCAATTTGCTGCGTGAAATCCTTCTCGAACTGCGCGCCCAAGGCAAGACCATCCTGTTTTCCACTCATCGCATGGAAGAGGCCGAACGCCTGTGCGATCACATCTGCCTGATCGACAAGGGGCACAAAGTGCTGGACGGCGAGCTCAACGACATTCGCGCCGCGGCAGGCAAAGGTTCGGTGCGCATTGACTATCGCGGCGATGCGCAGATCTTGCGCCGCGCCCCCGGCGCCGCCGCCGTCGACGACTACGGCAACTACGCCGAGCTCCGCCTCCACCCCGGCGCCGATTCCGCGGCGCTGCTGCGCTGGCTGGCGCCGCAGTTGGAAATAACCCGCTTCGAGATGCAGGCGCCCAGCCTCAACCAGATTTTTTTGGAGAAGGTCGGAGCCACCACCGCCACCGGCGCGATCCCCGCGCCGCAAGGAGCCTGAGATGTCGAAGGCGCTCATTGTCGCCAAACGGGAATATCTGCAACGCGTCAAGAGCAAGGGTTTCATCATCTTCACGGTGCTGCTGCCGGCGCTGATCGGCGCTTACATTCTCTTCATCGTATCGATCGGCAAGATGGGCGCGAATCAGGCCAGCCATTTGGCGGTGATCGATCTTTCCGGCCAGGTCTATCCCGTGCTGAGCGGGGAGATGAGCGACAAGCTGCCGAGCGGCAAGACCAAATTCACCCTCGACGAGATCGCGGCCACGCCACAGTCCTTGCCCGCGCTCGAAGGCCGGCTTTCCCGCCAGGTTCTCTCCGGGAAGTACACCGGCTACCTGGTGATTCCGGCCGACGTGATGCAGGCGCGCTCGGCCCAATATTTCGCGAAAAACGTCGTCATCGAGGCCAACATTCTTCAGTCGCGTTTGGGTGACGCGCTCACCCGCGTGCGGCTGCGTCAAGCGGGGGTGACAGCGGCGCAGATACCCGCGTTCTTCGCCTCGTTCGATCTCAAGGGCATGCGGGTTACGCCGCAAGGCGAAAGCGCGGACCAAGGTCAGACCGTGGTGCTGGGCTTCATCCTCGGCGGCCTGCTCTATGGCGCGCTGATCGCCTACGGCATGGCATTCATGAGCAGCGTGATCGAGGAGAAGACCAGCCGCGTGGCGGAGGTGATTCTTTCCTCGGTCAGCGCCTTCGGGCTGCTGCTGGGGAAGATTTTAGGCGTAGCCGGCGCGGCGCTGACGCAAGCCTTGATCTGGGGAATCTGCCTGGCGCTGCTGGGCGGCTACGGCGCGTTCCTCGCTTCCGCCGCAGGCCACAGTTGGTTGCACTACATACCCCATATCGGGCCGATGGTCTATATCTCGTTCGTGATCTTTTTCGTGCTCGGCTTCCTGGTTTACGCCAGCCTTTACGCCGCCGCCGGCGCGATCGTGCAAAGCGAGCAGGAGATGCGGCAAACGGCCATGCCGATTACGCTGCTGTTGATCGCGGCGTTCCTGATTTCGTTCACGCCGATGATGATCGCGGGCACCTCGCTGAAGGCGGTCATCTTGTCGGAGATCCCCTTCTTCGCGCCAATCCTGATGATGATGCGCATTACCGTGGCCAACCCGCCGCTGTGGCAGGTGCTGCTGGCTTATGGATTGTGCGCCCTTACCGTCGTGCTGATCGCGCAGGTAACCGCCAAGATCTATCGCGTCGGCATTTTGATGACCGGCAA
This sequence comes from Terriglobales bacterium, assembly GCA_050746125.1. GTDB lineage: Bacteria > Acidobacteriota > Terriglobia > Terriglobales > SCQP01 > JAJPKR01. The sequence continues at coordinate 4,601 of JBOGKX010000040.1, read as the reverse complement.
GCGGCCCAACCTGGCGGAGCTGATGCGCTGGCTCAAATACAGTTAGCGGTCCGGCCGGCGATCACGTGCGATAGCTGGCGTTGATGCGGATGTATTCCTCGGTGAGGTCGCAGGTCCACATCCAGGCGGCGGCGCGGCCGGCGCCAAGATGGATGCGCAGCTCGACCTCGGGGACATTCAAGCGGCGCTTGGCTTCCGCCTCGTCGAAGGGCATGGCCCGACCGCGGCGATACAGCAGCAGGCCATTGGCGCGCACGCTGGCCAGTTCGGGATCGAAACGGGCGCCGGAGTAGCCAGCCGCGCAGAGGATGCGGCCCCAATTGGGGTCGGCGCCGGCCAGCGCCGTCTTGACGAGCGGGGAATGGGCGATGGCGCGAGCGGCGCGATCGGCATCCGCGGCGCTGCGCGCGCCTTCGACCCATACCGTCACGAAACGCCGCGCGCCCTCGCCGTCGAGCACGATCTGGCGGGCGAGCGAACCGGCGACGGCGGCGAGCGCGCGCTCGAACGGCGCGTGCGCCGCGGCCGGCAGCGCGCCGTCGCCGGCAGCCAAAAGAGCGACGGTGTCGTTGGTCGAGGTGTCGCCGTCGACGGTGATGCGATGGAAGGAGCGCTCGACCGCGCTCCGCAAGGCGCGGCGCAGGGCGGGCGCGGCCACGGGAGCATCGGTGAAGAGGAAGGCCAGCATGGTGGCCATGCGGGGATGGATCATGCCGGCGCCCTTGGCGAAGCCGCCGACATGATAAGCGCGGCCGGCGGCTTGAAAGCTGGCGCCCGCCAGCTTGGCGCGCGTGTCGGTGGTGCGGATCGCCTCCGCGGCCGCGGCCGCGCCATCCTGGTCCGGCCGCGCCGTCCAGGCGGCGAGTTGCGCGGTAATGAGGCGAAAGGGCAGCGGAACCCCGATCACGCCGGTCGAGGCCACGAAGATTTCATCGCCGGAGCAGCCAAGCGCCCGCGCCGCCGCCCGCGCGGTAGCCTCCGCGGCGCGGCGGCCGGCGGCGCCAGTGGCGCAGTTGGCATTGCCGGAGTTGATCACCAGGGAGCGCACACGGCCGCCGGCGCGACGCAGATGGTCGCGGCTGAGGCGCACCGGCGCGGCTTGCACGCGGTTGGTGGTAAATACGGCGGCGCAGCGGGCCGCCGGCTCGGCGATGATCCAGGCCAGATCCGGGGCACTCGGCTTGATGCCGCAATGACCGGCGAGAAAACGGAATCCGCGGAGCGCCGCCGGCCACTGCGCCGCGGCCCACTGCCTTTCCTTGCCGGGACTCATGATCAGTGCGAAATCGCCATCTCCGCGGCGGACGAGGCGGCGGTCAGCGGCGCACCGGAAAAAACGTCGCGAATGACCGCCACTTGATGGCAGCTCGGGCGCTTGGGGCAGGCGGCGCAGTCGCGGGAGAATTTTTGCGGCAGGGCGCCAATCTCGGTGGTGGCGAAACCGAGGCGATGAAAGAACTCCGGGACGTGCGTCAGGGCGATGACTTTCCAGACCTGGTGAACGCGCGCCTGCTCGAGCAGCGCCGCCACCAGCTGAGCGCCCAGGCCTCCACTACGGCGGGCGGGCGCCACGACCAGCGATTGGATCTCGGCGACGTCTTCATCCAAGAAATGCAGCGCGCCGCTGGCCACGATGCGACCGCCTTGCTCGACGACCATGAAGTCGCGAATGTTCTCGCAGAGATAGCGCAAGGGGCGCGGTAGCAGCACGCCCTGCGTCACATAGGGCTGCATCAAGGCGTGAATCTCGGCGGCATCGAATAGCTTGGCGGGACGAATCGTCATGGGACTGGCTCGCATACGGCGGGACGCTCCCCGGCAAGAATCCGGGTGCGGCCGGCGCCGGCGCCGTCGTTCAACCACTCCGCGGCGCCGGCGATTTCGACGTGGGCGACGCCGCCGGCCAGCGCGGCGCGGCAAGCAGCCAGCTTGGGAAGCATGCCAGCCGAGGCGACGCCTTTATCGCCGAGCGCTTCGAGTTCGGCGAGATCGAGGGTGGGAATGGTTTGCGCGGCGGCATCGAGAACGCCGGGCACGTCGGTCAAGAACAGCAGGCGGTCGGCGCCGAGCTGCACGGCACAGGCGGCCGCGAAGGAATCGGCATTGACGTTGAGCGCCGGAGCGTCGGCAGCGGCGGCGATGCTGGCCAGAACGGGAATGAAACCGGCGGCCATCAAGGTCGCCAGCAGGCGGGGATCGCCGCCTGTCATCTCGCCCACGTAGCCTAGTTCGGGCTCGGCGACGGCAGCTTGCAGGCAGTTGCCATCCACGCCGCATAGGCCCACCGCGCCCGCCGGCCGAGCCGCCGCGCCGCCGGCCGGCGCCGTCCGCGCCGCTGCCACCAAGGCGCGGTTGAGCGCTGCCACCAGTTGCTTGTTCACGCCCCCCGCCAGCACCATCGTCGCCGTCGCCAGCGTCTCCCGGTCGGTGAGTCGCAAGCCGCGTTGAAAGCGGCTGGGGATGCCCAGGCGCGCCAGCGTGGCGGTCAGGGCCTTGCCGCCGCCATGAATGACGCACAGCCGCTCGCCCGCCAGCGCCCGCCGCGCCAGCGCCCGCGCCAACTGGTCGCTGGGCTCGGGATCGAGCACGCTGCCGCCGAGCTTGACGACGGTGGTCACAGGAGCCCCGCCTCCTCCGGCAAGCCGAGCATGCAGTTCATGTTTTGCACCGCTTGGCCGGCGGCGCCCTTGAGCAAGTTGTCGAGGCAGCTCACGACGATGGCCTGGCGCGCTTCACTGCGCACGTGGAAGCCGAGGTCACAGAAGTTGGTGTGGGCCACGTCGCGGAGTTCCGGCAGCCGCTCCTCGCGAATGCGCACGAAACGGGTGCCGGCGTAAGCGCGGCGATAGAGCGCGGCCAGATCGGCGGACGTGGCGCCGTTGCGCAGCGGCACGTAACTGGTGGCCAGGATGCCGCGCGAGATCGGCAGCAAATGGGGCGTGAAGGTGAACTGCTCCGGCGCCAGCCCGGCCCGAGCCGCGATCTCGGGAGTGTGGCGGTGCGTGGCGAGGCTGTAGGCCTTGCAGTTACCCTCCAGCTCGACGAAATGGAGGTCTTCGCGCAACCCCTTGCCCGCGCCGCTGGCGCCCGATTTAGCATCGCAAATCACGCCGGCGCCGCTGGCCACGCCGCTCGCCACCAGCGGCCAGAGCGCGGTGACCGCCGCCATGGCGTAACAGCCCGGATTGGCCACCAAGCGCGCGCCTGCGATCTCGCCGGCATAGCGCTCCGGCCAGCCGTAAACCGCCTGATTCAGCAAGTCCGGAGCGGAGTGCGGCATACGGTACCAGCGCTCGAACTCCGCCCCGTCGCACAGACGGAACGCGCCGCTCAGGTCCACGATGCGAGCTTCGGTGCCGTTCCAAAGGCGCGGCACCCACTCAAGCGACACGTCGTGCGGCGTAGCGAGAAAAACCAGGTCCAGCCGCGCCGCGCGCACGGCCTCGAGCGAGGCCGGCGGGCAATCCAGATCCGTCAGCCCGGCCAGCGCCGGCGCACGCTCCGCCAGCGGCCGAACCTCGCTCCCGGACCGCCCCGAGGACATGGCCGCGGCCAAGGTCACGGCGGGATGGCGCAGCAAAAGCCGGGTCAGCTCCAGGCCGGCATAGCCGCCGGCGCCGATGATGCCCACCCGCGCCCCGCCCTGCGAATAATTATTCATCGCAAGAATAATTATTCATCGCCGGGCGGGGCCCTGTCAAGCGCCTCCCGGCGCCCGGCGTGACCGCGCCGGTTCTCCGAAGGAACGGCGCGCTAAGATAGGCGAACGCCCATGCCCGCCGCCATCTCCATCCGCCATCTCAGCAAGCGCTATGGCTCGGGCGCCAGTGGGGTGCTGGCAGTCGATCGCCTCGACCTCGAGGTCGAACCGGGCGAGCTTTTCGGACTGCTTGGGCCCAATGGCGCGGGCAAATCGACAACCATCGGCGTCTGCACCACGCGCATCGTGCCGACCGCCGGGCAAGTGCGAGTGGCCGGCATCGACGTGGTCGGCGAAGCGTCGCGTGCGCGCGGGCAAATGGGCGTGGTGACGCAGTTTCGCGCCCTGGATCGCTCCTTGACGGCGTGGGAGAACCTCTACTTCCACGGCCGTTACTTCGGCTTTTCGGGCGCCGCCGCGCGCGCCCGCGCCGGCGAGCTGCTCGCGCAATTCCGCCTCGCCGATCGCGCCCAAGATCTGCCGGACAAGCTTTCCGGCGGCATGGCGCAACGCTTGCAGATCGCCCGCGCGGTCTGCCATGGGCCCCGCGTCCTGTTTCTCGACGAGCCCACGGCCGGCCTCGATCCGCAAAGCCGCATCGCGGTTTGGGATCTGGTCAGGGAGCTGCGCGCCGGCGGCATGACCGTGCTTTTGACCACTCATTACATCGAGGAGGCGGAACGGCTCTGCGATCGAGTCGCGATCATCGACCGTGGCCATATCTTGATTTGTGACTCGCCGGCACAGCTCAAACGCGAGGCCGGCGCCGGGGTGGTCCTGCACGTGCGCGTGGATAACCGGGCGGCGGAGCTGGCCGAGCGGCTGCGGGCGCTGCCCGGCGTGAGCGCCGTCGAGCCCGCCGACGAGGGCTTCCGCGTCTTCGCCGCCAGCCGCGACGGGC
>JBOGKX010000039.1:0-6146 GCA_050746125.1 Terriglobales bacterium | reverse complement strand
GCCGCCGCCGCCCACGCTGCCTTCGCCACCGCCGCCCACGACGCCGCCAGAAAAGTTGCGCTTGCTCGCTGTGCTGATATTGTACGCGCGACGATCCCAATGGAGTGGGACCGTGCCGCCAAGAAGGCGGAGCCGGGCAATGGATAAAACGGTTGAGGAAATCTACGAGGCGTCCCGGCTGCTGCGGGAGGCTCGGCGGTGAATCCGACCATCGCCGGTCAGGCGAGCGCGGTCCTGAGCGAGTGCCAAAGCTACCGCTATTCGCTGGTGCGCGATTGGGGCAGCGGCGAGCGGCTGAGCTTCATCATGCTCAACCCCTCGACCGCCGACGCGGTCGCCGACGACCCGACTATCCGGCGGTGCTGCGGCTTCGCGCGCAGCAATTTCTATACCGGCGTGCACGTCGTGAACCTGTTTGCTCTCCGGGCCACGGCCAAGACGGCGCTGACCAGGGTGGGGTACTCGCTCGCGTGCGGCCAGGAAAACGACCGCTATCTACGCGCCGCGATCGGCGAGGCCGCCATGCTGGTGGCCGCGTGGGGCGCCCACGATGGCGAGCTCGGCCTGTGGGTCAAGCAGCGCGTGGCCGAGGTCCGCGCGATGTGCGGGCAGGCGGGAAGGCCGCTCTGGTGCTTGGGCAGAGCCAAATCCGGCGCACCGCGGCACCCGCTTTACCTGCCGCAGAAGGCGCGGCTGGAAGTGTGGACGGGCGTATGAGCGACGGACCATTCGTGCCATGCCCGGTGCTGCAGCGCCTTTACGCGGTCGAGAACCGGCGGTGGTTCGGCGGCCGGCTGCCACGCGCGATCTGCGGGTGGCGCTTCACAGGCCACTACAAAGACGGCCGCACCACCCAGATGCGCGGGGACTTTGTGATCTCTGTGGCCCCGCGGCTGTGGGGGCACGCCAATGAGGCGCGCATGACGCTGCTGCACGAAATGGCCCACGTCTCGACCTGGGCGCGCGGGGGCCGCGTGCACGGCCGGGCGTGGAGGCTGGAGATGAGGCGCCTGGCGCGCGTCGGTGCGATGGACCGCTGGTGGTGATCATGGCGAGACCGACGATGACGACGTACGAGCTTCAGCTGAGCTTTTCGGACACCATCTGCCCCGCCTGCGCGGGACGGAAGCGGCGGGAGCGCACGGTGTGCCGGCACTCCCACCAGCATCTACCGCCGCGGATGCGCGCGGCGCTGCACAAGGGCGGTTGCGCTGGCTACGATGGTGCCGCTGATCGCGCGATCGCGTGGGCGAAGGAGCGCCGGGTGGACCGAGGGCTCGCGCCGGACGGAGGCAACCGGCGGTGAGCGCGCACACCATCCGCGCGGTGGACCTGTTCTGCGGGGCCGGGGGCAGCAGCACCGGTCTCGCGCAGCTTTGCGCGGAGCGCGGCTGGCGGCTGGACTTGACGGCCATCAATCACTGGCAGACGGCAGTGGAGACGCACGCGCGGAATCACCCGGACGCGCGCCACCTGTGCGAGAGCATGGAGAACCTGGACCCGCGCAAGGTGTGGACGTCGGGCAAGCGGCTGGACGTGCTGTGGGCGAGCCCGGAGTGCGTACATCATTCCGTGGCCCGCGGCGGCCGGCCCATCAACGATCAGAGCCGGGCGAGCGCCTGGCACGTGGTGCGCTGGGCCGAGGCGCTGCGGCCCAGCATCGTGCTGGTCGAGAATGTGCCGGAGTTCGAGACGTGGGGCCCGATCAGCCGGAAGGGCCGGCCAATCGCCAGGTTGCGGGGGCAGACGTACCTGGCGTGGCGGCGCGCGTTGGAGTCGCTGGGCTACCGGCTCGACGCCCGCGTGCTGAATGCCGCCGACTTCGGGGAGGCCACCACGCGGCGGCGGCTGTTCGTGCAGGCGCGGCTCGCGGGCACGATGCGCTGGCCCGATCCGACGCACGCTCCAGAGGCGATGGTGGGTTTCTGGGGGGGCCGCGCCAAGTGGCGCGCTGCGCGAGACGTAATTGACTGGACGCTGCCGTCACGCTCGATCTTCGGACGGCGTAAGCCGCTGGGCGAGCGTACCCTGGCGCGTATCGCCGAGGGATTCAGCCGGCAGGGCGCGTCGGCCGAACCGTTCCTGGTCATGCTCCGCAACAACCAAACCGTGCAATCGGTGGGTGAGCCGCTCCGCACGATGACGACTTCCGGAGCGACGTTCGGCCTCATCGAGCCGTTTTTGCTCCCGATGAACGGTGAGCGGCGCGGCGAAGAGCTGCGGATCAGCTCGACGCGCAAGCCCCTCCAAACCGTGACCACGGAAAACCGCTTCGCCGTGGTTGAGCCGTTCGTGATCCCGGTGACCCATTGGGGCTCGCCGAACCGCGGCACGGCCATTGGCGCGCCGCTCCCGACGCTCACCACGGCCCACCGCGGCGAGCAGGCGCTAGTTGAACCGTTCGTGATCGGCCAGCAGTCGGGCGCCGTCGCCCGGACCGTCGGCTCGCCCTTGCCCACCGTGGCGACCGCCGACGCGATCGCACTCGTAGAGCCGTTTTTGACCAAGGCGTATGGGACCGCTACGGTGGCGCCGGTCGAGGATCCTCTGCCCACGGTCACGACGAAGGACCGCTTCGGCCTCGTGCAGCAGGTTGGGCTCGACATCCGGTTCCGGATGCTGCAGCCGCACGAGTTGGCGGCGGCCATGGGATTCCCGGCGGACTACGCCTTCGCCGGCAACAAGGGTGACCGCGTGCGCCAGATCGGCAACGCGGTGAGCGTGCGCACGGCGCGGGCGCTGTGCGCGGAGGTGCTGCGGTGAGCGCGCAGCCGTTTCTGCTGGCGGAGTCCGTCTGGGTCGAGGTCCGCGACGGCAACGCCAGCGGCCGGAGCTTGTTTCGCCGCCACTACAGCTACCGGCCCTATCGCGACGGCCGCGACCCGGCCCTGTTCGTCGGACCCGGCGAAAAGATGGTGCCGCTCACGCCCGATGCTCGCGCGCTGCTGGCGTGGCGGAAGTTCTTGAGCGGCGATGGGCAGATGGGCGTCAACTGCTCGGTGTTCCGGAATGAGGGCACCCAGCGCAGCAGCGACCTGATCCGCGACGCGATGCGGCTGGCGTGGGCGCGCTGGCCGCAGGAGCGGCTGTACACCTACGTTGACCCGGCGCGGGTACGAAGCGCCAACCCCGGGTACTGCTTCCTATGCGCCGGCTGGCGTCGATGCGGCACGACGAAATGCCGCAGGCTGGCGATACTGGAGGTGCTGGGGTGATGGTCGAGCGCAAACCGGAATCCGAGCGGGAGCGCCGTTGCCGGCTCCTCGACCTTTGGCTTGAGCGCAGCCCGCTGGGTCCGGCGATCAGGCAGAGCGCCCTCGCGCTCGCTATGTTGCTGCTCTCCACGGAGGAAACGGGACCGCAGCCGCAATGGCTGAAGGAGGCGGAACCGCTGTGATTGTCCAGGCCAGCGCCGCGCGGCTGCCGCTCGCGGATGACTCGGTGCATTGCGTGGTCACGTCGCCGCCGTACTGGGGGCTGCGGCGGTACGACGGCGAGCGCCAGGCGCAGTGCTGGCCTGACGGCTGGGTGGGCCAGCTAGGGCTCGAGCCGTCGCCGTGGGCGTACATCGAGCACCTGGTGGACGTGATGCGCGAAGTGCGGCGGTCGCTCAGGCCGGACGGCAGCCTGTGGCTCAATCTCGGCGACGCCTACGCCAACGATGGCAAGTGTGGCGGCGAGAGTGGCGGCAAGCAGGCGTACCTGCCCGACGCCGACGGCCAGCAGTGGGGGCGCTCTGGGCGCCGCAGCGGCATGGCCGCGAAGAACCTGCTCGGGCTACCGTGGCGGGTGGCGCTGGCGCTGCAGGCGGACGGCTGGGTACTCCGCTCGGAGATCATCTGGCACAAGACCACGCCGATGCCCGAGAGTGTGCGCGACCGGCCGACGCGGGCGCACGAGCACATTTTTCTCCTGGCGAAGTCAGCGCGGTACTACTACGACGACATTGGCTCCCGCGAGCCAGCGGCGGGCACGGCGCACGCGCGCGGCGCCGGCGAGGGCCCGAAGGCGGTCAGCGCATCGAGCGCGGTGCGGCTGCCGCGCTCGCCGGCCGCGCAGACGACAGGCCGCATCCGCTCGAAGCAGAACGCCAGCTTTTCCGCGGCCGTCTCCGGGCTGGTCACCGAGCGGCGCCAGCGCAGCGTGTGGGCGATCGGGGGCGACCCCTACCGTGGCGCGCACTACGCCTGCTTCCCGCGCGAGCTGGCGCGGCGCTGCATCGTGGCCGGCACGAGCGAGCGCGGCGTATGCGCCAGGTGCGGCCAGCCCTGGGTGCGCGTCGTCGAGCGCCAGCGCGTCGGCGACTGGACCCGCAACAAGGCGCTGAGGGCCCAGGGCATCTCGACGAATCGGTTTACTGCGAAGGTCGAGCCAGGCGACGGGGCCGCGGTCGGCAACCTGGCGGCCAGCCGGCAGGAAGCACGCGAGCGCAGCGGGCAGCACGACGGCTGCTTCCGACAGCCGCGCGCAATCGGCTGGCGCGCCAGCTGCACTTGTGGTGCGGAGCCGGTGCCGGCGATCGTGCTGGACCCGTTCGGCGGCAGCGGGACCGTGGGGGAAGTTGCCGCCATGCTGGGGCGCCGGGCGGTGCTGGTGGACGTGGCCTACCAGCAGCTGCAGCGGGAGCGTGTGCCGGCGTTGCTGGCGCTGGCCGAGGCGGCCGGGGGTGTGGGGAGTTTTGTGGGGACTGGGGGCGTATGAGCACTACTGGAGCGTGGTGGCGGCGGCGTGCAGGGACCGCGATTGGCGCGAGCTTTGGGACGCTGCAGTGCTGCCCAGTAGCATTGCTTCGCAGACTTAGGATCTGGAGCCCGCAAGGGCGTTGGGGGTTCGAGTCCCCCCTCTCGCACCACGTAACTCGCTGTCAATACAGGCTGTTAGCTGGAGCGGCGCAATTGGGCCCCGACCGGCTCCGGGCGGGGTGTGGGGAGTTTTGTGGGGGGTCTGGGCGCTTCGAGCCGCACGCGGGCGGCGGCCAGGGCGTCGGCGCCGGGATGCAGGTAGCGTTGCGTCGTCGTGATGGACGCGTGGCCGGCGATGGACTGAAGCGTCGCGGCATCTACGCCAGCGACCGCCATTCGGGTAAGCGCCGTGTGACGCAGACCGTAGAGCGGCAGGCCGGCAATGCCGAGCATGCGGCAGACGCGGCCGTGGTCGCGCTGCATGGCCCCCAGCGAGGCCGCGGGCCAGACGCGGGCACCGAGGTGCGGCTGGCGGGCGAGCAGCGCCAGGGCGGCGCTGGTGAGCGGAACGCGGCGGTCGCGGTGACTCTTGGCGCGGGCGGCGGGGACCGTGAGCCAGCCGCCGGCGTCCACGTCGCGCCACTCGGCATGCACCGCTTCCGATGGGCGCAGGCCGGTGGTGATCATCAGGGCGGCGATCGGCGCGAGCTCCGGGCGCAACTCCTCCAGGTAGCGGGACTCGGCCGCGGGCTCGAGCACAGCCTCGCGGCGGCGCTCGCCGCGGAGCGCATGCACCACGGGGGCGCGCTCGAGCTCTCCCCATTCGGCCGCCAGGCGCAGCGCCCGGCGCAGGACGCGCAGGCCGTGATTGGCGTAGCTGACGCTGTGGCCGGCCAGGCGCCAGGCGCCGTAGGCGGCGATGCGCTCGCCGGTGATGGCGTCGAGCGTCAGGCGCCCAAGCGGCGACGCCGCGAGGTAGCGGCATTGCTCGGCATACCAGCGCACCGTGCCGGGGCGGTCGGGATGCTGGGCCGCGGCGTGGGCGGCGACGCGGGGGAGGAAGTCGGCGAGACGGGGCGGTTGCCGTTTGGTGACCAGGCCGGCGCGGCCTTGGGCGATGGCGAGGCGGGCGGCAGCCTCGATCTGAGCCGCGGCGCGGCGATTGGTGGCGTGGGTGCTCGCGCGGTGGCGGCGGCCACCCGCGCGGAACTCGAACCACCAGACGCCGCCGCGCCTGTACAGGCTCATGAGAGCGAGTTTAGCACCGCGGGGCAAAGGGGGGCCAATGGCTGACTGTGGGGTGCTGGGATGCGAGACGCGGCCGGTGGCGGGCTCGCTGCTGTGCGGGGACCATCGCGAGAAGTGGCGGCGCTGGCGGGAGCGGCATCCGCGCGCCGCGCTAAACGACTGGCTCGCCGCCGATGCGCCCGACGCGGGCGGCGTCGCGCCAGCACCGCCGCCGGT
>JBOGKX010000038.1:0-10687 GCA_050746125.1 Terriglobales bacterium | reverse complement strand
GCGTACCATACGGCAGCCAGCGCCAAAAAAAAGGGCGCCCCGATCGTCCGGGGCGCCGCGCCTCTGTAGCTCCGTATGGACTGGAGGTTAAAGCGGGGGCTGCTGCTGTTGCTGCGGCTGCGAGGTGGCGGGATTGCTCGCGGGCTGCCCGCTCATCGAAGCCAAGTCATTGTGCAGGATGCGGATATCCACGCGCCCGCCGCGCGTCAACCGTGCTTCGTGCCCCGCGGCCGCCGCGTTGCTGGCCTGCACGGGAGCGTTGCCCAACCCTACCGTGTAAATCCGGTAGAGGGGGACGTTGTGCTGCAACACCAGGTAGCGCACCACCGTGTCGGCCAAGCGTTGGCTATTGTCGACCGCTTGCCGTCCCCGGCCGGCGGAGTAGGCCTGCACTTCCACAATGTAGCCCTTCTGATTGTCTAGGCCGGCCAAGAACTGATTGAGCGATTGCTGGGCGGCGGAGTTCAGGTGCGCCGAGCCGCGGCGGAAATTGATCTGCGCCGTCTGCGCGACCTGATACTGATCGACGTTTTGGACCGTGGTCTGCACCGTGGACACTTGCTGATCGAGCTGCTGCGCCTTACTGGAGACATCCTGCGCTTGTTGCTCGGCGGCGGAGGCTTGCTGGTTGGCCTGGTCGGCGCGGCTTTGCGCGGCCGCAATTCCCGCCCGGCTCTCCGAATCCACCCGGCTGATCTGCTTGGAGTTATCGGCCGTCAATTCGTCCAATTCGTTGATCCGACTGCGCACCGGCTGCAACTGCTTGTTCACGTACTTTTTGCGCGCGAATGGATTGAGGTGGCCCCAGAAGCCCTCGTGCGTTTGCGCCTGCAACGGCTGCGATTGCACCTGAGTGGCTTTGTCGATGTCTTGCTGTTCCTGCGCCGTGCTGCTGGCCGCTGGTTGCGCGGACGGGACGGTGCTTTGCTGGTCGGGAACCGTCGCCTGCGTAGCGGAGCTTTGATTTTGCTGAACTTGCTGGCCTTGCTGCGACTGGCGCGCGGCCGCCGGCAGCGCTAATGCGATAGCGAGTCCGGCGATGGCCAGCCAAGAAGTTGATTTCGTGCTCATGATCCCTCTTTTCCTCTCCCCCCCTGAACTCAGAGGCTTTTTCTGAACGGGGGTGCCGGAGCCGAAAGGGGGAGCGGATCCTTTTCGACCCCGGGCCACTCGTTCCAGTCCGCTGCCGGACTGAGGCGGAGGATTGTGACCTCCGTTCGGCTGACGTACACGCCGAGGGCCAAACGCGAGGCGAAAAAAACTAATTCATTATCAAGAGCTTAACGCTGGTGGTAAGAGCGGCTGCAGGGGGGCGGGTGCGGAATTTCTGCGGGGCGCAGGTAAAAACCAGCGGCTGGGCTCTCCCTCGCAGGGAGAAGTAGTTGTATTCGCGCGCGCCTTTCAGGCATGCTCCAGCCTCGGCTTTTTTGCGGAGCCATCAGCCATGAAACGAAGCGTGACTGTACTTCTCCTCGTCCTGCTTGCTACGGCGGCAGCGGCGGCCCAGGTCTATGCCCATGCCGAGGGCGATACCGTGCGGCTCGGCAATCGCCTTCTGGAACGCGTCATCACGGTGCACGACGGCGCGGTCGGCACCTCCGCGCTGCGCAACAAGCTGAGCGGCCGGGATTATGGCCTGCGCGGCGGCGAATTCCAAATCCGGCTCATCTATGAGCGCGTCGGCTACCAGGCCGGCAGCGAAAACCCCTGGGTACTCACTGCGCGCGATTTTCGCGTCGCCTCCCGCGCGATCAACGCGACCCCCGGCGGCGGCCGGCGAGTGACCTATCGCTTGGAGTTGCGGGGCCGCGATCGGCGGCCGCATCTGAGCGTGGAGTTGAATTACGAGATTCGGCCGGGAGACTTCTACACCCGCCAATGGCTCCGCCTAACCGTGAGCGGCACGGGAACCTATTTCGTCGATTCCCTCGCCGTGCTCCGCGACCAGCTTGCGCCGGCGCGGTTTTCGCTCGGCGGCTTCGGCCAGCCGTTGTTCGCCGGCGATCTTTTCCTCGGCCTGGAATACCCGGCCTCCTCCAATACTGCCGCCGGGGGCGTGGTGACACTGGCACGGGTAGTGGGGGAAGACATCCCCGCCGCGGGCCTGACAAGCGAGCCGGCCGTGATCGGCGTCGCGCCCGGCGCCGGCGCCGCTCTGCACCGTCAGTTCCTGGACTACGTCAGCCGCATCCGCGTGGCGCCGGTTCGCCCCTACCTGCTCTACAACACCTGGTACGACCTGCAATCCACCCACATGAACCACGACAACACGCTGGAGCGGGTGGCGGAGTTCAAGAAGATTCTGGACGGGCGCTACGGCTTGCACCTCGACTCCTTTGTCCTCGACGATTCCTGGGACGACTTCCAGCATCTCTGGCAAATCGACCCGCAACGATTTCCCGGCGGCTTCGCCGATCTGACCGCCGCCCTGCACGGCATGAACAGCGGATTGGGCCTATGGTTCGGACCCATCGGCGGTTACAGCCATCGCAATTTGCGCCTCGCCGCCGGGCGGCGGCAGGGCATGGAGATCACCACCAACGGCCAGTTCCTATGCCTCGCCGGCCGCAACTACAGCCGTTATTTCACTTCCACCGTGCTCGGCTACGAGAAGCAGTACGGCATCAACTACTTCAAGATCGACGGCACGCCCTTCGGCTGCAACGATCCCGAACACGGCCATCCGGTCGGCATTTATTCGCGCGAAGCCGACATGCGGGTGTTTACCGGCTTGCTGCGCGACTTGCGCCGTCAAGACCCGCAAGTCTTCCTCAACATCACCACCAGCATCTGGCTCAGCCCCTGGTGGCTGGAGTACGGCGATACGGTGTGGATGGGCGGCGCCGACTCCGGCTACCTGCCGGCGGTGCCGACGCTGGCGCCGCGGCAAAGCGCGATTAGTTATCGCGATTCCGTCCTTTACGACGACTTCGTCCGCCGCCAAGACCAATTTCCGCTGTCGTCCATCATGACCCACGGCATCATCAAGGGCCGTTACAACGAGTTGGGCGGGGCGAGCGAATCGGCCAAGGATTGGGACGATGCGATCGTCCATTACTTCAGCGTCGGCAACATGATGTACGAGCTCTACATCAGCCCCGACCTGCTGTCGCCGGCGGAGTGGGACGCGCTGGCGGGCGGCATCCACTGGGCCGAGACCCATGCCCATCCGCTGCTCGACAACTCCACCATGGTGCTTGGCGACCCGGCGCGGCGCGAGCCCTACGGCTTCGTCCATTCCTCGCCCGCCGAAACCATCGTCACCTTGCGCAACCCGTTCGTCGCCCCGCGGACGGCGCGCCTGCCGTTGACGCCGGAGAACGGATTCGCGTTGGGAGACGCGCCGCAAAACGCGGAGGTGATCTATCCCTACCGCCGGCAGCTGCCCGGCGTCTGGAAGATGGGTGACACGCTGGCGGTGGATCTGGGCGCGTACGCGCAAAAAGTCATCGCGCTACGCCCCGCCACGTCCGCCGCTTTCCGCTTCGAAGGCGCGCGCTTCGAAGTCGCGCGCGTCGCGGGCTCCGACGTTACGCTCGATCTCTACGCGCCGGCCGGCAGCCAGGCGCACCTTCGCGTTACGGGCGCGCAAGCCGCCGGCGCATCGCCCGATGGCGCACTGACCGTCGTCTTCGGCCGCGGCGGCGCCGCCGGGCCCGATCAGCCCAGCTTCAGCGCGCCGGAGCTAAGCCTGGCGGCGCAGGCGGGCGGCGGCAGCGAGGCGCGGCTCCGACTGGATATCGATCTGCCGCGTGACTTCACCGCCGCTCGCCTGGCGGTGTTGCTGCAGCCAACTCAGGAAACCAAAGGAGTGACGGCGGCGGCGACCGACAACGGACGCTCCGTCACGCCCGCGCGCGAGGATGGCGGCCGCGGCCAGTGGTATTGGTTCACCGTGCCGCTAACGCCCGGCCGGCACCGGCTGGGCATGGATCTATCGTTGCCGGCGGCGCTGCCGCCGGGCGCGGATTTCTCCGTTTGGCTGCTGGCAAATCGCGTACTCGCCACGCGCCCGCTGCAACTGCGCTTGGCGCCGGGGTTGGCGCCGCCGGCACCGCTGGCGCTGCCGAACCGCGCCAATTTGGCGGCTGAAACTATTCCCTTGCTGCGCCGCTCCTTGCCTTGACTCAGGGGCCTTGATTCAGGGGCCCTGATTCAAGCCACGGGGGCGGGCACGAGGCTCTCCAAGCGGGCCAGCCAGGAGCGGGTCTGCTCTAGCACCGCCGCGGCGCCCGCGCCGCGCAGCGGCAGCCGCAGCACGCCCGCCGGCGTCAGTTGCGCGCCGGCGGTCGAGGCGGCCAGCTCGGCCAGCGACTGCGGCTCGAGCGGCGGCGGGGCGCCGAAACGCAAGTGCAGGCTCTCGCGCTTGCGTTCCAGGGCGGCAATGCCGAACCGGCGGCAAAGGCCCTTGAGCGCGGCGTATTCGAGCAGGTGGCGCACCGGCGGCGGCGGCGGGCCGTAGCGGTCGGCGAGCTCGCGTTCCACGTCTTGCCGCCGCTCCTCGTCTTCGGCTTCGGCCAGGCGCTTGTAGATGCGCAGGCGCTGGTTCTCCTCGGCGATATATGCCTCGGGGATGTGCACGTCGAGGCCAAGCTGGATCTGCGGCTCGAGATCGCCGCGCACCTCTTCACCTTTCAGTTCGCGCACCGTCTGCTCCAGCATGCGCACGTAAAGATCGAAACCGACCGCGTCGATGTGGCCGCTTTGTTCGCCGCCCAGCAGGTTGCCGGCGCCGCGCAGCTCGAGATCGAGCGCGGCGATCTTGAAGCCGGCGCCCAGGTCGCTGAATTCGCGCATCGCCGCCAGCCGCTTGCGCGCCACCGGAGTGAGCTCCGATTGCGCGGGCACCAAAAGATAGGCGTAGGCGCGGCGGTTGGAGCGGCCCACCCGGCCGCGCAACTGGTACAGCTCGCTCAGGCCGAGGCGGTCGGCGCGGTTCACGATCATGGTGTTGGCGAGGGGAATGTCGAGGCCGTTCTCGATGATGGTGGTGGCCACCAGCACGTCGGCTTCGTGGCGGATGAAGCGCAGCATCACCCGCTCCAATTCGTCCTCGTTCATTTGCCCGTGGCCGACGGCGACGCGGGCGCGCGGCACCAGCCGCTGCACCAGCGCGGCGATCTCCCAAATCGTCTCCACGCGATTGTGGACGAAATAGACCTGGCCGCCGCGCGCCAGCTCGGTTTCCAGGGCGGATTGCACCAGCCCTTCATCCCAGGCGGCGACCACGGTTTGGATCGCCAGCCGGTCCTTGGGCGGCGTCTCGATAACGGAGAGATCGCGCAGCCCGGCCAGCGACATATTCAAGGTGCGGGGAATGGGCGTGGCCGAAAGCGCCAAAACGTGCACCTCGCGCTTGAGCTGCTTGAGCCGCTCCTTGTGCCGCACGCCGAAGCGCTGCTCCTCGTCCACGATCAATACGCCCAGGTTTTGGAAGCGGACGTCCTTCGAGAGCATGCGGTGGGTGCCGATCAGGATGTCCACCTTGCCCACCGCCAGCCGCTGCAAGATGTCGTGCTGCTGCGCCGGCGTGCGGAAGCGGCTTAGCATCTCGATGGCGACGGGGAAGGCGGCGAAGCGCTGCTTGAAGGTTTCGAAGTGCTGAAAGGCCAGCACCGTGGTCGGCGCCAGCAGCGCCGCCTGCCGATTCTCGCTGACGATCTTGAAGGCGGCGCGCATCGCCACCTCGGTCTTGCCATAGCCGACATCGCCCACCAGCAGCCGGTCCATCGGCCGCGGCTGCGACAGATCGCGGCGTACCTCGCCGATGGCGCGCGCCTGATGGTCGGTTTCGGCATAGGGAAAGGCGTCTTCGAATTCGCGCAGAAAGCGGTCGTCGGGACCGCAGGGCTCGATGCGCGTGGCCTGCCGGGCCGCGTAGAGCTTTAGCAGCTCGTCGGCCATCTCTTGCATCGCCTTCCGAACACGCGCCTTCCGCTGCTGCCATTGCGCGCCGCCCAGGCGATCGAGCGCGACGCGCGCGCCGTCGCCTTCGGCGCCGGCGGCGCCATGGCCGGAGCGGTACTTCTGCACCAGGTCCAAGCGGGCCAGCGGCACGTAAAGCTTGGCGCCCTCGGCGTACTCGAGCAGCATGAAATCCTGGCTCTTGGCGGCGTCGGCGGCGCCATCCATGTTCTTGAGGCCGAGATAGCGGCCGATGCCGTGCTCGACGTGCACGACGTAATCGCCGACCGCCAAATCACGAAAGTCGCTCAGGAACGACGCGGAGTGGCTGCGCCGCGGCGCGCTCTCGCGCGCCAGCACCGCCTCGTCGCCGGGGAACAGATCGGCGTGGCCGAGCACCATCACGTCCTGCTCGGGGAGGATGAAGCCGTGCGCGAGCCGCCCGCGCAACAGCAGATTGCGCGGCACCTCGGTCGAGTAATAGGACTTCTCCGCCAGGTAATCGTCGCGGTGCTCGGGCCGGACGCCGAGCTGAAAGGCGATGCCGTATTCGTTGAATAGATCGGCCAAGCGCTCGACCTCGCCCAGATTGGCGGCCAGCAGCGCCAGGCGCCGGCCGCGCTCCAACTCGGCGCGCATCTCCTCGATCAGGCGGGCGACACCGCCGTGGAAGCGCGGCGCGGGCTGGGTAGGCCAGGCGAACTCCGGCAGGTCCGGCGCGGCGGGCGGCGGCGGCGCGGCCGCTCGCAGTTCCAAGACCTCGGCGGCCAAATCCAGTTCCTTCGGCGGGAGCGGCGCCGCGCCCCAGCGCAATTCCCGTACATCCGCCCCCGCCACGGCGGAGATCATGGCGAAGACTTCGGCGGGCTCGAAAAAGATTCCCTCCGGCAGCGGCGCCGGCCGCGTCTCGGCCACCGCGGCGGCGTGGCGCTCGCGCAGCCGCCGCCACCAGCGCTCGAGTTCGGCGCGCACCGCCTCGGGCTCGAGCACCAGCACCGCCGCCTCGGGTGCCAAGTCGAAGACGGAATGGCGAAAGCCTTCGGCGCCCGGCACGAGAAATTCCCAGCCGGGCGGCAGCGCCTCGGCGCCGACCGCCGCCGCGTCCGGCGCCAGGCGGGCCAGCCGCTCCCGGGTGGGCGGCAAGGAGGTCAGGGGCAACAGCGTGGCGTGCGTCAGGTCGGCTTGCGAGCGCTGCGACTCGGGATCGAAGGCGCGCAACGATTCGATCTCGTCCCCGAACAATTCAATCCGCACCGGATGCTCGGCCTCCGGGCTGAAGACGTCGAAGAGGCCGCCGCGCACCGAGTACTGCCCCGGCAATTCGACCGGATCCTGGCGGCGATAGCCGACCAAGGTCAAATGCTCGGCCAAGCCGTCGAGATCGAGCAGGTCGCCGCGGCGCAGCACCCGCGCCAGCGTGCGATAGGACTGTGGCGGCGCCAGCCGCGTCGCCGCCGCCACCGCCGGCACCAGCAAGAGCGGCAGCCCTTGCGTGGCCTTCCATTGCGCCAGGGCGCGGCGCTCGAGAATTTCGTCGTGCGGGGAGAGGCCCTGATAGGGATCCACCTCGAAACCGGGCAGCACCAGCGGCCGCTCTTCGGCTTGCTTCTGCGTCAGCGCCTGAAAGGTTTCGACGGCGTCGCGCAGTTCGTCGGCGGCGCGATTGTCGGCGACGACGAGCAGCAAGGGGCGCTCCAGGCGGCGCTGCAGCAGAACCGCGGCAAAGGCTTGCGCGGAGGGCGAGAGACCGGACAGGGCGGCGCGTCCACCCTGGGCGATGGCCGACACTACTCCCTCCCAGCCGCCCGAGGAGGGGGCTAGCCCCAGGAAGAAGTCGCGGACAAAAGGAACGACCATAGCGGGGCGAATCAGCCCCCTGTCGCAATTGTAGGCGATGGATGGATCGGGGGCCGGATCGGGGGCGCGGGCGGCGCGCCCGCTCCTCAGTTCAAGCGCACCACGTAAGCGGGAAAGTCGTGGGCCCGCAGCGCGGAGACGATGCGGCTGGCCTCATCGGCATCGAGGCTGGCGCCGCGGTCGTAGCGCAGCCAGGCGCCGCTCGAGGAATGAAACTCGACGACGCGGAATTCCGCGGCGCGCCGCATCCGGCGGCGGCAGCGCTGCAGCGCGGCGGCGCTGGTAAACCAGCCGACTTGCACGGTGTAGCGGCCCGGCGGCACGGGCCGCGGCAGACCGACGATCTCGTATCGCACCTGCCCCAAGCCGTGGTCGTACAGCCCCAGGCGGCGGGCGGCGCCCAACGAGAGATCCAGGATGCGATGCGGCCAAAACGGCCCGCGGTCGTTGATGGTGACCACCACCGAGCGGCCGGTCGCCAGGTAGGTCACGCGCAGGCGGGTGCCGAAGGGCAAGGTGCGATGCGCGGCGGTCATCTTGCGATCGTCGAAGGGAACGCCGCTGGCGGTGGGCTGCCCCTGCTCTTCCGGCCCGTAGTAGCTGGCGACGCCGGCGAACACATCGCCGACCCGCAGCGGCCGGTCCAGCGCCGGCGCGATGCCGGGGCGAGCGACGGAGACGGGCGAGGCGGGGGACGGGGCGGGGGCCGCGGCGCCAGGCCGGCCCCAGGTCACGCCCGGCGGCATGGGCGGCTGGACCAGCGTCTTGCTGCGATGAGGACCGCAGGCGGCGCTAGCCAGCGCCAAGGCGGCGGCCAGCGCCGCGCCCCAGCGCGCGCCGGCGCTCAACGCGGCTCCGCCTTGGAGCGGTCGAGCGCGTCGGCCAGCTTGTGCAGCTGCTCGGCGACCCGGCGCAAGGCTTTGCCGCTGTCCTGACGGATGGCCGGCACGATCTCGTCGTTCATGACCGCGATCAAGCGTTTGACCTCGGCTTCGGCGCGTCGCGCCGCGTCCTCGAACGTTGCGGGCATGAGTCACTTCCTCCCTGGGGGAGAAGCCACAGCGCTCTCAGTTTCGCGTTTTCGCCGAGCGGGTGCAAGCGGCATACCGACGAGAAAAAGTCCAGGTGGCCATCGCCGCGCCGCCACCGCCGTGCCCAGCACCTGCCCGGCGCCCGCCGCCGGCCATCCCACTGGAAGTACGGCGCAGAGCGGCGCGGGGGCGAGGCGAAGTAGCGCAAAAACGCCGAAAAGTTTGTCTCATTCAGGCGAAAAACGGGGCCCTTCATCCCGCCCGAACGAGGGGAGTGCGCCCCGAGAATCAATGACTTAGTATTCGCGCCCGCGTGAGACACCTGGCGGCGGCCAATGGAGCGGGGCCGGCCACCCCGGAAAGCCCGAACTGACTCGGCGGTTGGCACTACACGACGGCGGACCATAGTGGCTGGGATGCCACTTTGGTCCAAGCCGTTGCCCGGCAGGGAGGCCCTCCTGGGCTAGCCGGCGGCGAGGATGGCGTCGGCGACACGGGCGGCATCGCGGCAGGGGGCGACGTCGTGCACGCGCACGATGTGGGCGCCCGCGAGAATGGCGGCGGTAACGGCGGCCACGGTCGCGAAGAGGCGCTGATCGGGCGGCGCGCCGCCCAGCACCTCGCCCAGAAACGACTTGCGCGAGACACCGGCCAGCAAGGGCCGGGCGAAGGCATGCCAGTCGGCGAAGCGAGCGAAGAGCGGATAGTTTTCGCGCAAGTTCTTGCCGAAGCCGAAGCCGGGGTCGAGGACGATCTGCTCGGCGGCGACGCCGGCCGCCTGGGCGCGGGCGAGGAGATCGGCCAGGCCCTGGCGCACGCGTGCGGCCGGATCTTCGAGCGGGGGCAGGCGGTGCATGGTGGCGAAATCGCCGCGGCGATGCATTAGCACCACGCCGCAGCCGCTGGCGCGGACCAGTTCCGCCAGTGCCGGGTCCTCGAGCCCCGCCACATCGTTGACGATATCGGCGCCGGCAGCGAGCGCGGCGCGTGCCGTTGCGGCGTGGCGCGTATCGACGGAGATCAGGGCTTCGGGAAAGCGCTGGCGAATGGCGGCGAGCGCCGGCAGCAACCGCTCGCGCTCGGCTTCCGGCGCCAGCGGGGCGGCGCCCGGACGCGTGGATTCCGCGCCCAGGTCGAGGATGTCCGCGCCGGCCTCCCGTGCCGCCGCGGCAGCGGCCAGCGCGGCCTCGGCGCCCGCCAGCCGGCTAGCGGCATAAAAAGAGTCCGGCGTGAGGTTGAGAACCGCCATCAGCCAGGTGCGGTCACCCAGGCGCAAACGCCGCCCACCTACCCGCCATTCGCGAATCGGCCGAAGCATGATAGAAACTTAGCAAGGAACGAGCCCCCGGTTCGTTCCTTTCAACAGGGCCGCAACCGCGCGCCCGCCGTTCACGTCCGAGTAGGAGGGCTGTCATGTCTCATCCTGGGCATATTTGGGCCGCGCGGGGACGAATGGCCGGCTTGGCCGTGCTGGCACTGGGCTTGACGCTGGCGAGCGCGGGGGCGCAGGCGCCGCAAGAGCCGGTGGCGCAGGCGCCGGCCAATGTGGATCCGGCGTATTTGACCGGCTACAACGCCGGCTACGCCGCCGGGCAAGACGATCACGCCGTGAACGCCGCCGCCAATCCCCACAAATTCCACGCCTACCAGGCCGCGAGCGAGGGCTATACCAAAGCCTATGGCGCGCTAGCCGACTATCAGCGCGCCTTCCGCGGCGGCTTCGAAGATGGCTACAACGACGGCTTCCAGCAACGGCCGCGGTCGGTCGGGACTAGCGCCGGCGGACCTACCACGCCTAGCCCGGCCGCCTCCACCGCCGCCGCAGCGCCCGAGACGCCGCCTGCGCTCGGCACCCCGCCCGCCGCCGCCGCGCCGCCTGCCCCGTTGGCGGCGCC
>JBOGKX010000037.1:0-63084 GCA_050746125.1 Terriglobales bacterium | reverse complement strand
ACCCCGACGAGCGCCGCGGAAACATCCGCCTCGCCGCTCCAGTTTGCGAGCGCTCCCACCGCCGCCGCTCGCACGCGGCTATCCGGCTGCTTCAGCGCTGCCAGCAGCAGCGCTCGCGCCTCGCCGCCGCCGAGCGCCCCGAGGCTCGTCGCCGCCGCGGCGCGCACGGCATAAAAGCGGTCGCTCGCGAGCACGCGCCGCAGCGCCGCCACGGCCTCTCGCGGCAACTCGGAGAGCCCCTGTGCGCTGCGCGCCGCCTGGCGCTGGGCCGATGCGCGGCCGAGCTGCTGCACCGCCCATAAACGGCTCATCATCGCTGGATCGCGTTCCGCGGCGGCGCTCAGCGCGGCGATGGGCTGGCCGAAATCGACCGTCTTCTCGATGAAGTCGTGCGGGTCGAAGTCCACCCACAGCGGCCGGAACGCGAGCGGAATCTCGAACTGCTGCCGCGCCCGGTCGTCGCGCACCTGCACGCGGGCGGCTTGGCCCGCCGCGCCATGAAACGCCAGCTCGATCGGCATGGCAAAGACCACCACCGGCTCGCTTGTCGTGCCGCCGCTTGGCTGCGTCTGCGCGATCGTGACGGTTTCCACCCGCCGCGCCGCGTCGTACCTCGCGCCGACGCAATAATCCGGATGGCCGGCCATGTACACCCATTCGCGGAAAAACCAGCCGAGCTCGCGGCCGGTCGTCGCGCGGATCGCATCCAGCACGTCGGCCGTATCGGCGGTGCGGGCCGCGTGCGCGACCAGATAATGATGTAGGGCGCGGAAAAACGGCTCGCTTTGCGATGCCGGCCGCGCCGTGGCGGCCGCGCCATCCACCAGATAGCGCAGCATCTCGAGCACCGCCGCGCCCTTCGCGTGCGTCGTCGCGTCGAACATCTGGAGCGGATCGGTGTAGTGGCGATCGACCAGCGGCCGCGCGTAGGCGCCCTCTTCCGCCAGCGCGGCGCGCTGGTCTTGGTAAATCTCGTAGCGGTAGGACTCGTTGCCTTCGTGGTGCTGCGTGTAGAGCGCCGACAGGTAGGTCGCGAAGCCTTCGTTCACCCAGATGTCCGCCCAGTCGCGCCCCTGGACGTAGTCGCCGAACCATTCCTGGCCGAGTTCGTGGGAGACGAGATCGGTGCTGGGGTAGTCCGCGTCGGCGCGCGCGTCGTGCAGCGTCGTGTCGGTGAGCGTGGTGGCGCTGACGTTTTCCTGCCCGCCGAAGATGTAGTTGTGGACCGTCGTCTGCGCGTACTGCTCGTAGGGATACGCGAGCCCCGTCGCGCGCGAGAAAAACTCGATCATGTCGGGCGTGAGATGAAACGATCGCCGCGCCCGCGCCGCGCTCACCGTGCGAGGAACGTAGTAGTCGACCGGCGTCTTCCCGTAGTGATCGGCGATTTTACGCCAAGGGCCGACGGCGATCGAGATCAAGTACGAGCTGTGGGGGACGCTCTCGCGCCAATCGAAGGTCGTCTCGCCCGCCGCGCGGGTGACCTTCACCAGCCGCCCGTTCGAGACAACCATCTGCCCGGTGGGCACGGTCGTGATCGTCTCGCTCGTCGCCATGTCGTTCGGGTAGTCCCAGCAGGGGAACCAGTAATGATTCAATTCCGGCTCGCCTTGCGAGAAGACCTCGCGAGGCCAATCGGGATATGCGGCGGTCGGATTGACGAAAAACAGCCCGGTGCGCGGAAAGCCGTGATAGTCGATGCGCACTGCCAGCGTGGCGCCGGCGCCGTAATCGCGATCGAGCGTGATCCAGAGGCGTCCTGGCTCGGTCTTGAAGCGCAGCGGAAGCGACGGACGGCCGGATGGCGCCAGCGCCACGGAGTCGATGGTCAGCTGCGCGCTGTCGAGATAAAAGCGACGGAAGTGTCGGTTGAACGGCCGGATGGTGACAATCTCATCGCCTAGGACTTCGCCGCTAGGCCCATCGAAGCGAAGCGCCAGCTTGTAATGGACGACGTGGTAGGCGCGCGTTGGCGCCCATTGCCACTGGGCCGGATTACCGAAGGCATGCGGCGACGGGCTTGGCCGGCGCGCGAGGGCGGGCAGCGCGAAAGCCGCCAAGCCGGCGAGCGACAGGCAAATTCGCCACAGCGTCACCATCGCGAAAGTTTCCGGCTCTCCATGGCCGTGGCCGCCGAAACCGCTCCGCCTCAGGCCGCCGCGGTTTCGGTCTGGGGCTCGCGCACCGATTGCAGCGCGCCGCCCCAGCTAACCACCTGATCCAGCATGGCATGCAGCGCCTGTTCATTCTGCGGCTGCGGCTGGAACTCGCGCAGGTTCACGAAGTCGCTGAACAACGATAACCCGACCTGGTCGCGCACCGCCGCAATCTTGACCGCGGCCAGGACGCCCCGCAAATGCTCGACCGCCCGGCTGCCGTTCCCGTTGGCGCCATAGCTGACCAGGCCGGCGGCCTTGTCGTTCCATTCCCGGTACAGATAGTCGACCGCGTTTTTCAGCGCCGCCGGAAGGCCGTGATTGTATTCGGGCGTGACAAATACGAACGCATCCAGTGCGGCGATCTTCGCCGCCCAGCGCAGCGTGTGCGGACGCGAGTAGCCGCCCATAACCGCCGGCATCGGTTCATCCAGCAGCGGCAGGTCGTAGTCGGCGATATCCACCAGCTCGTACTCGGCATCCGCGCGCTTCTGCGCTGCCTGCAGCACCCAATCTGCCACCGCTTTGTTGTTGCGCCCGGGGCGCGTGCTTCCGGTTAAAATACCAATCTTAGAGACGTACGTGAGCAGGCCCGGCTAGCCGAGAACGAAGCCCTGCGAAACTTATCGCCCCGCCCGCCGTCCCGCCTCCCGCATCTGCGGGGTGAAAGTGACGCCAACCAACAGCCCTTCCGGCGTAATGAAGCGGCTGACCAGTTGGCCCCACGGTTCCTTTTTGTTCTTGACGAGCATTGGATATCCTCGCGCTTCGATCTCCGCCGTTGCCGCTTCGACGCTGTCAACGTCGAATTCGAGCCACGCTTGCGGCGCGGGAATTTCGTCGGGCCAGGCGTCCCTGCCGAAGCAGGACCGCGCTGCCTGCCAAAGCGGCCACAAGGCAAACGTTTTGGCCCCCTGCAACGCTTCCGTATGAAGGTAGCCGTCTTTCTCTTCCTTGAAGCCGATGCCTAGGATTTGCTCGTAGAGTCTCCGACTGGCATCCTCGTCGCGAACAATTGGGCCAAAGCCCGCAACGAACAGAACTTTTGCGCCTCCGATTTGTCCCATGGTCGCCTCCACAGCGGAATCTGCAAGTTTCGCCATCCGGGCGCGTACGCCGGCCCTCGCGCCGCCTCCTGGTCGTCCTCCGGGCTCGCCCCCTCCTTCGGCCCGAGCAGCCTTACCAGGTTTGCGGACATGCGCTCCACCGTCTTCTTCATGTTTTCAGTCATTAGCACCGCTGCTGACTCTCACCGGCCATCGTAGCGCGAGTGACGCAGCACCGCACCGACTGACCGCGCTCCCCAGCCGCCCGCGGCGCCGCCGCCATTCTGCTGGCCCCTAGCTGCTAGTCCCTAGCCCCTCGCCGTTGTATATTCCTCCCGTGACTCCTCGCGCTCTCGCTCTAACTGGCTTCGCCCTGGCGCTCGACCTGCTCGCCGCGCCGGCGTCCCTCCCCGCGCAGCGCCCGCAGCCCGACGCCGCCCTGATCGCCCACCGCTGGCAAATCGAAAACGAACTGGAGTCGGTCGCCATCATCGATCGCAAGGTGATGGTGCCGATGCGCGATGGCAAGCTGATGGCGGCCGACGTCTATCGCCCCAAGGACGCCTCCCAGCGTTATCCCATCATCTTCGTCCGCACTCCCTACAACTTCAATTACTGGGACGTGCGCCTCGGCGCCCCGCGCGATATGAGCCGCGAGCTCGAGGCCGTGCGCCGCGGCTACGCCTACGTCGAGATGCAGGAGCGCGGCCACTTCTTCTCGCAAGGGAACTACGACATCCTCGGCCCGCCCCTCACCGACGGCTCCGACGAGATCCACTGGATGTCCTCCCAGCCCTGGTCCAACGGACGCGTCGGCCTCACCGGCTGCTCCTCGACCGCGGAGTGGCAATTGGGCGTAGTCGCCGCCAACGACCCCGGACTCGCCACCTTCAACGTGCAAGGCTTCGGCGCCGGCGTCGGCCGCGTCGGCCCCTACTACGAGCAGGGAAACTGGTACCGCGGCGGCGCCGTCCAGATGCTCTTCATCGCCTGGCTCTATGGCGAGCAAAACCAAGTGCGCCCCATGTTCTCGCCCGGCGCGTCGCAAGCCGACCTGATCCGCGCCAGCCGCATGTTCGACCTGGCGCCGCAAATGCCGCCGGTGGATTGGTCGCAGGCGCTCTGGCACCTGCCCGAGCAGGACATCATCCGCGCCGTCGGCGGCCCGCCCGGCATCTTCGCCACTCGCATGCCGGTCGCCACCGGCGGCGACATGATTGCGCGCGCCCCCAACGATCCCGCCTGGTATCGCGGCGGCCTCTGGAACGATTCCATGCCCATCCGCAAGCCCGGACTCTGGTTCATGAGTTGGTACGACGTCTCCGTCTCCCCCAACCTCGCCGCTTACAACTTCGTCCGCCGTACCGCTCCGCCCGCCATTGCCGATGAGCAGTACGCCATCATCGCCCCCGTGCTGCACTGCGCCTATACCCGCGCCACCGCCGACACCAAGATCGGAGACCTCTCCGTCGGCGATGCCCGCTTCGACTACGACAATCTCCTCTACGGATGGTTCGACCGCTTCCTCAAGGGCCAGGACAACGGCATCCTCAAAAAAGAACCCAAGGTCCGCTACTACACCATCGGCCTCAATCGCTGGCAGTCCTCGCCCACCTGGCCGCCGCCCGGCGCGCGCCCGGAAACCTTCTATCTGCAAAGCGCCGGCCATGCCAACACGCTCTATGGAGACGGCCAGCTCGCCGTCCGCCCCGACTCCGCCGACCAGCCCGACCGCTTCATCGACGATCCGGCCAATCCCGTGCCCACCTTCGGCGGCGGCGGATGCTGCGAAGGCAATGCCGTGCGGTTCGGCTCCTTCGACCAGCGCCCCATCGAAGCCCGCAACGATGTCCTGGTCTATTCCACGCCGCCCTTCGCCGCCGCCACCGAGATGAGCGGCCCGATCACCGTGACCCTCTACGTCTCTTCCAGCGCCAAAGACACCGACTTCACCTTTCGCGTGGATGACGTCTATCCCGACGGCCGCGCCTTCAACCTGATCGAGAACATCCAGCGCATGCGCTATCGCGACGGCTATGACCGCCCGCCCGTCTGGATGCAGCCCGGCCAGGTCTATCGCGTTACCTTCCAGCCGATCGACTTCAGCAACGACTTCTTGCCCGGCCACCGCCTGCGCCTGGAAGTTTCCTCCAGCAACTTCCCGCGCTTCGACCGCAATCTCAATACCGGCGGCAACAATTACGACGAAACCCGCTGGGTGGTGGCCCACAACGCCGTTCACCACGGCGCCGCCTATCCCTCCCGCATCACCATCACCGTCGTCCCCCCGCACCCTTAGCCGCGCCCATTGCGACTACGCCGAAGTACGTAAAGGAGGTCGTGCGTTACCGGTGCCGGATGCCCGGCGCCCGCTCCGCTACCCCCTACCCCCTACACCCCGTTCCCGCCCGCCGCGCAGCCGCCATTCTGCTAGCAATCCAATCAAAAATCTCTTGCAGTTCACTTCTTCATCTCAGGATGTTCGGAAAGGCTCAAAGTATTCCCGTCGGGATCCTTGAACCAGGCGACCTTTGCGCCTGAGGGCGATGTCCAGATGCCAAGCTCATCTTGATCCATCCCCGCATAGCGCTCGAAGCGGATTCCGGCTTGCGCCAGGTTTCTAACCGTTGCTGTGATCTCTGGGACTTGCCAACCCAAAACTGTGCCATGGGCTGCTGGAATCTCTCTCGTCATTCCAAGGCGAAGCATGATGCCGTTGGCATCAAAGACCAACGCAAACGGTGGTTCTTCCGCGACCAGACGAAGGCCAAGAGTGTCTCGATAGAATTCCTTCGCGCGGGATACATCAACGATAGAGATAAATCCGATGATGTTGCATTTGTCGAGTCCAGAGTATTGGGGCACGTGGCTATGATGAGCTCTTACGCTCGTTGTCGCAATAATGTTTCTCGCGCCATAAGCGGCTAAAGTTCCACTGCACGGACGAGCACATTCGGGTGGCGCGCTTGCTGGTTTGGGACGTTGCGTTGCACGTCGCCCCCGAGCGATCCCTGCCAAAAAATGCCCCGAGCAGGGCGAGGCCGCAGGCTGCGAGGGGCGGGAGGAATACACCAACGTATCCGATCCGCCCCGAGCAGCCGAGAACGAAGCCCTGCGAAGCTTATCGCCCCGCCCCGCCCACCACCTGCTTACTCCTGCCGCAGCGCCGCCATCGGCTCCACTCCCGCCGCCCGCCGCGCCGGCAGCACCGACGCCGCCAGCGCCACCGCGATCAGCAAACCGGCTACCGCCGCATACGTCGCCGCATCGTCCGCTCTCACTCCGTACAGCAAGCTGCCGAGCGCGCGCGTCGCCGCGAGTCCCGCGCCGATGCCGATCGCAGTCCCCGCCACTGCCAGCAGCAAGCCCCGCCGCGCCACCTGCCGCACCACCGCGCCCCTTTCCGCGCCCAGCGCCATGCGAATCCCGATCTCCCGCGTCCGCCCTTGCACCTCGTACGCCAGCAGCCCGTACACTCCGATCGCCGCCAGCGCCAGCGCCAGCAGCCCGAACAAGCTCGACAGCGTGGCCATCAGCCGCTCGCGCGTCTGCAGCCGGTCGATGAGCTCGCTCTGTGTCCTCATCTCCGCGATTGGCAAGTTGGCGTCCACCCGCGCCACCGCCGCCCGCGCCGCCGTCATCAGCCCCCGCGGATCGACCGCCGTGCGCAGCGTGAAAACGCCCATGCCCGGTTGAAATGGATAATAGATCGTCGGCTTTTCGGCGCTGCGCAAATTATCGTATTTGGTGTTCGCCACGACCCCCACGATCTCGGTCGCCGGCTTTCCTTTATCGCCGCCCACCAAAACACCGATCGGATTGCCCCGCCCGATGATGCTCCGCGCGAACACCTCGTTGACCACCGCCACCCGCGCCGCCGCGTTCTCGCCCTGCGCCGCCGCCGCCGTGTAATCCGCCGCCGTCAATCCCCGCCCCGCGAGCAGCGGCACCTTCAGCGTGGCGAAATAGTCCGGCCCTACCCGCAGCGCCTGCGTCTCGTGGCTCTGGGTCGCGTGGCCCACGTAAATGTCCGTGGTCCACAGATCGCCGCTCAGCAGCGTGTCGGAGGAATAACTCGCGTTGACCACGCCGGGCAGCCCGCGCAGCTCCCGTTGCAGTCGCGGATACAGCGCCTCCAGCCGCGCTCCGCTATAGCCCGTCAGTTCCGGCGCCAGCCGGAAGGTCAGCAGGTTGCGCGTTTCGAATCCGGCGTTGACGCGTCCCAAGTTGGCCAGCGTCCGCGTCAGCAGCCCGGCGCCCGCCAGCACCACCACCGCCAGCGCCACCTGCGCCGCCACCAGCGCGTTGCCCAGCGTGAAAGGCCCGCGCCCGCCCCGCCCCGCCACCGCCGCCGCGCTCGCTTTGAGCGCCGGCGCCAGCTTCTGATCGGTGGCCCGCCACGCCGGCGCGAAGCCGAAGAGCAGACCCGTCGCCACCGTCGCCGCCACCGCGTATCCCAGCACTCGCCAATCCGGCGTCAGATCGAGGTGCACCGTTGCGTAGCTGTTGCCGGCCAGAAATGCCGCCATCGCCCGCGCCCCCCACATGGCGATCACCACGCCCGCCGCGCCCCCCGCCACTGCCAGCAGCACGCTCTCCGTCAGCATCTGGCGCACGATCCGCCCCCGCCCCGCGCCCAGCGCTCCCCGCACCGCCATCTCCCGCCGCCGCGCCTCCGACCGCGCCAAAAGCAGCCCTGCCAAGTTCGCGCAGGCGATGAGCAAAATGATCCCCACCGCCGCCAGCAGCAACAGCAGCATCTGCTCGTACTGGTTCCGCAGCGCTGCCAGTCCCCGCCCCGCCGGCGCCAGTTCCGCCCGCGGCGCGTCTTTGGCCTGGAATTGCGGCTTCGGCCCGGCCGTCACATTGCGCTGAAAAACCACGTTCGCCACCGCCGCCGCGCTCGCGGCGGTCGTCCCCGCCTTGAGCCGTCCCACGATCTCCAGCCACCATTGGGTGCTCGTGTCGGCGGCGCTCCAGCTCGGGCCGTAAGCGTGCGGCATCACCTGCCCCATCGCCGCCAGCGGAATCCACAGGTCTTCCCTGATCCCCAGCCGCATGCCCGTGAAGCCGCGCGGCGCCACGCCCACGATCACCGCCGCGCTGTTGTTCACCTTCACCGTGCGCCCGATCGCGCCGCGGTCGCCGCCGAAGCGGCTGCGCCAGTAGCCGTCGCTGATCACGATCGCTGGCGTCGCGCCCGCGCTGTCCGCGCTGCGGCCGAAAAACCGCCCCAACTCCGGCGCCACCCCCAGCACGCGGAAGAAGTCGCCCGAGACATAGCGCGCCGCCGCCCACGCCGCCCGCCCCTCTACGCTCACCGCCACCGGCCCGCCGCCGCCGCCGGCGAAGACGTGCGAGAAGATCCCCGCCGCCTCGATCTGCCGATACAGCGGATACGAGAACGTGCAGCCCCCGCCCGCCTTTTCCGCGGCGTCCCCTTCATTCGGACAATCGCCGTAGCTGTCCATGCCGTTGGTGTGCGGCCAGCCGTGCGCCTGCCAGGTCAGCATCGCCAACTGCTCGGGGTGCGGTACCGCCAGCGGCTCGAGCATCACCGCGTTCACCACCGTGAAGATCGCCGTATTCGCGCCGATCGCCAGCGCCAGCGTCAGCACCGCCACCGCCGTGAAGGCCGGCGCCCGCCGCAGCATCCGCGCCGCATACGCCGCGTCCCGCCCCGCATCCGCGAGCCACTTCGTCATGCCACGAATATACGCGCCCGTGACCCTTTTTGTTCCACGCTCCGCGAACCATCAGGCATGCGCCCTGCGCCCCGCCCCGGCTTCGCCGTTGTATATTCTTCGGCGTGACTCTTCGCCTGCGCCTCGCCCTCGCCATCCTCTGTCTTCTCGCCGCTCTCCCCCTCGCCGCCCAGACGTTTGCGCCGGGTCCGACGTCGATGCGCTGGCGCCTGATCGGCCCCTTCCGCGGCGGACGCTCCATCGCCGCCGTCGGCTTCCCCGGCCAGCCCAGCGTCTTCTACTTCGGCGCCGTCGGCGGCGGCGTCTGGAAGACCACCGACGCCGGCAATACCTGGCGTCCCATCTTCGATGCCGAGCCCATCGCCTCCATCGGCGCTATCGCCGTTGCCCCCTCCGACTCCAACGTGATCTATGTCGGCTCCGGCGAAGCCGACATGCGTTCCGACATCTCCTATGGCGACGGCATGTATAAATCCGCCGACGGCGGCAAGACCTGGACCCACATCGGCCTCGCCGATACCCGCCAGATCGGCTGCATCCTGGTGGACCCCGCCAACCCCGATATCGTCTATGTCGCCGCCCTCGGACACGCCTACGGCCCCAACCCCGAGCGCGGCGTCTTCAAATCCACCGACGGCGGCCAAACCTGGAACAAGATCCTCTATAAGAATGACGACACCGGCGCCATCGACCTCGCCTTCGAGCCCGGCAATCCGCAAGTCATTTACGCCGCTCTCTGGCAGACGCGCCGTCCGCCCTGGAACGTTTACCCGCCCGCTAACGGCCCAGGCAGCGGCCTCTATAAATCCACCGACGCCGGCGCTACCTGGACGCAGCTCGCCAACGGCCTGCCCACCGCCGGCCTCGGCCGCATCGGCATCGCCGTCGCCCCCAGCGCCCCGCAGCGCGTCTACCTGGTCGTGGACGCCGAACAAGGCGGCGTCTACCGCTCCGACGATGGCGGCCAAACCTTCGCCCTGGCCGACTCCGAACATCGCATCTGGGGCCGAGGCTGGTACTTCGGCGGCATCACCGTGGATCCCAAGAATCCCGACGTCGTCTATGTCGCCAACACCTCCACCTACCGCTCCACCGATGGCGGCCATTCCTTCGCCGCCTTCAAAGGCGCGCCCGGCGGCGACGACTACCACTCCATTTGGGTCTCGCCCGACAACTCCAGTCACATCATTCTCGCCAGCGATCAAGGCGTGATCGTCAGCCTCAATGACGGACGCACCTGGAGCAGTTGGTACAACCAGCCGACCGCGCAGTTCTACCACGTCTCCGCCGACAACCGTTTTCCGTTCTGGCTCTACGGCGCGCAGCAGGATAGCGGCGCCATGGCCGTCCCCAGCGCCAGCCATTACGGCACCATCAGCTTTCGCGACTGGCATCCGATCGGCGCCGGCGGCGAAAGCGGTACCGTCGTCCCCGATCCGCTCGATGGCAACATCCTCTATGGAGGCACGGTATCCCGCTACAACCAGGCCACCGGCGCCACCCGCAACATTTCGCCCTTGCTGGGCCGCAGCGAGGTCTTCCGCCATACCTGGACCTTGCCGCTCGTCTTCTCCCCCGTCGATCCCCACCTCCTCTTCTTCTCCAACCAATTCCTATTCCGCACTAGCGACGGCGGCCAATCCTGGCAGCGCATCAGCCCCGATCTCACCCGCCCCGATCCCGGCGTGCCGCCCAACCTCGATCCCGTCACCGCCCGCGATGCCCTCGGCGGTCCGCGCCGCGGCGTGATCTACACCATCGCCCCTTCGCCGCTCGATGTGCGCGAAATTTGGGTCGGCACCGACGACGGCCTCATTCAGCTCACCCGCGACGGCGGCCAATCCTGGCATGACGTCACGCCCGCCGCCCTCACGCCTTGGAGCAAAGTCGGCATGCTCGAGGCCTCGCACTTTTCCGCCGCCACCGCTTACGCCGCCGTGGACCGTCACCGCCTCGAAGACCTCGCCCCCTACATCTACCGCACCCGCGATGGCGGCAAGAGCTGGCAAAAGATCGTCGCCGGCATCCCCGTCGGCGCCTACGTCAATGCCATCCGCGAAGATCCCAAGCGCGCCGGCCTGCTCTATGCCGGCACCGAGCTCGGCCTCTACGTCAGCTTCGACGATGGCGCCCAATGGCAGCCGCTGCAAATGAACCTGCCCGTGGCCTCGATCCGCGACATCGTCATCCACGCGAACGATCTCGCCGTCGCCACCCACGGCCGCGCCTTCTGGATCCTCGACGACATCACGCCCCTGCGCCAGTGGAGCGCGCAGGTGGCCGCCTCCCCCGCCTATCTTTTTGCGCCCGCGCCCGCCGTTCGCGTCCGCCCCGGCTCGAATGACGGCACGCCGCTGCCGCCCGAGACTCCCACCGGCCAGGAGCCGCCCGACGGCGCCATCCTCGATTACTTCCTCGCCGCTCCCGCGCAAGGTCCGGTCACGCTCGAAATCTTCGACGCCGCCGGCCATCTCGTCCGCCGCTACTCGAGCGCCGACCATCCGCCCGCCGTGAACCCCAAGACGCTCGACATCCCGATGTATTGGATACACCCCGCGCCCGTGCTCTCCGCCGCTGCCGGCCTGCATCGCTGGGTCTGGGATCTGCATTACGCGGCCCCGCGCGGCGCCGGCGCGGGCCGCGGCTTCGGCTTCTACCGCGGCGGCGGCGGCCTCTGGGCCGTCCCCGGCCAATATCAAGTCCGTCTCACCGTGGATGGCCGCTCCTATACGCGTCCGCTCACGCTCACAATGGATCCCCGCGTCCACGTCTCGCTCGCCGTCCTGCGCCGCCAGTTCGATCTGGCGAAGCAAGTACAAGCCGCCTCCGCCCGTGTTGGCGAGATTCAGCGCGCCGCCGCCGCGCTGCAAAAACGCCTTGCCGCCGCCTCGCCGCCTGCCAGCGGCGCTGGCGCCGCCGGCCTCCAACGCCAGCTCGCCGATCTGCTCGGCCAAGCCCCCGTGCTCGGCCCCGACTTCTCCGGTGAAGGCGGTCCCGACTCCGATCGTGCCAGCCTGCGTTATCTCTCCGGCCAATTGCGCGAGATCGAGTTCAGCGTCGAAGGCGCCGACGCCCCGCCCACCGCGGGCGCCCTGCGCGCCTGGAGCCAGGCGCAGTCCCTGCTCGCCACCGACGCCGCCCGCTGGGCCTCTCTCCAGCGCCTCGCGCCGCCCACGTCGCTACCGGCACTTGGCCACGATTAACGTGATGTCGTCGGCCTGCTCTTCGCCGGCGTGCGTTTGAATTTCCTGCAACACGGAATGCGCCGCATTCGCCGGCGTGGCTTCGCGGCTTCGCCGCAGCAACTCTTCCAGCCGCTGTTCGCCAAATTCTTCGCCTCCCTCGCCGGGGCTTTCGACGGCGCCATCGGAATAAATCGCAAACACGTCGCCCGCCTCCAACTCCACCTCGCCCACCGCGCACTCCCAAGCCCTGAAAAGCCCCAGCACGGGGCACGTCGAGCCAAGCTTTTCGAGCCGGCCCTCGCGGCGCAGCAGCAGACCGTCCACATGCCCGCAGTTGGCGTAGCGCAGGCGCCGGGCGGCGTCGTCGTACTCGGCGAAAAACAGCGTTGCATAAGCCTCCTCGGCCGTGGACTCGAAGAAGAGCCGATTGACGGTTTGCAGCGCCCGCTGCGGTTGTTCGGCCACGATGGGTACGAAAGGCCGGCTTGAGTAAGCCGTGCAAACGTTCCGTACGTGCGCTTGCAAATTGGACATCAAAATCGCCGCCGCGATCCCTTTGCCCGACACATCGCCGACCAAAAGACCGAGCCGGCCGCGGCCCAGTTCTAGGAAATCGTAGTAATCGCCGCCCACGTGCCGCGCCTGCCTGCAAATGCCGGCATACTCCAGAGTCCGGGCCGCCGGCTGAGCCAGCGGAAAAAGCCGCGCTTGCGCCTCCCATGCCCTCTGCAACTCTTGCGAGGCGCGCCGATGGGCTCCCAGCTCTCGATCCGCCGGGCCGAACCCCACCAGTGCAAAACGATTGCCGTCCCCATCCTCGAATCCGGTGACCGTGCCGCCCCACGCTTCCGGCTGCGGAGGATGAGAAAACTTGACGCCGCGCCCGCTCCACTCCTGGAACGTTCCCGTAATGTCGTCGGTCACGAATACCGCGAGCCGGCCTTTTCCCACCAGCGGATACTCTCCCGAGCCGGGGAGTGGGGCCATGATGACCAGCAGTGCCGTGCCGTCCGGCGGCGCCAAAACCACGCTGCGCGGCGCGGAATTGGAGACCACGCGGAAGCCAAGCCGATCGACGTAAAAGGCCAAACTAAGTTCGACGTCGCGGACAAAGATCGCAAACGAATGGACGCGTAAATGGGCCCGCGCGTCCCCAGTCGTCGCCGCTGTCCCCGCGTTCCCGGGTGAGGGAAATGTGTTTAAAAGGAAATCGCGGACGATCCCGTGCCCCACGCCCCAGAATTATATCAGCCACGTGCCATGGTTCCCCCGCCTGCCGGCCGCCCTCGATTGGTAACTTTGCGCAATCCTTGCCCGTGCGACCCTCCTCAAGAGAATCGTCGCGCACTGGCTTGGCGGGGTCGCCAGCGCCAGCTTCAATACGGAAATCGAATCGGCAGCGCTGGTCGTTGCCAGCGCGCTCTTCCCGTGCACGCCCGCAACCCGGCACAGGTACTCAAGGACACTAGGGCTCCGGATCGGACTCAACCTGCAAGGAAACGACACGACCCTTGCTCACAACGATAGTCAAAGAAGTCCGCTTCCAGACTAAAAAATAGGCGCTCCCTGCCCAAAACTCAGCCAGATGCGGATAAAGCGATTCCGCCCTGCGCAGCGAGTCGCCGAGAGCAAGCCCGCGCCCCGTTCGCCAGCTACCGGCCTGGCAAAGCTCGGCATTGCCAGTACAGGTCGCCTTCAGGTACGCGATACCGATGTCCGCGTTGGTTTTTGCGTTGTAGGCGGCATCGACCCTGACCACGAATCCGCGACCTCGCCAGAAATAGGTCCGATCTTCGACGTCGGGGTATAGGCCTGGAGGTGGATGCGGCGGTGTTTCCTTTACCCGAGTTGGGGGCCCCAGCCTTCGCTTCAGCTGAGCAGCCGTCACCTTGCAGACGTTGAAACCGCCTAAAACCACGTCTGGCTTCCCCGGCGCCAACTGCACGTCCGAGCTCGCCTTTAGTACGCAGTTGTTCGCTCCACGTGCGCAGCACACAACCGCCAGCAGGCACGAGACCAACAAGAACGCGTTGCGCATGCGCAATCAATTTACCTTAGCTGAGGTTGTAGTGGTGGTGGTAGCGGTCGAATCCGGGCTGGAAGTTGACTGGCTCGACGCCACCGATTGCGAGGGATTGTTGACCTGGATGCACCCCGACGCCCTCGTGGGGCCTCCCGCCTTGATGGAACGACTTAAGCCGGAAAATTCCGAATTTACCAAATAAGCCATTCGGCCTATCGGCGGCAGCACCGTGCATGTGTGACGCGCGGGTCGGCGGAGCCGGTTGGTGCTGCGGTATCGGTGGACGACGCAGGAGGTGGAGCGTGCGGTGCTGGGGGTCTATTAGTCGGGCTAAATCGGCGGAAGTTGGGCGCCGATGCTCGCTCGCCCGCTGGCCGAGCGAAACGAGACGTGCAGAAAAACGGGCCATCGCTAGCGAGAAGGCGCGGCAGCCGTCCCCCGCGCTCGACGACTCGTCAAAGTACCTGCCTCGACGTCTGCTCCTGCCGACCCGTTAGTTCGGTATCTACGCACGCTACGGACGAAGTTCAGGAAGAGCGCTCGATTGGTGCCCGTGTAGTCGGCGCTAATTCCACCGGGCCATTCACATTCAATCATTTCAAATGAGTTCAAGGCAGGCGGCACTGGGCCCTCGGCGCAGGTCGCGGCTCCGGTCTCTTGAGCCCGTATTCGGCGACTCGGCTTTGGAAGCTCCATGAGAAGGCCGTCTATCCCCACGCCCCGATTGTCAGGAGAGGTGCCAATCGTTATACCTGGGATTGAAACAGGGTGTCTGCTGGCAACGATTCTGAGCAGACGCGCTGGCGTCGGCCCTTCAAGCAGCATCGACACCCCGCCCTCATCTCTGGCCGCAACTACCCAGCCGGCTGGAATTACAAAACTGTATCCGCGCCGAACAACATTGGTCCCGCGCAGCATGCGCCAAGCCAGGGTCACGGCTAATGGACCAATTCCAACAACCAGTGCGATGGTTGCAGCACTTCCCACGACCACGGCTCCTAGCCGCCGTAGCCCCCGCGAGGTTACGATTTTCCTGATGCTCCTCATGCGATCACTGAACCCAGCCCGCTCTCCGGATCGCGCTCCTTGCCGGTGTAGCGGCGCCGCTCGCTGGGCGCCACGTAGTGCGGATCGTCGCCGCCGAAGATGGTACCGCTCACGGCCATGCCGGTGCGCGCCTATCAGGGTCTGCCGGTCTGGGCCTTCAGTCAATGGCTCAGAACCGCGAGCGCCTGGACATATTAAAGAAGTCGTTGATCGGGCGCCCGCTGTCATCTCCCTTATACCACACCCAAAGATTTGGTCGCGGCTCGCACCATACACCCGGGTCGTGGTCCGTACTGCGCGAGCTTCGGCGAGCGTTTCGGACGCCTACTCCAGCCTGATGGAAATGCCGGCCCGCGGGCGGCGCCCCTGATGAGATACCGGGAGGCAGCTAGCCGACGTCTTTGGGCCAGCGGCCGAGCTGACTTCGCCGATACACAGCTCGCGCGCGGTAACCTTGCCGTCCGCGACAGCGGTTATCACGACGCTTCCCCTCTCTACTTCAAGCGTCGCCACGCCTCGCGCATCGGTGCGGCCGAAAACGTTATAGGTCGCTTGCGGGTTCCGGGCGAGAATCAAGACGCCTGCCGCGGGGCCGCCGGACCTCGACGCCAAGGCCACGCGCAGCGCGACGCCTCCGAGAATCTTCCGGTCGATGGCTGCCGCCCACAGGGTCACGCGAAGGTGAATACTTCGCGACTTGACCAAGACCTCTTCGACCGCCGCGGGCTGAAAGTTGCCGGCTTCGTCCTTACCGTACCAGCCAGCGTACGGATAGATAACAACGACCTGATATAGCCCGGGCCGGACTGCCACGGCGGGGCCGTGGCCGGCTTCGTCAGTGGCGCCGCGCGCGATCTCGTGCCAAGGCTCGACCATCCGCACAACAACGTACGCCTTCGCAAGGCCTGCTCCGGTTGGGTCAACCACATCCACGGAGAGCATGGCGGGGCGACCGTACGAACGCAGGGCCAGTGCGAGGAGCAAAACGATGGTGAATCCGATGCTCCGCGTCAATTTGTCCTCGGAGGGGCGGGTTTCGTGGTTGCGTCGAGCTCAACCTCGCCCTGGATCACAACCATAACAGTGTTCCGGACGAAAGCGCGATGGGGCGCCGATCAAAGTCGAGGCGTTCAAGCGCTTCGAGTCTCGCTTGACTTCGGATGATCTCAGAGAGGGCGTCGATGATCCATTCGTCGCTTACCACAAAGTACTTGCCGTGAGCCCTGAAGCCGCTGGGGATGATTCGCAGCATATGAATGCCAAGTTTTTTTCGGCCGGGAATATAGGGCGCTCAGGCCCCGGATCCGCCCCCGGCGTGAGCGCGGGTGGGGGGCCGCGCGGGACATGAAGGCGCGAAGCGGCGCGCACGCGCCTGGTCCGGTCAATCGACCTCCTGGTTCAGCTCCTTGATTTTCGCCCTCATCTTTTCGAGCTCTCTCTTGAGGTCCATCTCGAGTTGGTCGGGGCCCGCACGGCGGGCTCTCGGTCCGGTCATCCTTTTCAGGTACGCAAGGTTCTCGCGTTGTATGCTGCTGCGCTCCACGAGCGTTAACCGCTGGGCCACGGACCGAACCACTCGAAGTTCCCTGTCGCTCAAGCGCCCAACCAAGTCCGACAGGGCCGCGACCGCGGCCCAGCGGCCGGCGATGAACCTGGCGCTGCGCATCGCGCGGATTAGCACCGGGAATGCCTTGGGTAGCGGGAAATGCTGGCCAAGGGTGTCGCCAGCCTGGAGTGCGGCACGCGCGGTGCCGCTCCGCACG
Organism: Terriglobales bacterium; assembly: GCA_050746125.1. Lineage (GTDB taxonomy): Bacteria > Acidobacteriota > Terriglobia > Terriglobales > SCQP01 > JAJPKR01. Next base: position 46,159 of record JBOGKX010000037.1, on the reverse strand, counting down.
TTGTGGAGGTACTTGCCGAGAATCGCGACGGCCCAATCGATGAATTCGCCGCTCTCGCCATCCCCGCCCATATAGACCATGAGCGTAAACTGGGTTTCATAGCTCGATCGGCCGCCGGACGTCTCGAGCAGGTGCTCGAGGACCGGCCTTGACTCCGGGAAGAGACTCATAAGCGTGCGGCTCGCCTCCCGCCTCGTTTGCCAATCGAGTGGATCGACTTTGCCCAAGGCCGCACCGATCGTCTCCGCGAAGCGCGCCCGCTCCTGGGCGCCGACGGACGCCGCGACATCGCTCGCCTTGCCGCACATTCGACGGACCTCGGCGGCGTCCGGCTTCATTGCGTCTTGGTGCCGCCGCTTCCGCTCGAGCTGCCGGACGCTTCTTGCTGCGCGGTCTCCTGCTCGAGCTCCTTCATGTGCCTTTTCATCTTATCGAGCTCTTGACGCAGCCTTTCCTCAAGTCGGGCAACTTCCTTACCACCGCTGCTCTCCGAGAGTTCGCCGAGTAGGTCCTTAACTCTCTGTGAAGCGGCATCTAAGTTGGCCGCGTCCTCTGCCACTCTTCCGGGACTGCCGCCTTTCGCGCTCGCACCCTGGGCGCCTGAGGCAACGGCCTGCCGGGCCCGATCGGCCGCAGCCTGGGCTTCGCCCAGGAGGCGGTTTCCCTCCTTCGCCCAGTTTTTGCCGGCGTTCCAAAGGACAATCGCCGCTGAGCCTAGCTTCTCGCCGATGCCGGTCATCGTTTTATGCCCGGCGGGGCTCGCCAGCCACGCCGCCGCCGCGAAGCCCACGCCAACGGCCTCATAAAGCGCATAGCCCTCCGCGATGCAGGCGTCCTCGAGGCAATGTCCGCTCGGGTCGGTAAACCGAAGCGGGTTGTTGCGGGTGTACGCGTAGGGATTGAGACTCTGCGGTTCGGCGATATCGGCGAATGCGATCGGCCCTGCTGCCGAGAACACGCGCTGCCCGGTGAAAGGGTCAACTAGGTCGTCGCTGCGGGCCTCGTCGGGCGACAAAAACCGGCCGGCGGCGCTGCTGTAATACCGGCTCTCGAAATAATCCAGCCCGCTCTCCGGATCGCGCTCCTTGCCGGTGTAGCGGCGCCGCTCGCTGGGCGCCACGTAGTGCGGGTCGTCGGCGCCGAACGCCGTGTAGGCGTGCGGCCAGTTGCCCGCGAGCACGTTGCCGCTGCCGTCGGTCATGAGCACGGTCGAGCCCAGGTGGTCGGTGAAATAATAGCTGATCGCGCCGCTTTCCATCACGTTCGCCACGCGGTCGTTGCCCAGGTAAATGTAGTCCTCCCAGGGCGTGCTGGACGGAAATTCGTAAATTATCTTGTCCGAATCGCCCAGGTAGAAGTAGTGAACTTCGGCGCCGCTCCAACTGCGCTCGAAGCGCCGCTCGTGGCCGTCATAGGTATAGGTGTAGCCCATGTCGGTATCGGCGTGCAATTCGTCGTCGGCGAGGTAGGTGAGCGTGTGGCCGGGGATCGACGTCTCGTTGCCGGCCGCATCCGCGGCGTAGCCGCCGCCGTTCGAGCGGTTGTTGCCGTCGGCGTAGCTGTCGCTGCGGTTCCCATACGGGTCGATGTCCCAGCTTTCGCCGATGTAGCCGGTCGAGGAGGTGACCTCGTTCAGCTCGTTGTAGCAGTAGTCGTTCACGGCGCCGCTGGTGTAGGTCTGCGTGGCGATGTCGCCATTATCGGCCGACTGGCACGTGCTCGTGTAGCCGAGCGTGAGGTTGAGCAGCGTCTGGCCGTTGTTGGTGACCGTATTCGTCCATGGCTGGAAGCGCGAGTTCGTGGCCTTCACGCTCTTGAGCGAGCCCGGATAGGTGTCGGTCACGGTCATCCCAGGGCTCGAAGAGCCGCCGAGCGAATAGCTCCGGCTCACCGAGCCGCCGCCGTAGAAGCTGACACTGACTTCCCGCCCCTCCACGTCCGGCGCGCCGTAGTTCCAGCTTCGCCCGGAAGGCGAGCTGACCTGCTTCAGGTTGCCGTCGTACCAATAGAGGAAGCCGGAATTGAAGGAGGTCGTGTCGATCAGCCGGGTTTGCGCCGCAATTCGGCCCATCGCGTCAAAACTGGTGCTCTTGACCCAGCCGCGCGGATTGGTCTCTTTGACCTCGTGCCCCACGCAGAGCGTGCAGGCGCCGCCGTCAGGGTCTTTGTCGTAGTAGTAGTTGTTCCCTGGCGTCACACCGTCGTTGTACGACCGCGAGAGCAGCCGATGCAGTTCGTCGTAGCTGTACGTGGTCGTAACGGTGGCCGAGCCGGTTTGGTTCTCGAGCGGCGAGGTCTTCGAGGTCAGCAAGCTATCACTGTTGTACTGATAGCTGATCGCTCCCGACTCGGGGTTCGTGGCGCTAATCAAACGCCCAAGGCTGTCAAAGCCGAAGCTTCGCTGCCGGCTCGCCGTGGTGTTGGCCGTCTGCGCGACGCTCGTCAGATCGTTCAGGGCGTCATAGGAGTAGGTCGTCAGGTATCCGGTCGCGCCGAAGCCGTTATTGCAAGCGGCGCTGCCGGAATGCGGGGTTACCTCGCAGACGGAGACGAGGCGGCCGAGGGCGTCTTTCTTGAGGACCCGCGCGCGGCCGGTTTCATCGAAGACCTGGCTCGAACTGCCGGAGTAGCTCGTGTGTGAATAGCTGCCGTCGATATGCGTTACTTTTGTCTCGCGGCCCAGGCCGTCGTAGGTCATTGTGTCGCCGCCCGCGCCCGCCGACCCGTTCCAGGCCGGACAAGCGGAGGAGTAGGCGGCCGATTCGAGGATCTTCTGGTTGAGCCCATCCCATACCGTATCCACCGTGTCGTAACTGCCCTGCGGGTTCGCGGTGCAGATGCGCACCGCGCGCCCTAGGCCATCGTCGAATGTGAGCGCATTCGACCAGCCGGAATCGGGCGACGTTCCGCCGCTCAGCCTGCGCTGGATCTGGGACTCATGGCTCGAGTCGAGATAGTTGTGGACCTCGGCGCCGCCGTCCGGATAGTCGATCCGCGTCACGCGGAATAATGGATCGGCGTACGCGTAGTTCGTAGCCTGGTTGTTCTGGTCGCGCGAAACCGTCAATTGGCCTGTGTACCAACTGTACGAGCGCGTCTCGACGTGCGTTTGCCAGTTGCCCGAGGTCGTCGGGTAGGTGATCGTCGTGGGATAGGCGTCGGTGATCCCGCTCGTCGGCGCGCCGGCCGTGAAGCTGTCCGCGTACGAATAGCTCGTCGCGTGGTTGCCAGGATCGGTGGCCGATTGCAATTGGCCTGCGTCGTCGTAGCGGTAGAGCGTGGTCAAAGGAGTGTTCGAGCTCAACACCCACCGCGTCTCACTCGTCAGGTTGCCGCGGTAGTTGAAGCCCGACGAAAAGTTCGTGTAATCGTGCGCGATGACGCTCGTTGTTCCCGCCGTGGTCGTTTCATCGTATCCGTAGGTCGTCTTCGCAATGAGCGTGCCGGCGCCGTTATAAACGTACTTGCCGCTTACGCGGTCGGCGATGTTATAGGGCTCATAGGCGGTGTTCGCGAGGTGCAGGTACGTGTACTGCGTGTGGCGCAGCAGGGCGCCGCTGCCGTAGTCGTACTCATATACGTCGAGCGGGTTGGCCCATGTGAAATTGATGCCCTCGGCCGAATCGGTGTACGAGTCGTAATCCTTCGTGACCTTCGCAACTTCGTTGTCGTCGAGCGTCGTCGTGATCGCCGATACTTTCATCCCGCCGGTGCTGTCATAATCGTAATGGACGTGCTTCAGCAGTGCCTTGGAACTGCCGTTGCCTTGATAGTAGTAGTAGTCCGTCGGCCACGGGCCGCTGCTATAGTTCATTTCGCCGGTTTCCAGGCCTCCCGCCAGCAGTTGCCAATTCACGTCCGTTTCGTTCCCGTTGGGATCCACCATGGTCGTGCTGCCGCCGCTGCCGACATTGTAGGTCCAGACGTAGGAGTGCCCAGCCGCGTCTGTCAACGTCCGCTTCGTGACGATGACCCCGGGGTTCTGCCCGTCCACGAGGAGCGGCGCGCTCCAGTCGTAGGAGATCGTCCCGCCGTCCGGCAGGCCGATAGAAAGCAACTCGCCATCGGGGGCGCTCGGGTAGTTCGCGGTTGTCGCGTACGTGAATGTGTACTGTTGGCCATTGGCCAGCGTGATGCTGCTCGTAGCGGAACCCAGATTGGAGGTCTCGTAGCAGTCGTTGCCGGATAGGTCGAGGGAGCAAAAATTCGTGGTCGTCGAAAGCGAAATGGTTCCGTAGCCGATACTCCGAGTGGTTCCGGTGGCATCCTGGTAGGTCGTATTGGAATACGCCCGACCTGCCGTGTCCGATTCAAATTCATTTCCGTTGCTGTCCTCGACGACAGAGCCTATCCGATCACCATGGCGGTCGTAAAAGGTATTGGTCCCGGCGGTGTGATCGTAGTACATCCGAATGCCGGATGCGTCATCAGCATAGGCCCAGTAGCTGCCCTGAGTCGATGTGTTGTAGATCGGATAGCTACAGCTGTCCGGGACGAAATGATGCTTCGTCCCGTTTGGCTCCTGCATCCATTGGTTCGTGACGTAGCTGGCGCCGGCGTTGCAAAGGCCTGTGACGGCGCTCGCGCCCCAGCGGTAGTTGCCGGGGCTCACAGCTTTGCCGAACATTCGCGAATCGTTATCTTGCCGCACCGTGTCGGTGCAGACGCCGTCAACGTTGCAGCGGGTCGAGTAGTACCAGCCATTCGAGTCCCACTCCTCCTTGAACCAAAAATCGTGGCCGCGGCCGGGGATTGAGAAGAGCAATATCTCGTCGTGGAGCTCGCCCGTCGTCAGGTTAACGGCGTCGATTCGCGTGGAATCGAACACGCCGCTTGTCGGCAGTCCGGTCTGGCCCACGGTCGTCTGTTGGCCGGCGGCCATTGAGCCCGCAACCACGACGGCGAGCAAGGCGCATACAAGGGTTTTCATCGCGCTCCTCCTGGCGGCACTGAAAAAGCATTGGCCGGCAAGGGCGGGTTGATCTCGAAGGACGTGAAGTGCAGAGTGAAGGCGATCCGCGACGAGCCCGTCGGCTCGGCCGAGTCGAAGTCTCGCTCAACGATTAGGGTGGGGAACCTGTAGCCAGAGACTGACTCGAAATCGGAGTAACTCACGAGGCCCGCGAAATCCGGGCTGTTGGCCTGCTCGCCCGTCTGCTTGAAAACGACACCGGCGATGGCCCCTGTTTGGCGATCGAGCAGGGCACGGAAGTTCCTGGTGTCGTGCTTGTTCAACTCGAGTGGGCCGCCGGCTTCGGCCTCAAATGGAAGCTCGATCTCGTGGTACTCCGCGCCGCCTACGGACTTGGTGCCGCTGTCGAGGACCGACCGTTCCGGATTGGCCAGCAGGTCGGCGAGGGCCAGGCCGGGAAAGTAGATCGGCACCTCGTAGGCGGTGTTTTGCGGATCCAGGGTTCTCACCTTTCCGCCGGGGGAGATGATTGCGCCGGCGCCGCCCGACACGATACGGACTAGGGTGCCCGCAGGCAAGGACAATTCCACCCGCGAACTGGCGCCCGAGGCGCAAACCCTGATGGGGTAAACGCTGGTTGCCCCGTCAGGCCGGATGCGGGAATCTGTCCCCACCGCGCAGATAGCCCCCGGCGTTCCGCCCAGCGCCGCTAAGGCGGCGCTCGCCGCGGTGACCGCGCCTGAGTCGCGCACGACCTTCTGTGGGGGACTCTGGGGAGGCGCCTGCGCCGAAATGGCGCCGGCGCTAAGCACTAACAACGCGATGCCAATGTGCGAAGCGACCTTAGGGCCCATCGATTTCTCCCGCGCAAAGTCGAATGTTGTGTAACCCTGCGTGCGCGGTAGTAGAACGCGGCTCCTCCGGGCTGTCAAGAGGATGAAAGGAATTTAATGTTCCCGTCACACTCTGGTCACAAATGCGCGCATTCTACCCATCTTCCTGACTCGTTTCGTTCCAACTGAATCTTTTCCCGCTCGCCCGCTGGTACCCCACCCGCCAGTGGAGCGGAGCGCCAAGAAAAGGCGGCGATGCGACGCTGATCGCCCCGCCTGCGACTACCGCTTGCGGGCCCAGAGGAGGACATACCCAAAGTCGCCCCGCTCGACGGCAGCCTCGGCGCGCTGCGCCAACACCCGGGCGGCGGCGAGATCGGCGCCTTCGAGTTGCAGCTTCTTGAGCCCGATCAGCAGTTCCGCCGCGAAAAGGCGGCCGCGAATGGCGCGGGCCATCGCGCGCAAGGCTTCGTCATGCGTTTCGACACATTCGACTTCGAAGCCGGCGGCGGTCAGTGCATCGACATAACCGGATGCCGCCATGGCGCCGCCCAGGCAGGCCGCCCAAGCCGGCAAACTGTCCCAATCCGCCGTCGCCGGCGCGGCGGCGCGAGTGACGTCGCTGAGCCCCACGCCGCCGCCCGGCCGCAGCACGCGGGCAAACTCGGCCGCTGCCGCGGCTTTTTCCGGAAACGTGCAGAAGGCGCATTCGCACAGCACGGCGTCCACGGATGCGTCGGCGATGGGCAGTTGTTCGGCATCGGCGAGTTGAAAGCGGACGCGTTCGCTCAGGCCGCGCTGCGCGGCCGCCGCGTTGGCGGCGGCGACGTTGCCGGCGCCGTAATCGAGGCCCAGGACCTCGCAGCCCGAGCGCTCGGCCAAAAACAAGGCGCTGGCGCCGCGCCCGGCGGCGACGTCGAGCAACCGCCGCGAGGGGCCGAGTTCCAGGCGGTCCGCCAGCCGCGCCGTCAGCTCCAAGCCGCCGGGATGAAACGCTTCGCCCAGCAGCGATCGCGCCAGATCGGACTCATACCAGGCGGCGCAACAGCTTTTGCGGTCGTCGCTCATTGCCCCGGCCAACTGAACTGGATGGCGCGCGGCGCGTAGGCGGCTCCGGCGGCGCGCGCCCGCCGCCGCTCCGGCTCCATGGCCGCCAGTTGTGCCCGCGCCTGCTCGCGATAGCCGACGCTGTTGTAGGCGCAAAAAGGAATCTGCCGGCCGCCGGGCAATAAAATGGATTTGCAGCATTTCATGAGGTTTTTCTGCGTGAACGTCCACGGGTCCATGAAGTCCTGCGCCATCAGCATGAGCACGTGCGGGCGCAGCGCCTCGTAGGCCTCGCCCAAGGTCGTGTTGCCGGCTACCCCGCAGGCCTGGCAGGAGAGACCCAATTGCTCCAGCATCGGCGGCGAGCCGGGCACGGCCGACGACGACCACAAACCCTCCAGCGCCTTGCGCACGTCGCGGCTGAAATCGGGCACCACGCGGTTGGTGATGTAGTCGAGGTAATCGTGCACATTGAGCAGGCGCGGCAGCGGCGTGACCTGCTCATCCTGAATCAGCGCGTAGGTCACCGCGTTGCAAGTAGGGAAGCAGCAGGGTACGGGAACGAAATCGCCGACCCGGAATTGGCCGCCGGTCTGGCTCTCGATCCAGCCCAGAATCTCGGGGATCGTGATGCGCTCGAGCGGATCGTGGGCTAGGTGCCGGCCGGCATGAAACGCCGGCTGAAAATTGACTCCCCGCACTGCCGGATGCCGCACCGCCAGCTCCACGATGCGGCCGATCTCGCCCTCGTTCACGCCGCGCTCGATCGCCGGCACCAGCGTGACGTTCAGGCCGATCCGCGCCAGCCGGTCCAGGGCGCGCAGCTTCTCCGCCAGCAAGTCCGGTTCGCCGCGCAGGCGCCGATAGGTCTCCGTCTCGAAGCCGTCGAACTGCAGATAGATCGAGGGCCGCAGATCCGCCAATTGCGCCAGGAAGCGGTCGTCGCGCGCGATCCGCTTGCCGTTGGTGTTGAGCATGACGAAGCGGATGCCGCGTCGCTGCGCGGCGGCGATGAAAGCGCCGATTTGCAGGTGCACGCTGGGCTCGCCGCCGGAAAACTGCACGACCTCCGGCGCGCCTTCGGCGGCGACCAGGGCGTCGAGCATCTGCTCGACCTCTTCCAACGTCAGTTGGAAGCCGGCGCCGGCGTCGGCGAAGCAGAGCGGGCATTCCATGTCGCAGGCGCTGTTGACCTCGATGATGCCCAAGCAGGTATGCTGCTGATGCTCCGGACACAAGCCGCAGTCGTAGGGACAGCCACGCTCGACTGGCGCGGCGAAGGCCAGCGGGATGGTGCCCGGCTTGTTGTAGCGGGCCTGCCGCAGGTAGGCTTCGGCGTCGGCGTAGATCAGCGCTTCGCTCGGCCCGCATTGCGGGCAGCGGCGGCGCAGATAAACCTTGCCTTGGCGCAGCAGCACCTGCCCATCCAGCAGGCGGCGGCAGTGGGGGCAAAGGCTGCGCGTCAGCTCGAAAAAGACGTAATCGGCATCGTGCCGGATGGGCGCCGCGCTCGCCGCGGCCGGGGAGGAATTACTTGTCGCCATCTTGTCGCTCCGCGTGCGCGCGTCGCGCGGACCAGCCGCGGGCGGCGCGCAGCATGAATCCCGAGGCGCCGCTCAGCATGGCGTCCAGGAGCATGTCGGCGGCCAGCCGCTGCAAGCCGCTGCCGTACGTAGGATAAGCGTGAACCGCGCCGGCGATGTCTCGCAGCGTGAGCCGGTGGCGAATGGCGAGCGCCAACTCGCTCGCGAGTTCGCCCGCTTGCCGCGCCACCACCGTCGGCCAGCAGATTCCGATGGAAGTCATGGTGGCGGCGATCGGTCGCATATGCGCCGCCACGCGGCTGCCGGTAACCGCGGACGTCGAGGGCGGTTACGCGGCGACGCCGGAGGCCATTGCCGCGAACATCGCGGAGGCGGTGCGCGCCGGCGCGGTGGGCGTCAACCTCGAGGACACGAGCGGCGGCGCGCTGCGTCCGGTGGAGTTGCAGGTCGAGATCTTGCGGCGAGTGCGCGCCACGGCGGCCGCCGCCGGCGTGCCGCTGGTGATCAACGCCCGCGTCGATGCCTTCGACCAGCGGCTGGCGATCGACGGCGATCGTTTTGCGGAGGCGGTGCGGCGCGGGGAGGCCTACCGGCAGGCCGGCGCGGATTGCGTCTTCGTGCCCTTCGTGCGCGATTTGGCGGTAATCGCGCGGCTGTGCGCGGCCATCCCGGCGCCGGTCAACGTGCTCGCCATCCCGGGCATGGCGAGCGTCGCCGAACTCGAGCGCGCCGGCGTGCGCCGCATTTCGACGGGCAGCGGACCGGCGCGCGCCGCCCTTACCACGCTGCGCCGCGCGGCGGCGGAGTTGCGCGATGCGGGCACCTACGGGGCCATGGCGGACGCGATCAGCTATGCCGATGCGAATCGCCTGGTTTCGCCCCGGGACTGATTTCAACGCACGTGGGGAGGCCCGTTGGCGGAGGGCAGGGTTAGGCGCCGAGGCGTTTTTCGCGCAGGGAACGGAGCCGATCCCGCAGCGCCGCGGCGCGTTCGAACTCGAACTGTCGTGCCGCCGCCCGCATCTCCTCTTCGAGCTGCGCCAAGTAGCGGTCGAACTCCTCGCGGCTGGCGAAGGTCTCGATGGTCTCCATCTCCTCGCCGTCGCGCGGCGGCGTGGGGTAGTCGCCCTCGGCGACCGCGACAAGCGTCATATCCAGCGGCCGCAGCACGCTCTGCGGGACGATGCCGTTGTCGCGGTTGTAGGCGGCCTGGATCTCGCGCCGCCGCTCCGTCTCGCCGATCGCCTGGCGCATCGAGTCGGTGAAGGTGTCGGCATAGAGGATGGCGCGTCCGTTGAGATGGCGCGCGGCGCGGCCCATGGTCTGGATCAGGGATCCGGCGGAGCGCAGAAAGCCCTCTTTATCGGCGTCGAGAATCGCCACTAGCGCCACCTCGGGCAGGTCCAGGCCTTCGCGCAGCAGGTTGATGCCGATCAGCACGTCGAAGTCGCCGCGGCGCAGATCGCGGAGGATGCGGATGCGCTCCAGGGTCTCGATTTCGCTGTGCATGTAGCGGCAGCGCACGCCCACCTCGCCATAGTACTCGGCCAGGTCCTCGGCCATGCGCTTGGTCAGGGTGGTCACCAGCGCCCGCTCGCCGCGCGCCACCGCGGCGCGAATCTCGGCCAGCAGATCGTCGATCTGGCCGCGGCTCGGCCGCACCTCCACCACCGGGTCGAGCAGCCCGGTGGGGCGGATCACCTGCTCGACCACGACCCCGGCCGATTTGGTCAATTCATAAGGGCCGGGAGTGGCGGAAACGTAGATCCGCTGGTGCACGCGTTCTTCGAACTCCTCGAAGCGCAGCGGCCGGTTATCGAGGGCGGAGGGCAGGCGAAAGCCATAGTTCACCAGCGTCTGCTTGCGCGACTGGTCGCCATGGTACATGCCGCGCAGCTGCGGAATCGTCTGGTGGCTCTCGTCGATGAAGACCAGGGCGTCGGGAGGCAGGTAGTCGAGCAACGTGGGCGGCGGCTCGCCGGCGCGGCGGCCGGTGAAGTGGCGCGAATAGTTCTCGATGCCGTGGCAGTAGCCGATCTCGCGGATCATCTCGACGTCGAAGCGAGTGCGCTGCTCGAGGCGCTTGGCCTCCATGAGTTTGCCCTGGCGCTCGAGTTGCGGCCGCCATTCGTCGAGTTCGGCCAGGATCGAACGCAGCGCCCTCTCCTTGGTCTGCGGGGTGATGACATAGTGGGTCTTGGGATAGATCGGGAGGCGCACGTACTTGCGCCGCACCTGGCCGAGCAGCGGATCCGCCTGCGCCAGCGATTCGATCTGATCGCCCCACAACTCGATGCGATAGGCGAAGTCTTCGTAAGGGGGAAAGACCTCGATGACGTCTCCGCGGGCGCGAAAGGTACCACGGCGAAAGTCGCCGTCGGCGCGCTCATAGAGGATCTCGACCAGGCGGCGCAGGATTTCCTCGCGCCGGATCCGCTGCCCTTTCTCGAGCATCAGCAGCATGCCGTAATAGGCTTCCGGCGATCCCAGGCCGTAAATGCACGACACGGAAGCCACGATCACGCAGTCGCGGCGCTCGAATAGCGAGCGCGTGGCGGAAAGGCGCAGTTTGTCGAGCTCGGTGTTGATGGTGGCTTCTTTCTCGATGTAAACGTCGGCGGCCGGAATGTACGCTTCGGGCTGGTAGTAGTCGTAGTAGGAGACGAAGTACTCGGCCGCGTTCTCGGGGAAGAAGGAGCGGAATTCGTGGTAGAGCTGCGCGGCCAAGGTCTTGTTGTGGGCGATCACCAGGGTCGGTCGGCGCAACTCCTCGATGACCTTGGCCATGGTGTAGGTCTTGCCGGAGCCGGTCACCCCAAGCAGCACCTGGTGCGGCTCGCCCTGCCGCGCCGCGGCGGTCAAGGCGGCGATGGCGCCGGCTTGGTCGCCGCGGGGGCGATACTCGCTGATCAGTCGAAAATCCATCTCGCATTAGATTACGGTGGGCGGCCGGCCGGCGGAATCAGTAGCGGAGGATCGCCTGGTTGTCGCCCAACTCGACGGAACGAACGTTTCCGGGCAGGGGCACGGAGAAGTGGCGGCTGATCTGGGGATGCTTGGGCTGAATGAACTCGCGAATCGCCAGGTCGATCAAGAAGTTGGGAATGCGCTGACCGTCGAGCGACACCTGGAGGATCGTCAACTGCGCGGCCGGCGCCGCGCCGGAATCCAGGTGAGCCTGGGCGGTTACGTGGTGGACGCCGGTAAAAAGCGACGAGCGCTCCGGCAGCTTGTCGAAGTCGATGTCGGCCGAGCCGCTGACGAGGTTACCGGCGTTCGAGAGCAGCAAATGCGAGACGGCCGGTGGCAAGGGAGAGAGAGGCGAGGCAAAGTAGGCGTTGGCCTCGGCGGAGGTGAGCCGCACGTCGGGATGAGGCGGCGGCGAAGAAGCGTTGGCCTCGATGCGATCGAGCTTGGCTTGAAAGGCGCGGGCGGGGGCGCCGGGTGGCGCCACCGCCCGCGCCAGCATGAGGCCAGGGACTGGGTCCCGGATCGCTTGCCGCGGCGCGGCCGAGACGAGACGCGAAGCGGAGAAGCGCGCCGCGCCGTCGCGCCAACTCACGCCGCTGGTGAAACGCAGCAGCCCAAAGCTCACGCGCACGTCGCCGGTGACCGTGAGAGGGGCGAAATCGAGCGGGCGCGGGGTCTCAAACACCAAGTCGGCCGAGCCGATACCGCCGCCGCCTTCGCCGTCGCCCGGGAAGAGGGCATGCAAGTTGATGTGTGTGGCAGCGCCGCGCAGCCGCAAGAGCCCGTGGCGCCATTCGCCCTCGCCCCGGAACGTGCCGCCAGCCAGCCCGACGGTCAGCGGCGCGATCCGCCACGCCGGGCCAGCGGCGGCGATGTCAGCCTGCACCGAGGCATGATGGCCACGCCAGGCGAATTCGCCAATGTTCACCTGGCCCGTGGCGCGCAAACGAGCGAGCAGCGGCGCCAGGGAGGGCGGAGAGGACAGCAGGCTGGCGAAAAAGCCCGCCTTGGACGGGCGCAGGGCACGCGCCACGGCCGCGCCGCTGGCGCGCCGGGCACGCAGCTGGAATGTCCAGGCTAGAGGCGCGGCGGCGGCGCCGGCCGGCGCCGTGCGCCGCGCCATTAGGCTCCAGGGCTCGCCGTCGGCCAACACCGTGCCGGCCAGCGTGATCGTGCCGTCCGCCGCGCGGCTCAACCGCAGTTCTCGGCAGGGGAGCGCCGCTGCCAATTGCGGCAGACGCAGGCTGGCCCGAGCCCAAATGGCGCGCACTTGCCAGCCGCCCCCGGCGGCCGGGTTGCCGGCGAGTTCGGTCCAGGGGAGCGATGCCTTCCATTGCACCGAGGCCGAACCGCGCACGGGCCCGGGCCATGGGTCGCGCGCACCGAAAAGTCGGGCCAGGACCCGCGCCTGGGTGGCATCAAGGCGGGCGGCGGCGACCGCGGCGTGCCAGCCGGCGAGATCGGCGCCGGTGGTGATCTGCAAGATGGCCGGAGTTTGCGGCGGCGCCGCCGCCAACGTTCCCTGCGCCTGGCAATGGAACGTGACGGCGGCTTGGCAGGATGCGGCGGCGAGGCGCAGCGCGGCGTCGCCTTCGCGCAGTTCGAGGCCATGGCCGCGCAGCGCGCCGCTCAGGGAAAAGGGCGCGCCGGCGCCAACCTGGATGCGCAGCGCCGCGCTGACGGTTCCGGTCAGGCTGGCGGCGGCGGGCAGGCGCGGATCGAGGGCGCGGGCCAGCGGCCAGAGCGCGCCGGCATCGAGCGAGTGCAGGCTAAGGCGCAGATCGGCGGCGGGACGGGTAAGGAGATGGCGGACGAAGCCGGTCAGATCGCCGCGCGCGGCGGCGCCAAATTCCTCGAGCTGGAGCGAATCGTCGCCAGCGCGATAGCGAGCGGCGAAAGGCACGCGAAGGCGCAATCCCGAGGGCAATTGGTCCCAGCGGCGCAGGGCGGCGGCGGTGATTACGCCGCTGAGTTGGAAGGCTTGCCCGGTGCCGCGCAGGCGCACGTCGGCGCCGACGATGCCGTGCACGCCGGCATCGTGGCCGAGCAGCAACGGGCTCGAACCGGCCAGATAGGAGTCGGTGAAATGGGCGCTGAGGTCGAAGGGCAGGTCGCGAAAGGCGACGGCACCCCGCGGCCGCTGCCAACGGCCGTCCACGGTGACTTCGCCCGTGTTCGAGAGGTTGAGGTCGCTGCGCTGCGGCACGAACCGCAAATGGATGCGCCAGGCGTTGCGCTCCAAGGTCAGAGAGCCGTTCACAGCGCTGAGGTAAAAAGCGCGCTTGTACAGTCCAAATTTGAAGTTGACGCGGGAGTCGCGAATTTCGAGATAGGGAAAGCGCGCGGGGGCTCCCAGCGCGGCGGGGGCGGCGGTGGGGCGCAGGCGCGGCGCCGCCGCCGAGGCACGATCCAGCATGCCGGCAAGATTCCAGCGGCCGGCGTCGTTGCGCACTAAATTGACGGTGGCGCTATCGAGGCGAATGCTCGAGAATTCGATCCGCCCCCGCCAGAGCGGCAGCAGCCGCAGCGTGGCCACGGCATCGTCGGCCGAGGCCAGGTCCTCGATGCCGAACTCGGGGGCTTCGCCCAGGCGCACGCGGTACAATTCGAAGCCGGGCCAAGGCAACAGCACCAGGTGCAGCGAATCGGCGCTGACCTCACGCCCCAACTGCCCGGCGAGCGTGCGCAGGATGCGCGCCTTGGCGCGGTGCAGCGCGAAGAGAGGAACGACGGTCGGTACGGCGATCGCCAAGATCACGGCGGCGGCGAGCGCCCAACGGCGGCGGCGGAGACGAGGCGCGCGGCTCACGGCTTCATCCCCGGGCTAGCGGATGATATGAAGCGTCCGTTCCCAGCGGGTGCGGGTCGGGAAGTGGACGAGCGTGGAGATCCAATCGTCCACGCGCGAGATGCCGGTGCTCTCGTAGTCGCTCTCCTGGCTGCGATACGACCAGTAAATGATCGACGGCCGGCCGATCAGATTCGCCTGCGGCACGAATCCCCAGTAGCGGGAGTCGAACGAGCAGAGGCGATTGTCGCCCATCATGAAATAGTGGCCAGGCGGCACGGTGACTTCGCCGTTGTGGATGTACTGGCTTTGCGTCGCGGCCCACTGTGGCGTGGTCTCCTCGAGAAAGCCGCCATCCGGCCAGTTGTCGCGGGCCGGATCGACCAACGGCGCGCCGGGGCAATCCACCGGATAGCGCATCACGTAAGGCTTGTTTAGAGGCTGCCCGTTGCGGACCACGGTGCCGTTGACCAGCTTGAGCCGGTCGCCGGGCAGGCCGATGACGCGCTTCACCAGGTGCAAGCCCGACTGTGCCGGCGACATAAAGACGACGATATCGCCGTGCTCCAGGGCCCGGTAGGGCTCGATGCCGTGCAAATAGCCGGAGGGCGGGGCGAAGCGCACGCGGTCGACCAGCAAGTGATCCCCAATCAGCAGCGTCTTTTCCATCGAGCCGGAGGGGATTTCGAAGGCCTGCACGTTGAAGGTGATGATGAACAACGCCGCGACCAGGGTGGGCGCCCAGACGCGGATGAAATTCTCGGAGAGCGGCTTGGCTTTTTTTTCGGCGGCGGGCGCGGCAGGCCGGCGTTGGCGAGTACGGGAGGAAGCCACACTTCAGTTTACCGCCTGAAACAAGGCGGTGGCAGCGGCCAGAGGCAGGATTGCTCGGGGCGGATGCCGGCCTGGAGGCAGAGCGGGCGGGCGCGGGCGATCAGGGCGCGGCGGCGGGGACGACGCCGAGGCGCTCGAGGGCGGCGCGGGCGGCGCGCTGCTCGGCTTCTTTTTTGCTGCGACCCTGGCCTTCGCCGACGTAAAGGCCGGGCACGGCGACCTCAACCTGAAAGATCTTGCCGTGCTCGGGGCCGCTGGCGCCCACAACGCGGTAGCGCGGCAACGGCTGACCTTGCGCGTGCGCCCACTCCTGGAGCGCCGATTTGTAGGCGAATTCGTGCAGATGGTCGGGGTTGAGGTCGGCGAGCGTACTGCCCAGCACGTGCGCATCGACGAAGCGCGCCGCCGCGCGATAACCGCGGTCGAGATGGATGGCGCCGATCACCGCCTCCATGGCGTTGGCCAGCAGCCGCTCCCGGCCCCGCCCTCCCAGCGCAACTTCCCCAGCGCCCAGGCGAAGGTAGTCGCCAAGGCCAAGCGCGCGCGCCGTCAAGGCCAAGTTGCGAGCGCTGACCAGCCAGGACCGCAGCCGGCTCAGATGACCCTCGCTGCGGTCGGGGAACGACTGCAAGAGCCTTTCGCTGACCCGCAAGCCGAGCACCGCATCGCCCAGGAACTCGAGGCGCTCGTAGTCGGGCTCGGCGCCGGCGCGGCCGGCGCTCCACGAGCTATGGGTAAGGGCCTGGCGCAGCAGTTCGGGACGCCGAAAACGGCCGCCAATGCGCGCCTCTAATGCGGGGCCGTTCCAGTCCGCGGCCCGGGCGGAAGGCGCAGGGGCGCGCCGCGCCCGAGAGCGGTTCGCGGATGTGGGTCGTCCGGACACGCGGGTGTCAGGGATGGGTTGCGGCGGGCACGCCCATCGCGCGCGTGATCTTGGTCTTTTCGGCTGTGGCCAGGGTCTGCAGCGTCGGGTTCGAAGCGCCCAATTGCAGCGCCTTGTCAATGGACTCGAGCGCGTCCTTGTACTGCTTGGCCGCGTCTTGCGCCAGCGCCAGGTGGTAATAGTCGCGGGCTTGGTTCTCGCCGTTTTCGTACTGAATGGCCTGTTGGTATGCGCCCGCCGCCTGCGGGAACTGCCCGCGCTGGGTGGCGATGGCGCCGAGCGAGCTATAGGCGGTGCCGCGAATCATCTGCTGGTAGCCGGCGACTTCCTGCGGTGTCAGTTGGTGGCCGTTGATCTGGGCCGGGAAGTGGTCGGCGAAATCGAGCGCCGTCTTGTCGTATCCCTCGGCTTGGGCGAGGCGTTGATCGCGATCCAAGTCGGTGGACTGCACGTGCTGAGGAATGATGCTGGCCAGAATCAGCAGCGGCAGCACGGCGTGGGGATTCGCTTGCAGCGCCGCTTCGCCGTTTTCCACGGTGCCGGCATAGTCGTTGTGACGATAGTGATATTGCGTGGCCAGCGTATAGGCGAACTCCTTGAACTCGGTCTGGGGGAACTTCGTCACCAGATTTTGCACCGCCGCGTCCAATTGAGCCGGCGTGCCCGTCGGGTTGCGCAACGCCGCCGCCACCGCCTGCACGGCGGCCAGTTCTTCGGGCGACTTGGCCTTGGGTCCGGCAGGCGCGGGCGCGGGCTTGGCGGTTGCTGCCGGCGCTTGCTTGGCGGTGGCGCCGGAAGGCGCTTGCGCGGGCGCCACGGCGGCGGCGGCAAGCACCGCGATGAGGAGGAGGGAAAAAGTGGTTCGAGTCATGGGAGACCTTTAGTCGGACTTGGGATCGGGACTGGGATGCGAGCGCCCGGTGGTGAAGGGCGCGGCGATACCGTGCTGAGCGATGGCGCGCGCACCCGGCGTATCCGCGGTGGCCAGCGCGGCGCGGTAATGGGAGACGGCCTCGTCGCGTTTATGCTCGAGGTCGAGGATGCGTCCCAGGTAGATGTTGCTCCAGGTGCGGATGTGGGCGGCGGTGAGCGGGGCGGTGGCCAGGGTCTTCGCGAAGTAGGTGGCAGCCATGGTGGGCTGGCCTTCCCGCGCCGCCACCTCCGCCATTAGGAAGTAGGCAGTGGGGTGATCGCCGCGCGGATCATGGAGGGCGCCGGCGGCGAGCGAGGTGACGCCTTGCAGATCATGGGCGTGCAATCGCGCCTCGCCCTCATCGAGCAGGCTCACCAAAGGCTGGGGCTGGGCCGGCTCGGGGTGGGGCGGCGCGACGGCGAAGCGAGTGTGGCGCGCTTCGCCCGCGACGTGCCCGACATCCAGCATATAGGCGGCTTGCGGATAAAACTCGCTGAAATTGAGGACGTCGCGGTCGTAGTTCTTGAGGCTGTCGAAGAAGAACTGCGTCAACATGAAGCCCTCGCTCATGTCTTGCTTGACGAGGGCTTCGCGGGCCGCTTCCCGCTTGGCCGGCGTGGGAGCTGATTCGGGGGTGAGCCGCGCCTCGACGGCGCGCACCAGGCACTCGGTGTAAAACAGGCGCAAATTGCTTTTGAACTGAGGATCGAGGGCCGGCGCGCGCGCCACCAGCGGCAGCAGCGGGCGGGTGCGCTCGACGATATCCGGATACTTCGCCACCAGCGGATCGAGGACGTAATGCAGGTAGGTGTGGCGAATGTCATCCATCTGCGAGGGAACGTCGAGATTGACGACGATGAAATAATTCTCCAGGTAGTTGCGCGCGTGAGTCTGGGCCGGGGAGGCGAGAATTTCCGGCAAGATCACGAATTGGCGGCCCAAGAAGGCCTGCGGCAGCCGAAAGTAGAGATCCACCTGCTGCATCACCTTGCGCACGGCCGGCGCGTATTCGTCGATGGCGCGCAGGTAAACCGGCTGGTATTTTTGCCAGACCGCGGGGATATCGGCTTCGGCGTAAAAGCGGCGCAGCAGGGGCACGAAGTCGGCAAGGGCGGCGGCGTCGGGCGGCTGATCCTGAATGGGCAGGGTGAGCTTGAAATCGGGCGGATCGCCGAGCAGCAGGCCGAGGGAGATGTACTGCGCCAAGTCGGCGGCGGGATCGGCTTTGCGGTGAGCGGCGTAATACATGCGCAACTCGCCGAAAATCGGCAGGTTCTTGGCCAGGATCTGATCGCGAATTTGCGCGCGCAGCGGGCTGGCATGAGGGGCGTCGAGGCCGGCGTTGTAGCCGCCGACATTAATTGCCGCCAGGACGGTGAACAGCGTGGGGTTAGTATCCAACACCACGTTGGTGCGCACGGTGTTGATCGGGCCCACGTGCGCCTGTTGGGCGGCGGAGGCGACCGGCGCCGACACCACGGCAGCGGCTAACAGCAAGGCTGCCAGGCCGCCTAGGCAGCCAGGAAGGGGCAATCGTAAAGGCAAACTCATCGTGAACGGAAGGGGCTGGTGCTAGCCGCAGTCTAGCAAAGTCGCTGGGGAGCCGATAGCGGGCCGCCGAGAATGGGCTCAAGTACACTGCTCCTCGAAAAGCAAACGGCCCCATGAGTTTGGGGGCGCCTCTTCCATTCAAACGTCGGCTCGTACTTCTCCCGGCGTGTTTCCTTGGCTGGTTTTGCCCGCGCCGGCTACTCGAGACTCCTCCTGGGCCCAGCGCACCGAGGACCATACGGCTTTGCGCATAGGCCCAGTCGTTCATATACCGGACTAATCGCGGCGCAAGGCAGCGGCGCGCTCGGCCTATCGGCCAAGGCAGCTATGGTGTACGCTGGCGGCCATGAGATTGCGGAACGCCTTACTGCTGACGATGGCTGCGGCATTGGCCGCCGGAGCGCAGGCGCCGCGACGGGCGCCGCAGTGGCCGGCTCCGGATGCGCGCTTTCATGCCGACATTTTGCTGATCGTCGCCCACCCCGACGACGAGAGCGAGATCACGGGCTATTTGGCCCGAGCCATCTTCGACGAGCACAAGCGCGTGGCCGTCGCCTATGGCACCTGGGGCAACAGCGGCGGCAACCTGGTGGGCAGCGAGCAAGCGGCATCGCTGGCGGCGGTGCGCGAAATCGAGGCGCGGCGGGCGTGGGCGAGCTGGGGCGTTCTCGACGTCTGGTCATTGGGCGGCTACGACACGCCAACCCAGAACGTCCTCAACTCGCTCGAGACCTGGCATCACGGCTCGGCACTGGCGAAGGCGGTGCGGCTGATCCGGCTAACGCGACCTGCGGTGGTCATGACGTGGCTGCCGGACAACGTGGCCGGCGAAAACCATGGCGATCATCAGGCGGCGGCGGTGATTGCCACGGAAGCGTTCAACATGGCGGGCGACCCGACCGCGTTTCCCGAGCAGGTCGCGCCGCCCCGCAATCGCCTCAGCTATGCCAATCTCACCGAGGGGCTGCGGCCATGGCAGGCGAAGAAGCTGTATTACTTTACGGACGCCTTCTTCAACGGTTTTCTCGATGGCAAGGGACCGCAGTACTCGGTCACCGACGTTTCGCCCGCCAAACACGAACCCTACTACCGGCTGGAGGCCGAGGAGGAGGCGTTTCACGCGACGCAGCAAGGCAACGGCGACGTAGCGGAGCGGGCGCTGCGCAGCGGCGACTTCCAGGCCTTCAAGGCGCCGGTGAAGCTGCTACTGGCGCGCTCACTGGTGGCGGCGCCGGCGACGGCGGACGTCTTCGCCGGCATCGGTGCCGCGCCGGCCGCTTATCAAGCGCCGCCCGGCTATGCGGCAGCCCGCGATCCGACCCGCGGCGAAGCGATTCAGTTGGGCGGGCAGTGGCATTTTTACCGCCAGTTCTGGGCTGCCGCGGGCTTGAGCGTGATGCGCGACCTCATTGCGCCGCAGTGGGACACAGGCGGCGGCCAACGCCTGGAAGTTCCCCTGCGCTTGCAAAACCGCGGCGACCAGCCGGAAGAGATAACCATCGCAAGTCACTTGCCCGCAGGCTGGCAAGAGCTTAACCGCGCAGAGGTTTATCCGGTCCAGGCGCACGGCTTCTATGAAGTCGAGATGGAACTGCGCGCGCCCGAGTCGGCGCATGGCGGCTGGGAGCGCTTATCGTGGACGGCGTCGGCCGGCGGCCATGAACTGGGCCAAGCCGCGCTGCGCGTTTACGTCACAGGCGCGCACGCGGCTCCCTAACTTGCGGGCTGACTAGCGAGGCGGGTTAGGGCTCGGGACGGTATTGCCGCTCGCCGGTGGCGGGATTTTCGTACACGCGGATGAGCGCGTTGGAGCCGGGATCGCGGAATACCTCGTCGGTGGGCCGGAAGGCCTCAGGCGGATGGGTCGGCGTTTCGCGGCCATGATAGCGGCGATCGTAGGCGAAATAGAGCCCAAACAATATGGCTATGACAATGATGGCGATGAGCACGCCGGGCATTCCTTGGCCTTTAGCCTTGGCCCTTGGCCTTGGCCCCAGACTACGCCTGCGCGGCCGGCTCGAGCACGACGGCAGTTCCGTAGGCGACGACCTCTTGCATGGTCTGTCCCATTTCGGACGAGTCGAAGCGCATCATGATTACCGCGTTGGCACCCATGGCGGTGGCGTTTTCGACCATGCGGTCGATGGCATGGCGGCGGGTGTCTTCGACCAGCCGCGTATATTCCTTGATCTCGCCCCCGGCCAGCGAGCGCAGGCCGGCGGCGACATTGCCTACCAAGCTACGGCTGCGCACCACCACGCCGAAGACCTGGCCGATCACGCGCTTCACTTCGAAGCCGGCCGGCCGCTCCACGGTCGCAACGAGCATCGCTTCCCCCTGTGCTGAAACGCGAACCCTCCGTATGCTAACGCAATTCAGCCAACGCAGTTGTAGCACCCGATATGGCTTTTGGCTTTGACGATAATGCCGGTTATGACGGCCGCGGCGGCGGCGATGGCGATGGTCTTGAACAGCGAGACACGCGGCCAGCGGCGATGGCGAGGCTTGGCGACGAGCGGCTGCGCCGAGCTCGCCGACTGCCGAGGCTTGACGGAGGGAACGCGCGTCGCCGGCGCCGGCGCAGCGCGTCGCGCCACCGCAGCGCCGTGGGCGGCGCCGCTGGAGACGATCATCGCAGCGTTCCCCTGGGGAGCGAGGAACGCTAGCGCCAGGGCGATGCCAAGGAGTCGAACGGCCGAAATTGGACGCATCGGAGCCTCCCGACCGAGATACTGGCGGTGAGCGTAATCTGCCGCTCATTTCATGTCAAGGGCGGATTAGCGGGCGTGCTTATAGAAGAGGTCGGTAAGCTCGGCATAAACCTCTTGGGCGCGGGTGGCGCTGCCGGAGCGCAGGGCGTTGGTGGCGCAGTGCTCGAGATGATTGCGCATCAGGAGGCGAGCGACACCGCGCAACGACTCATGCACGGCGGAGATCTGGGTCAAGACGTCGGGGCAGTAGCGCTCGTCCTCGACCATGCGCGCCAGGCCGCGGACTTGGCCTTCGGCGCGGCGCAAGCGGGCGAGGATGGCGCGCTTGGCGCTGGCCTCCACGGCGTCGGCATGGCGCGGCGAAGCGGGGCGCGGCTTAGGCATGGGCGGCCTCCTGGCGCAGCCGGGGAGATGCGGGGGCGAGTTGGCGCGGGGGGCGGAAATGGCGCAGGCGCAGGCTGTTGCCGACCACGCTGACGGAGCTGAAAGCCATGGCGGCGCTGGCGAAGACGGGCGAGAGCAAGATTCCAAAGAGCGGATAAAACAGGCCCGCCGCCAGGGGAATCCCGATGACGTTGTAAAGAAATGCCCAGAACAGATTCTGGCGGATTAGCCGCAAGGTGCGGCGGGCGAGGGCGATGGCAGTAACCACGCCTTGCGGATCGCCGCCGACGAGGGTGATGTCGCTGGCTTCGATGGCAACGTCGGTGCCGGTGCCGATGGCGATGCCGAGGTCGGCCTGGGCCAGGGCCGGCGCATCGTTGATGCCGTCGCCGACCATGGCGACAACGTGTCCGGCGGCATGCAACTCGGCGACGGCGCCGGCCTTGTCGGCGGGCAGCAAGCCGGCGCGCACCTCCTCGATGCCGGCGGCAGCGGCGACGCGGCGGGCGGCGATCTCGTTGTCACCGGTGACCATGATCACCCGCAAGCCCTGGCGGCGCAGGGCGGCGACGGCGGCGGGGGCGGTGGGCTTAAGGGCGTCAGCGAGGGCGATGGCGCCGGCCAGGCGCTGGTCGCGGGCGACGTAGATCACGGTTTTGCCCTCTTCCGCCCAGACTTGGGCAGCGGCGAAAAGGGGATTGGGGCCGACGCCTTCTTCCTCCAGCCAGCGGCGGCTGCCAACGCGCAGGGTGGCGCCGGCGACTTCGGCGCGCGCGCCGCGGCCAGCGAAGCTGGTGAAGTTGGCGGCGGGCGGCAGCGCGAGGCCGCGCTCGGCGGCGGCGCGAACGACGGCCGCCGCCAGGGGATGCTCGGAGGCGCGCTCCAGAGCGGCCGCCCAGGCGAGCACCTGGCGCTCGTCTTCTCCGGCGGCGGCCAGCACGCCGGTGACCTGGGGGCGACCGGCGGTGATGGTACCGGTCTTATCGAACAAGACGACGTCGAGCGCGCCGGCGCGCTCGAGCGCCTCGCCGCCGCGAATCAAGACGCCGAACTCCGCGCCGCGGCCGGTGCCCACCATGACCGCCGTCGGCACCGCCAGGCCCATGGCGCAGGGGCAGGCGATGATCAGCACCGTCACGCCGGTGATGAATCCCCAGAGCAATGCCGGGGACGGGCCGAAGTTATACCAGAAGAGAAACGTGGCGATGGCGATCGAGATCACGACGGGGACGAAGACGGCGGAGACGCGATCGGCCAGCCTCTCGATCGGCGCGCGGGCGCCTTGCGCCTCCTCCACCAAGCGGACGATCTGCGCCAGGGCGGTGTCCTTGCCGACCTTGGTCAACTCGACGAGCAGCGCGCCGGCGCCGTTGACCGTGGCGCCGGCCACCTCGGCACCGGGCGCCTTGGCGGCGGGCAACGGTTCGCCGGTAAGCATGCTCTCGTCCACGGCGCTCACGCCCTCGAGGACGCGGCCGTCGGCGGGGATGCGCTCGCCGGGGCGGATGCGCACCACGTCGCCGACGCTCAGCTCCTCGACGGGACGATCGCCGGCCTCATCCCAGCCGCCGTCGCGATTGCGGGCGAGGACGTGCGCGGTGGCCGGCTGCAGTCCCATGAGGCGCCGGATCGCGGAGGAGGTGCGGGAGCGGGCGCGCAACTCGAAAAGATTGCCGAGGAGGATCAAGGCGATGATCCAATCCACCGCCTCGTAATAGACGTGGGCGGGCAGGCCGCGCGAGGTGAAGACGCCAGGCGCGATCGTGGCCACCAGCGAGAAGGCGAAGGCGGCGCCGGAGCCGACGGCGATCAGCGTATTCATGTCGGCGGCGTGATGGCGAAAGGCCTTGACGGCGCGCTCGAAAAACGAGCGGCCGGACCAGGCGATCACCGGCAAGGTGAGCAGCAGCAGCGCCCAGCGCAGCGTGGGGGGGCTGAGACGATAGAGCCAGGGCAGGGCGCCGGCGAGAGCGCGGTTGACCGGATGGAGCAGGCGCATCAGTGGATCGGCGCCGGCGAGGCCAGCAGGCGACGCGGCGGATGCGGCGTCGAGCGCCATCGAGCCGAGCATGACCAGGACCGCGCCGACCATGGCGACGATCATGCGGGCGCGCAGGGCCAGGAATTCCCGCCGCTGCTCGTCGTTTTCGGCGGCCGGGGCGGCGCCGGCTTCCTCCGCCGCCGCGCCGGCGGCCACGCGCAAGCCGCGCTCGCGCAGCCATCGCTCGACCGGCATGAGCGGGGCGGCGCTGGGCAGGTATTCGACCGCCAGGGCGCCGCTCGCGAGGTTGAGCGTGGCGGTGCACACGCCGGGCAGGCGCGTCAATTGGCTCTCCAGCTCGCGCGCGTCGTTCACCATCTCGAGCCCCGCCACATGGAAGCGCGCGCGAGCGACCGTGGCGTCGTAGCCTGCCTCGCGCACCACGGCGACGAGCTGGCCCAAATCGGTGCGCTTTGGATCGTACTCAACGCGGGCACGGCGGGAGGCAAAGTTGACTTCGGCGCCGGTTACGCCGGGCGCGCCGTCGAGGGCTCGCTTGACGCGGCTCACGCAGGAGGCGCAGGTGATGCCCTCGATGGGCAGCGTGGCTTGCGCGCGCAGGGCGGAGGGCGCGGGAGCGGCCGCGGAGGGAGTGGTGGGCGCGGGGGTGGCGACCGCGACGGCCGGCGCTTCCGCCACGATACGGCCGCGGACCATATTCATGCCGCAGGCGAAGTTGTAGGTACCGGGGCGCGGCGGGGTGAGCTCGACGGCGACAGTTTGGAAGGCGGGCAGGCGGCGGCGGATGCCGAAATCGGGGAAGACGACCTCCTCGGTGCAGGAAGCTGTCTCCTCGCGCCGAAACTCGATGCGCACCGGACGGCCGCTCTCGACGACGATGACGTCGGGATCGTAACCGCCGCGCACGCGCACGGCGATCTCCTGCGGGCCGAGGCCGGCGGCGGCGGCGGCGCGGACGGGCCGCCGCTCGGCCCAGAACAGATACCAATTGAGCCAAGCGATGGCAGCCAGTCCCAGGGCCGTGACAAGGATGGCGTCGAGCGGCATGCTCACTCCGCCGCCCTCGGCGCGAAGCCGGCGCCGCGAATGGCCGCCGCCAACTGCTCGGCGCTGACGCGGGCGGGATCGTACTCGACCTGGGCCGAACCGATCGCCAAGCGGCTGGCGTCCACGCCGGGCAATGCCGCCAAGGCTTTCTCCACCGCGGCGACGCAATGGCCGCAGTTCATACCCTCGATCGCGAAATGAAGGCGAGCCATGCTGCCTCCTCCTCATATACCCTGGTGGGGTATGGCTCCAGGTTAGGGCCGGCGGGAGGCCTTGTCAAGCAGCGAGGTCGAGGGGCGGGAGGGCGAGCAGGCCGAGACGTATCGCGTACTGCACCAGCTCGGCGTTGCTGCGCAGGCCGCGGCGACGCATGAGGTCGTACTTGTAGGTTTCCGCGGTACGGATCGAGATGCCCATGAGCGCGGCCACCTCCTTCATGGTCTTGCCCTCGGCCACCATGCCGAGCACTTGCCGCTGGCGGGGAGTGAGGCGGCGCGGGCCGCCGGCGGCGCCTTGGATCAGCAAGGCGAGCGGATCGGCCGAGAGGCGCGAGCTGATAAAGGCTTGGCCGCGCAGCGCGGCTTCGATGGCTGCCAGCAGCTCCTCGAGCGGATCCTGCTTGAGCACGTAGGCGCAGGCGCCGGCCCGAAAGGCTTCCGCGGCTACGCTGACCTGGGCGTGGGCGGAAAGGGCCAAAAAGCGGCTGTCGATGCCGGCTAAACGCAAGCGGCGCAGCGCCTGGAAGGCGTCCATCTCGGGCAACGAGAGTTCGGAGACGATGGCCGTGGGCCGAGCCGCCAAGGCGCGGGCGAGCAACTCGGCGCCATTCTCGGCCAGCCCGACCACGGCGTAGCGGCATTGCAGCACGCGGTTTAGGGCCTCAAGCACCAGGCGATAGGGGTCGGCGAGGAGGAGCGTAGGCGCAGACATACGGCGATCCGACCCGCCCAGCAAGGCTGGTGCGCTCGAAGTTTTCGGTTCGGGCCGGATGGCGGGTTGGATGGCGGTGTAGCGGGCTATGTCTCCCCGGCTCTGGAGCGAGTAGCGGATTAGAAGTGGAAGCCCAGTCCGCCGCTGATCAGGCCGTCGGTTTGGCCGATGCTGTTGAAGCTGGTGTGCAGGAAGTCGAGTTCGAAGATCCGCACGGAAAACTGGCGCGAGATGTTGAGGTTGATGCCGCCGCCGGCTTTCCAGGCAAAGGTACCGAAGGTTTGGGTAGCGTTGTTGCTAGTGACGTTGGAGTGGGCGTAGCCGAAAAGAACCTGGGCGAAGGGAGCGAAGGTGTGCTTGGCCATCTCGATGCGCGGGCCGGCCAGCAGCGTCCAAACCGTGTTGCGGGCGGAGAGGCTGGTGCCAAGCAGCGAGACCGTTTGCGAGCCGCGGACTCGGCCCCCCTCGGTGTAAAGGCTGAGCCAAGGCAGCCGATAGGGCGACGGGTGGAGGCCGAAACTGAGGCTGAAGCCGCCCAGGCCGATGCTGGAATTCTGTTTGACGAGGTTGATACCGCCTTCGTAGGTTAGTGGCGCGCGGGTGTAAGCCAGCCGGCTAAGGTTGGGCATTTGCAAGCCAGCGGGGGCGGCGGGAATGCCGGCGGCGGCGCGGCGGCGGGCGGCCAGCGCGGTGGTGCCCGTCCACGGGGAGTTGTTCAACGAGTTGAGCAAAGGGCGAGCGGCGGCGGGCGCGGCGACGCGGCCCTCGAGCACGTCTTGCCAAAAGGCGTGGCCATACAGGGCGCGGTTGGCGCTTTCATCGGGCTGTACGATGGCGCCGTCCACGTTGGCGCCGATGTAAAGCCCGCGGCTCTGAGCATAGGTAATGATCTGCGCGCGCATGGCGGCGTCGGTGGCGCCGGCGACGCGGCGGCCTACGGGCCCGATGGCGCCGGCGGCGGAGACGCCGATACGCGCCTTATTGTTCAACATGCTCTCGAGACCTTCGACGGACTGGAACACCAGCACGGCGTCGGCCGACTCCCCGCCGATCTGCGGGCCGAAACTGGCGCCGCCAATGGTGATGAAGATAGGGGCGCCCCAGCGGCCGTTGGCGCGGCACATGGCCACACCCTTGCCGTAGGAGCCGCCGATGCCGAGGGCGAACGTCTTGTAGCCGGGAATCACCGCCAGGCAAGTCCCGCTGCGCATGATGTTGCCAGCCATGCGCCGGCCTGGACCGGTGGTGACGGTGGTCACGATATGATCGGCGCTCTTCAGACGAGCGAGATCATTCTCGCGGGTGGAGATTGCCGCCTCCGCCACCACAACGAGACAAGCCATCACCGCCAGCCCGGCTACCAATTGCCGGAACCCTGTGCGGCAGCTGGATCGCGTCGCGATTGGATTAGTCATCAGTCTCAGGTATAGGCCCGAAAGCAGAGCCCGCCAACCAGAAGAAGTTCGCGGAGCGTGGAGCAGGAAAAGTTCGGTAGCGAAGGGACATGATCGTGGCATGCTGGCGCCATGGCAGATCGGGCATGCGATCGCGCGGTGCTGATAGCCGCGCTGATTGCACTTACGGCCACCCTGGCCTTGGCACAACACGTGGGCGCGCCGCCCGGCTACTATCCTTTGAACTACGCCGGAGACGCATGGAAAGGCGAGCTGACCGCTTTCGATCCGATTCAGCATCGGCTCATTCTCACCACTTGGAAATGCACGCAAGCCCAGGAGTTCAGCGGTTTACTAAATGCGGAAGGCGGCGGGCCGATCGAACACCCGGGACTGGGCGGCCTAACCTCGATTTGGCGCGTGGCATTAGGGCCGAGCGGGACGTTTCTGCTCGAAGCCGGCAATCGTCGCGTGCCGATCACCGATGTGCCATTAGGCGCGAGCTTGCTGGTGTTTTACACGTCGCGCAAGGTGAAGGGCGTGAAGGAGAATGAAATCTTCCGCATTGGCTTCTTGCCGGCACGCCAAGACCTGCCCACGTTCGTCGGCTCGCTCGTTTCGGTCCAAGGTGGCGCGCTCACGTTCGCGCGCGCCAATCAACGACCCTGGCGCGGCTATTTGATGCCGGGCTACTACGTGCGCGGCCGTGATGGCCGTTCGTATCGGTTGCAGCCGGGCGAGATTCCGCTGGCCATGCCATTCCGCGTGATTTATCGCATGGAAAAGTGACAGCTGCCCGGAGCGAGCCGCGCGGAAAAGGTGAATTGGGTTGTGCAACTGCGAGCGGTGAAGCCCGCGCGGCATTGAAGCGCAACTGGGTCTTGACAGCAGCGCGGGACGGTGGGATAGACTTTCTCCAGCATCACGGAAGCATCGCAGTGTCTCGTTTCGCACGCCCGTTCGGTAATACTCCTTTCGTCTTCTCGCAAGTTTTTCTGTCGTCGCTGTCATCATTTGCATCTCATTGGTCCGACGACCGCGAGAGGAGCATTGCATGCCCGTGGAAACGCCCGATTTGGTCCCAGTTAGCGATCTCAACGACGAACTAAAAAAGCGACTCGCCGCCGAGCGGCAACGCCTAGCACGCGCCGCCGGCCTGCAACCAACCGAGCAGTTTCATCGCCCGGTCGAGCGGCCGTTCGTGGCCGAGGAGCGGGGTCGGGTGACCATCCTGTTCGGCGGCTTGACCTGGAAACACGAAGCGCTGATTCAGGCGGCGTTTCAGGGCAATGGCTACAAATGCGTGGTCATCCCCACTCCTAATGTCGCCGCCTTTCAGCTGGGTAAGGAATACGGCAACACCGGCCAGTGCAACCCCACGTACTTCACCGTAGGCAATCTGATCCAGTACCTGCGCGACCTAGAGGCGCAGGGCATGACGCGGCAGGAGATCATCGACCGCCACGTCTTTTTCACCGCCGGCTCGTGCGGGCCGTGCCGCTTCGGGATGTACGAGGCCGAGTACCGTTTTGCCCTCGATAACGCCGGCTTCAACGGTTTTCGGGTGCTGCTGTTCCAGCAGAACGACGGCATCAAGGCGGCCTCCGGCGAGCCGGGCCTAAAGTTCACGGTGAACTTCGGCATGAGCATGCTGAATGCCTTGCTGTTGGGCGACGTGGTGAACGATCTGGTCTATCAGATCCGGCCCTTCGAGACGCATCGCGGCGAGACGGATCGTGTTTTTCAGGAGACGGTGGCGGGGTTGAGCACGTTGTTGCGGGACCGCAAGCCGTTTGAGCTGCTCGAGCACACCCACGACGTGGCATCGGGCCTATTGCAGAAAAATCGAGCCGTGAAAGACACGCTGAGCGTGCTCTGCAAGGTGCTGGACCATTTGTACGGCAAGCAGTTCTATGGCGGCCTGCGGCGCGCGCATGAGCAGTTGAACGCCATCGAGGTGGATCGCACCAAGGTCAAGCCGGTGGTGAAGATCACGGGCGAGTTCTGGGCGCAGATCACCGAGGGGGACGGCAACTTCGGCATGTTCAAGTTCCTCGAGCGCGAGGGGGCGCAAGTGGTTGTCGAGCCGATCGCCACTTGGGTGGCGTACATGATCCACCAGGTGCGCAACAACGCCGTGGCGCGGAAGGCGGTGGATGCTCCCTACCGCTACCCGAAATGGTACGAGCTGCATAAACGCGGGCTCAACGAGCTGAAATTCCGGCAAAAGTGGCTGGCGCTGGTGGTGGGCGAAGCGATCTGGGCTCACTTCTACCATCGCCTGACCAAACGCCTGGGCGGCATCACGCATCACCTAGTGCCGCAAAAGGAACTGGCGCGGCTAGCCGACCCCTTCTACAACCGCTTGGCGCGGGGCGGGGAAGGCCATTTGGAGGTGGGCAAGAACGTCTATTACACGGTCCACCGGCTTTGCCACATGGTGTTGGGGCTGAAGCCCTTTGGCTGCATGCCATCGTCGCAGTCCGACGGAGCGCAGTCGGCGGTGGTCAGTCGCTTTAAGGACATGATCTATCTGCCGATCGAGACCTCGGGTGAGGGCGAAGTGAACGCGCATAGCCGAGTGCAGATGGCGCTGGGCGAAGCCAAGGTGAAGGCCAAGGCGGAGTTCGAACAGGCGCTGCGGCAGACGGGCAAGACGCTGGAGCAGATTCGCGCGTACGTGGCTGAACATCCGGAATTGAAGCGGCCCTTCTATCTCGTACCGCATCGCGAGGGCATCGCCGGCACGGCGGCCAACTTCGTGCTGCACGTCAGCGAGCGCATGGACCGCGACAGCCGTGGCTGGCGCCGGGCGCGGGTGCGAGTGCCGGCGGCGGCCAAGGGCGCGGCGGCCTAGCTCCGCGGCATGCCGCCGCGGATTCGCGAGGAAAAAGGCATGGGATATCGCTATATGGTCGGCCTCGACGTCGGTTCCACGACGGTCAAAGCAGTGGTGGTGGAGCGGGCAACCGACACCATCGTCTGGCGCGATTACCAGCGCCATGAAACCAAACAGCCAGAGAAGACGCTCGAGTTTCTGGAGCGCATGGAACGGGAGGTGGGCGTCGCCGCCGGCGATTGCCGCATCTTCGTGACCGGCTCGGGCGGCGGCACGCTGTGCGAGGCGATCGGGGCCAAGTTCGTGCAGGAGGTGACGGCGGTCTCGTTGGCGGTCGAGAAACTGCATCCGGAGGTCTATTCGGTCGTCGAGTTAGGCGGGCAGGACGCCAAGATCATCGTTTTTCGCGACGAAGAAGCGAGCGGCCGCAAGAAGAAGATCCCGTCCATGAACGACAAATGCGCGGGCGGCACCGGGGCGGTGATTGACAAAATCAACGCCAAGCTCAAGATTCCGGCGCTGGAACTGGGCAACCAGGGCTACCACGGCATCAAGCTGCACATGGTGGCGGGCAAGTGCGGGGTGTTCGCCGAGACCGACATCAACAGCCTGCAAAAGGAAGGCACGCCGAACGACCAGCTCATGGCCTCGCTCTTCGAGGCGATCGTGCTGCAAAACCTCAGCGTGCTGACGCGGGGCAACACGCTCCGCCCGCACGTGCTGCTGCTGGGTGGACCGAACAGCTTTATTCGCGGCATGCGCGAGGCCTGGCAGGCCAACATCCCGCGCATGTGGAAGGAGCGCAAGGTGGAGGTTCCCGCCGGCGCCAAGCCGGAGGACCTGATCAAGGTGCCTGACAATGCCCAGTACTACGCCGCCATCGGCGCGGTGGAGTTCGGCAAGGACGAGGACGAGGAGGTGGGCGTCTATCTCGGCACGGCGGCGCTGATCGACTATATCCAGGTCGGCCGGCAGCAGGACAAGCTGAAGAGCGGCGGTAAGGGTTTGGTGGCGACGCCGGGCGAATTGGAGGCGTTTCGCGAGCGCTATCGCCGGCCCAAGTTCGATCCGGCGCGCTTCGAACCGGGGCAAGTGGTGCGCGCCTTCGTGGGCGTGGATGGCGGCTCGACCTCGACCAAGGGCGTGCTGATGGGCGAGGACGAGACGGTGCTGTGCAAGTATTACCAACTGTCGAAGGGCAACCCGATTCAAGACACGATGGATGTCTTCGATGGGTTGGGCAAGCAAGTCGCGGCGCAGGGGGCGCGACTCGAGGTTCTGGGCGTGGGGACGACCGGCTACGCCAAGGACATCCTCAAGGACGTGCTGCGGGCCGACGTGGCGCTGGTCGAGACGGTGGCGCACACCGAGTCGGCGATGAAGTTTTACCGCGATCCGCATGTGATCGTGGACGTGGGCGGGCAAGACATCAAGCTGATCGTGCTCAAGGACGGGCGAGTCAAGGACTTCAAGCTGAACACGCAATGCTCGGCCGGCAACGGCTACTTCTTGCAATCCACCGCGGAGGGCTTCGGAGTCAAGGTGGATCAGTACGCCGATCTGGCCTTTGCCGCCGAGGCGATGCCGAC
Organism: Terriglobales bacterium; assembly: GCA_050746125.1. GTDB lineage: Bacteria > Acidobacteriota > Terriglobia > Terriglobales > SCQP01 > JAJPKR01. The sequence goes on along the minus strand of JBOGKX010000037.1, from coordinate 14,988 downwards.
CTTCGGCTACGGCTGCGCCGTTTTCATGCAGTCGGACATCGTCAACTTCCAGCGGCAGGGCTGGCGGGCGGAGGAGATCCTGGCCGGGCTGGCGGCGGTGCTGCCGAAAAACGTGTTTCTGTACGTGGCCAACGTGCCCAACCTGGCGGCGTTGGGTTCGCGCTTCGTGCTGCAAGGCGGCACGCAGAACAATCTGGCGGCGGTGAAGGCGGAGGTGGATTTCATCCGCGCCAGCTTCCGCGGCCAGGGCGACCCGGAGATCATCGTGCACCAGCACTGTGGCGAGTCGGGGGCCATCGGCGCCGCCGCCGAGGCGCTGCGCTTGTGGCGCAAGGGGCGGCGGACCAGCTTCATCGGTTTGGACGCGGTGCGCAACATCACCTACCGCGCCACCCGCAACGAGAACACGCGCTGCTTTTTCTGCAAGAACAACTGCCTGCGCACCTTCATCGACGTCTCGAACGGCGGCTCGGACATCGTCCCCACCAAGTCGCTCAGCAAGGTGCCGCTCCAACCCGGCGAGCAACGGCTGATCATCGCCACTTGCGAGAAGGGCACGGTCGAAGACACCAGCGAGATGAAGGGGATCAAGGCCGGCATCGACGCCGTCAAGGAGGCCAACCCCAACTTCGTGGATTTGGCGGCGCACGAGGCCTTTCGCTTCCGCGATCTGCCCAGCCTGGCGGATGCGCCGCTGACGCGGCTGTGGACCACGGCGCAGAAGGAGCGGGCGGCGAAGATGCGGCGCCGGGCGGAGTTGCGCGTCGGCATTCCGCGCGTGCTCAACACCTATGTGTACGCGCCATGGTTCAACGCTTATTTGCAGAGCTTGGGCGTGAGGCCGGAGAACATTATCTACTCCGACTACACCTCCGGCGATTTGTATCGCGCCGGCTCCAGCCGGGGCGCGATCGATCCTTGCTTCCCCGCCAAAATCGGCATCGCCCACGTTCATAACTTGCTGAGCGCCAAGGCGCAGCGCAAGCCGCTGGACGCGATCTTCTTCCCCATGGTGGACGTGCTGCACACGCAACTGCAAAACCTAACCGGCTCGAACGCCTGCCCTACCGTCACGGCCTGCCCGGCGACGGTGAAAGCGGCGTTCACGAAGGAAAGCGATCTTTTTGCCGAACACCACGTCGCCTATCTCGATCCGATCGCCAATTTCCGCGACGCCAAGCTGGCCGCCACGCAGATGCTCGACGCCTGGGGACCGATCCTGGGGCTATCGCCCGAGGAAAACGATCGCGCCGTGGCGGCGGCGTTTCAGGCGCTCGAGGATTACGAGAGCGGCATGCGGCGGCGGGCGCGAGATACGCTCGATCAGCTCGAGCGCGAGGACCGGGTAGGCATCGTCATGCTGGGGCGGCCGTATCATCACGATCCTGGTTTGAATCACGAAATTCTCGACGAGTTCCAAAAGCTCGGCTATCCGATCTTTTCGCAGAGTTTTTTGCCGCAAGACGACGACATGCTCGAGCGGCTTTTCGGCGAGGAGGTGCGGGCGGGCACTATCCAGCATCCGCTCGACATTTCCGACGTCTGGAAGAACTCCTACTCGGCCAGCACAAACCACAAGATTTGGGCGGCCAAGTTCACGGCCCGGCATCCAAACCTGGTGGCGCTCGAAATCTCGAGCTTCAAATGCGGCCACGACGCGCCGATCTACGGCGTGGTGGAGGGCATCATCGAGCGCAGCGGCACTCCCTATTTCTGCTTCAAGGACTTGGACGAAAACAAGCCGGCTGGCTCGATTCGCATCCGCGTCGAAACGATCGACTATTTCCTGCGCCGCTACAAGGAAGACGTCGCCCAACGGCGGCGCGAGCGGGAGCGGATCGGAGCCGAGATCGACGCGCGCATGGCGGAGTACGAGCGCCAGCTGCGGGCGGAGCTGGCGGCCACAGCGGAGCTGGCCCAGGCCTAGCGCGGCCGTCGCCAGCGCCGCGATGCGCATCTAGGGAGAGTCATGGGTACTCATGTTCAGCCCCCATCCCACCCACAACCCGGTTTTCGCCTGGACGTGCCGCTGCAATCGCTGTTGCAGCCCTCGCCGGCCGCTCCGCACCTAGGCGCGGAGCGGGTGGCGCTGCCGGCGAGCCGGGCCAAGACGCTGCCCGAGCCGCCGTTCCCGCGCCATCCTGAACTGCTGGCGGACCGGGAACGGGATCTCGACGACTCGGTTCCGCACGTGCCGCCGGCCAAGCGAAACTGGAAGACGGGACATCTCTACCGCACCGCCCGCGGCTGGTTGTTCCCCTATGTGCGCTCGCGCGTGATGCCGGGCGAGTTCCACCCGCTGATCGCCTACCTGTTTACGGAGTGGAAGTGCAATCTGGACTGCCATTACTGCTGGGCGTTCGACAACCGCGTGAAGGGCATGACGGAGGACGTGGCGCGGCGATCGATCGACTGGCTGCACGGCACCGGCTGCCGGGTGCTGGCGCTGATGGGCGGCGAGCCTTTACTCCGGCCGCAGTTCGTGCACAAGGTGATCGACTATGCGGCGCGGCGCGGCTTCTGGGTTTATCTGCCCACCAACGCCCGCCTGCTGCGACCGGACGTGATCGATCGCGTCGCCGACGCCGGCGTGGCCACGGTCAATTTCGCGGTGGACGCGGTGGACGAGAAGCCAGGGTTGCCGAAGGCGCTGCATCCGGTGCGCAAGCACTTCAACTACCTGTGCAAGCGCCAGTACAAGTACGGCTACTCGATCTTCTTCAATATGAACATCTGCCGCAATAATCACGACGACATCCGGAAGCTGACGGAGATCGCGCACGACAACGGCATCGCCACCGACTACCACGTCAACGAGTCGCCGATGCTGGAGCAGCCGCAGTTCCAGCATGGGCGCGAGAACGAGACGTTTATTCGGCCCGAGGACTGGCCGCGGGTGGACGAGCTGATCGACTGGATCATTGCCAAGAAGCGCGCCGGCTATCGCATGGTGGATTCCGTGCAGCGGCTGGAAGAGATGCGCGCATTCATGCGCGGGCAGGTCGAGCCGTGGGGCTGCCGCGCCGGGCAGAACTCGCTCATCATCCGCGTGGATGGGACGCTGGCGCCTTGCTTCCCGATGTACTCGGCCAGCTACGACTGGGGAACGATCGAGGCGCACAAGTTCCACACCGCGCAACTCGCGGAGATGAAGCAGACCTGCGAGCGGCATTGCTTCTCGACGCTCAACAGCATCTTGGCCTTCGCGTACAAGGACGCCAAAACCATCACCTACGCCCTGCGCGGCGGCGCCACGCACGATCTCATCCACTCGACCGCCGGCTGGGGCTTCTGAGAAAACCAGGGATCGGGGGTACGGTACGGCTGCGCCGCACGGGGACGGGCCGGCGTCGATGAGGCGGGCACACTGGGGCTGGTGGAAGGCTAAATCGGCGAGGTTCGCGGCAAGGAGCGTCTAGCGAGTGTCTCGGTCCTGCGCTGCCGTAGTCGGGAGTAGAAACCGATCGCCGCGTTGATGTCCGCGATGAGATTGTCAGCGGTAGGTGCTGGCATTGGGTTTGCGAGCGGTGCGTCGTGACCTGGCATAAATCGAGAGCACTTGTCGTAAGCGGCGGCAATTTGCGACACGTCCTCGTCCGTAACCGTGACGGCCTCGAGTTTCACGGGCTGCACACGATCGCCATGTCGCTCGACGACCCTGTTCAGCAGCTCGTCGGCGATGAGGCGCTCCCAGGCCGCGCGCAGTTTGCCGTAGGCGCTCCTGACAATGTCGTCGCGCGCTGGTCCCGGGGGCAGAGCCGTGAGCCTCCATCTCTTCGCATCCTCCAGGAGCGCCTGAAGGCGAGGGCCCACATTCAGAGGTGGGGCAGTGGAGCAGGTTCCGCATTGGAAGCTGTCACCGAATATCTCTATCGTCTTGCTGGCGATGCCGCTGGTCTCAGCGGCGTTGTGTAGCTCGTAAGCGAAGACCGGATCGTGCGTGAATGCGATGACCTGGAGGTTGCGGTCCTGGGAAACTCGCGCGAGTGCCTCTGCGAGGTATTTGCGGCGGACGTTGTCGAACGAGGAGACTGGGTCATCCAGGATGATGCCGCACGAGGGCGGGTCGAGCGACGTCTCCGCGAGGAAGGCGCCGAGCGCAAGGGCGGTGGCCTCGCCCTCGCTGAGAACGTCGGTAAGCCTGGCCGTGATCGCCGCTCTGTTGTCGAGCTCCAATTGGTGTTTGCGCTGGCCGATCTCGCCGTGACCCTCGACGGCGAACGGCAAGGACTGCATCCCGAGCTGATTGCACCAGTCTTTCACCTGGTGCGAGACTTCGTTGTCGGCCGCCTTGGACCACTCACTCGCCTTTGTGGTGATCGGCGTTGTGTCGGCCGCTCTCGCCGCCTTGTCAAGGAGCGCGCGTAATTTGACCGCGCGGAAATAGTCGAGCACCCGCTGGTTGCCGGCCGCGAGCGCCTCTTTCGCCCGCAAGCGCCGTTGCTGCTGGATTCGCGAGGGGTCGGGCGGCGCCGTGAGCGCGGCGGCGTGTGCGCGCAATTGCGTTTCCGACTGGGCCAGGCTCGCGGCGGGATCTTGGCCGCCGAAAGGCTCCGGTTCGAGCGACTGGAGCACCCGCTCTACGCTTTGGGCGGCCCAGACAGCGAACGACTCCAGGGCGGAAGCAGCGGTGGCGTTGCTGTCGCGGATGTCGGCGACCAGATCGCCGGGGGTGGCAGAGGCCATTTCCGAGGCGACTGCGTTGTATCGGCCTTCAAGTTGGGCGAGCCCGGCTTTGGCCGCTTCGTGTTGTTGGCTGGCCTCGCTGGCAACGTACTCCGCGAATCGCGTGAGGCGCCGCGAGGCATCGGGCGCGAGTTCCTGCTGGCAGAGCACGCAGCGTGCGCCTTCGGTGGTATTGGGAAACGCGCTGCCAGGATACGCGAGGGCTTCCGAATATTTACGAGCGGCTTCAAAGAGGAGGCGCCACAGCTCGGCACCGACCGGAAGTGGTTCGAAGCTCAGAGCGGCCGCGGCGAGTTGGACAACGTCGGACGAGGCGCTGACTGCATGGCGCGCCGACGCGAGAGCCTTGATCGACTCCGGCGCCAGGAGCTGCAGCGCATTGGCGCATGCTTGTTTTGCGCGAGCAAGCCGATCTGCTTGGGCGCGGAGCGCGGAGGCCTGCTGACCGCAGCCGGGGTCCTGCTGTGTCGCGAGAAGAGTATTCAGTCCCGCAAGCTCGGAGTGCTCGTGGGCAGTCATCTCCAGCCGCGTGCGGATCGTCTGCTGATCTGGGTCTGCGAGTTCGAACAAGTCGGGCTGACCGGCTTCCGCAGCGGTGGGTATTAAATCGTCAATGATAGGAAGTGGAATCGAATCTCGATCCTTAATGAGGACGGTGCGCACTTTGCGGCAGGTTTCTGCGAGGAACTGCAGGTAGCGGGCGGCGCGCGGCGCCGGAGCGAGCTGGCCAGCCTCGGCAAGGTACCCATGAGCGCAGTAGCGGTCGAAGACCGCATAGCCGCCGACGCCCGAGGGTGCGGAATCATTGGGGTTCCAGGTGACGTCGCGCTCGATACCGTTGGCCGCGAACTTCAGCGTGGCCGAAGGCGAGGACGGGATGCCGGCGGTGCGCACGTTGGGGAGCAGCGGAGCCTGCGCTGCGCGGGCGCGAAAGGCGCGCTTCAAGATGCGCGCGTAGCCCGATTTGCCTGAGCCGTTCGGGCCGAGGATGATCGTGACCCCTTGCGGAGCGAAATCAAGCCGCTGGTTTGGTTGGAGCGCATTAACGCCGGTGACCGAGTGCAGCGCAACGAGGCGCTCCGCAAGTGCACCTTGCGGAACTTGGGTCGCGGGAAGGTCGCTTGCCGTCAGCGGCGTCGGTGTGGGGGCCGCGCAGTTCACGCCCGCGGAGGCTTTCGCCATGTCCGCTATTTCTCGGACATCGCTATCGGTGATGCCAGCTGTTGTTACCACGCGCCTTAGAGCATCGCTCAGCCAAACTGGTTGTGATTGCGCCCAGGCGAGGAGTTTCCCAAGATTAGGCACGCGACTGATGAATTATAGCTCCGCGCCTGTCTATGGGCGGTAGGTTTCCGGTTGGGTTAAGGGCGTGCATAGGTAGGGCCGGTGCCGCGCTGTGGGCGCCGATCGGGGAGGAGGCCCACATCATGAGGGCCAAGCTTACGAATGGGAGATTGGTTCGCAGCGGAGGCCGGCGGCGCGGGCGAACTCGCGGCGATTGGGGGTGGAGAGGATGGCCTTGTCAAGTCGTAGGGGCCGATCGGCGTATCACAACCGGTTTGGGCCGGCTAGGGGCGAACGCGGAGGCCGGCGGCGCGGGCCAGAGCGGCTTGGCGACGGTCGTAGGTGAGGAACGTGTCGGCGCCCAGGGCCAGCGCACTGGCGACCTGAAGGATGTCCAGGCTACGAGCGCCGAGGGTCACCGCATGCAGCGCCGCCAAACGCTCGGCCGTCTCAAAGGCGCCCATTGGCCAAGCGACGGCGATCAATCGCCCGGCCGCCAGATCGTCCCCGATCGCCGCCAGCGTTGCCGTGGTTCGCGCCGCATCCATGTCTCCACGAAAACGCGCTAGGTACATCGCGTTAATCAATTCCAGTCGCCCAAGCGGGGTTAGAGGCAAGGATCCCTCGCGCGCGAACCTCGCGGCCGTGGCGGATGAGCGCTCCTCGGTAAGGTAGATCGCGGCGATAAAGCTCGTGTCCGCGGAGACGCTCAATCCTCGCCTCGGTCGTAGCGGATAATCGCTTGCACGTCCACCTTCTTATCGCCGTGGATCCGCTTGAGGCGCGCCATAATATCCTCGGCGGTAAAGGGCTGGGCAGGGGTAATGCCCCTGAGGCGACCGATGGGCTTGCCGCGCTTGGTGATCTCGATTTCCTCGCCCCGCCTCAGGCGGCGCTCGATGGCGGGAAAGTTGTAGCGCAAATCGCGCACCGTGGCCCGCGTCATGTGATACATACTAGCATCACATGACGGCACCGAGCTTCGACCTTGAACGCGCGAAGGCTCACCTGGTCCACGACCGGCGCCTAGCGGAGGTGATCGGCCGGGCGCGCGATTTCGAACTGCGGCGGGAACCGGGGCAAGGACCCTATGAAGCGCTCGCCCGCGCGATCGTTTATCAGAGCATCTCCGGCAAGGCGGCAGCGACGATTTGGGGCCGGGTCCGAGCTTGCGGCGACGACGGCAGCTTCCCCTCGCCCGACCGCATCCGGCGCATGCGCCTGGCCACGCTGCGGGGCGCCGGGCTGTCGGCGGCCAAGGCGGCGGCGTTCAAGGACCTGGCGCGCGCCGCCCGAGCCGGCATCGTGCCCACGCTCGAGCAGGCGCTGGCGCTGGAGGACGAGGCGCTCATGGATCGCTTGGTCACGATCCGCGGCATCGGCCGCTGGACAGTAGAGATGTTGCTGATCTTTCACCTCGGCCGGCCCGACGTGCTGCCGACAGCCGATCTCGGCGTGCAAAAGGGTTTCGCGCTGACCTACGGTTGGCCCAAGCCGCCCACCCCGCGCCAACTGGCCGAATACGGCGAGCGCTGGCGCCCCTATCGCACCTTGGCCGCCTGGTATCTATGGCGGGCGGTCGAACTAGCGGCGGCGGAGAAGCGGGTGCGGGCAGCGGCGAACGGGGTAACCTGAAAGCGATGAAGGCGGTGACGATTTTTTGCGGCTCGAGCCGGCAATGCGAGCCAGTGTATCTGGAAGCGGCGGCGCAGCTGGGCCGGGCATTCGCGCGCGAGGGCCTCAGTATCGTTTATGGCGGTGGCGCGGTGGGGCTGATGGGCGCGATGGCCGACGCGGCGCTGGCAGAAGGCGGGCGGGTAATCGGCATCATTCCCGAATTCATGCGCGATCTGGAGTGGGCGCATGCAGGAATTTCTACACTGCGCGTCGTCAAGGACATGCATGAGCGCAAGAAACTGCTCGCCCTCGAAAGCGACGCGGTGGTGGCGCTGCCTGGCGGCGTGGGGACGCTCGAGGAGCTTCTCGAAGTGCTCAGTTTCAAGCGCCTGGGCCTTTACACCCATCCCGTCGTGATCTTGAATTTGCGCGATTTCTATTTACCGCTCAAGCACCTGCTGCATCGCGCCGTCGCCGAGCACTTTCTCGATCCCCGCCATGAACGCATGTGGACCTTCGTCAACCTAGTTGAAGACGTGTTGCCGGCATTGCAATCCGCCGCCGAATGGGATGCCCGCGGCGCGCGCGACTTAGCCGTACCTTAGCCGAGCTGGTTGAGAGCGGCGAGGGCGCGATCAATTTCGGCAGGGGAATTGTAAAGGTGCGGCGAGAAGCGCAGATTGCCCTCGCGCAGGCTGACATCAATGCCCGCGGCAGCCAGCGCCTGGTGCAGGTCGGGATTGCCCGTCCGCTCCCGCAGGCTAATCACGACCAGAGTGGAGCGGGCCGCGCCGGCCGCAGGGCTGAGCACCTGGTAGCGCTTGCGGTCGAGGCCGTCGAGGAGGAGCTCGACCAATTGCTGATCGTAGGCGGCGATGCGGGCGGCGCCGAACTGATTGAGGTATTCGACGGCGGCGGCCCAGGGAGCGAAGCTCTGGAAATTGCCGGTACAAAAAACATCGAGAGCGGCGGCGCCAAGATCGGAGCGCAATTCCAATTCGCGCATTTGATCGAGCGCCCGGCCCTGCTGCATGGCGCCCCAGTTGACCTGATCGGGAGTGATTTCGTCGAGTAAGTCGGGACGCAGCCAGCAAAAGCCGGTGGCGTACGGGCCGCAAAGCCACTTGTAGCCGCAAGAGACCACGGCATCGGCCGGGGCGGCGGCCACATCGAGGGGGCGTGCGCCGGCGGCCTGGGCGGCATTGAGCACGAACCGCACGCCGCGGCGGCGGCAGACCGCGCCAACGGCCTCAAGATCGAGTGTCCAGCCGGTGAACGAGTTGACCCAGGTGGCGCACAGCAGCCGGACGCGCGGCGTAAGGGCCGCTTCCACGTCGGCGGCGGAAAGGGCGGGGCCGCCGGGCTCGAGACAGCGCACGCGCGCGCCGCGCCGCTCGATGGTGTGCCAGGGCAGCACGCTGGCGGGAAAATCACCGCGCACCACCAAGGCCTCGTCTCCCGGGCGCCAGTCCAGGCCATTGGCGATGAGTTGGAGGCCGTACGACGTGCTATTGCCGAGGACGATCTCTTCGGGGCGGGCGCCGAGGAATGCGGCCAATGCCGCTTTCAACTGGCGCGGCACGCGCAGGAATTCGTCATCCGGCATGCGGGCGGGCGCGATTTTTTCCGCGATTACGCGCTCGGCGGCGCGCACGGCGGGGCGCGGCAGCGGACCTTGCTGCGCACAGTTCAACCAGGCGCGCCCGTCGAAGGGGCCAAAGTCGCCGTCGGATGTCATGGCGGCTAGCGAGACGCGGGCGGCGCCTCGTCGGCGGAAGGTCCGTAGGTGCCAGGCACCGGAACTTCGTTGAGGCGGAGATACAGGCCTAGCTGGGCGCGATGGTGGATCAGATGATTGAGCGCGAAGCCACGCAAAGCGGCGGCACGGGGCATGGCGAAGATCACGCTCTCGCCGGCGCGCAGCGACCAATTGGTTCCGAGTTCCTCGTCCTTGGCCGCGACGATCGCCGCCCTCGACTCAGCCACGGCGTGGTCGAAGGCTTCGAGCCAGGCTTGGCGTTTCGGCGCGGGGGCGGCATGGCGGAAAGCAGGATCGGCAACGTCGAGGGCGTCACGCTTCAGCACGAAAGCGACGTAGCCGGGCAGGGTGGCGACGTGCTTCGCCAACTGGCCGAGCGACATGGACTTCGCGTGCGGCTTCCAATCGGCTTTCTCTTCGGGCACGCGCTCAAGATGCTTGCGAGTGGCCGCCATCTCTCGGTCGAACTCCGCCAAATACAGCTGAAGGTAGGTCATTGCCCCTGTATTTTACCAGCAGGCGGCAAATACCAGGCGACGACCGCTTGCGCCAGGCGGCCGAGCACGAGCAAGGCGGCATTGTCGGCCGTCCAGCGGCGGTCAGGGGAATCTTGCGCGAATCCGGCCAGCACGATGGGACCGGCCGGCGTGGTTACGATGCCGACGTCGTTGCGCACGGCATTGAGCGCGCCGGTTTTGTGCGCCCAAGAAATTTCGGGGTGAGAGGGGCGGCTGGTGAACTGGTCCATGTAGCGAGGAAACGCGTCATTGTCACGCTGTCCACCGAGGATGGCGAGCATGTGATCGCAGGCGGCGGGGTCGAGAATCTTGCGCTCTTGAATCAGCGTCAGCAGCCGCACCATGTCGGCCGCCGTGGTTTCGCCCAATCCGAATTTCTTGTAGCCGTCGGGTTGCGGCGGGGCAGGCGGATGGAAGACAAGGCTGAAGAGCACGGTATGCCGCAATCCGAGCTGCCGCATGCGCGCGTTGACGGGGGCGATACCGGTTTGGCCGATCACCAAATTGGCGGCGGTGTTGTCGCTGAGAACGATCATCAGCGTGATGGCGTCGCCCAAAGTCAAATGCAGGCCGGGATCGAGGCTCTGCAAAATGCCGGAGCCGGGGACCTGGTCTTCCTTGTGCATCACCAGCGGCTGCGCCCATTGCAGCTTGCCCGCCGCCATCTGATAAAACGCCTCGACCATCACCGGCAGCTTGATGATCGAGGCGGTCGAGACGGGCCGATCGGCGTCGATGCCGAAGCTTTCGCCGGTCTTGAGATCGGCGCCGGCCAACGTAACGGTTCCGCCGAAGCCGGCGGTGATGGCGCGCAGGCGCGCCTCCAGGCCGGCCGTCGCCGGCGCGGGGCGGGCGGCAGCGGCGAGCAAGCCAAACAACGGGATCAGCGCCAGGCAACCGGCGGCGAGCCAAGTGTCGCGGGTTTTGGCCATCTCAACTCCGGGGCGCGGCGGCGGCGATGAATGCGCGCAGGTCGCCGCGCAACTGGCGCATGGCGCGCGCGTCGATATAGACCATGTGTCCGGCCTCGAAGTGATCGGTGGTGATGTTGTGCTCGCGCACTTGCGGCGAGACGTGAAGGTGGGCCAGGGTCCACTCCACCGCGTAATAGACGGTGGCGAAATCGTAGTAGCCCATGGCCACGAAGAGATGCATGTTGGGGTTGCGGGCAAAGGCTTCCTCGAGCTGCGGCGTCACTTGATACGCGCCGGACCAAGGGCCGATGCCGCCGCCGAGGATGTAGTAAATCGCATCGCTTTTATAGCCGAGCTGCTTCTGCACATAGTCTTGGAAGACCGGCGGGAAGGAGTTTTCGATGTTGGCGTCGCTGGGGTCGAAGGGAGTTTGCTCGGCGCCGCCATCGGTCGCGTAGGCGGTGAAGCGGCTGTCGAGGCGACCGGTGATCAAGTGCTGGTCGCGAAGCAGCTGGGCGCTGAAGCGGCCGAGCGAGATGCGCAGGTCATTGTTGGCGATGAAGGCGGGCGAAAGGCCGGTGAGGCGAGCCATGTCGGCGATGGTTTTTTCCCGGCCGGCCGGGCTGAGCCGCGCGCCTTGGTAGAGCGCGGAGAGATATTCGGTGGAGGCGAACTGCTCCGCCGCGCGCGCCATCTGGGGGGCGCTCAGCTTTTCCAGGTCGGGTCCAAGGCGATGGTGGTACCAAGCGGTCATTACGTCGGTGGGGAAGGAGCTGACGTAGCGCATGTCACCGCCGTGCGCGTCTTCGTTGATGATGGTTGAGATCAAGACCACGCCGTTGAGAGCCACGCCGTGCTCGGCCAGGTAGCCGGAAAGCGCCGCCGCGCGGAGCGTGCCGTAGCTTTCACCGGCGAGGAATTTCGGCGAAGGCCAGCGATCGTAGCGCACCAGAAACATGCGAATGAACTCGCCGACCGAAGCGACGTCGTTCTGGACGCCCCAAAACTTGGCGCCCAACTGGGGATCCGCGGGCCGGCTATAGCCGGTGCCGACGGGATCGATGAAGACCATGTCGGCCTGGTCGAGCAGGGTATTGGGGTTGTCCTCGAAGTGGTAGGGTGGCGGCGGGGCGGCGCCGTTGGGCAGCAGGGCGATTTTCTCCGGCCCGAAGGCGCCCATATGCAGCCACACGCTCGACGAGCCGGGGCCGCCGTTGAAGATGAAAAACATCGGCCGCCGCGCCAGATCGGTCACGCCGTCCTTGGCGTAATAGACATAGAACATGTTGCCTTCCACGGCGCGGGTGGTGGCGTTGCGGATGGGCATCAAGCCGGTGTAGGCGGTATAGGCGAGGGCGCGGCCATCGAGGGTAATCTGGTGATGCGTGACTACCGGCGGCTCTTCCTTGAAGGGCGCCGCGTGCGCGGGCAGCGTGGCCTGGGGATTGTAGCGGAAGAAGTCATTGGGGCTGGGAGGCCGGTAGCGCTGCGCGGCGGCGGCGAGGCTCAGAGCGGCGACGAGAGCGGTGGCGAGAACGAGACGAAGCTTGGACATGAAGAAAGTCCTCCCAGTGCGTGGCAGAGTCAAGGAAAGCGAGGATTGTGACACAGCCGTGGGCGCGTGGCCAGCATTCCGTGGCGAGGCATCGCCGCTGGGCCGGGCAAGAGTGAGGTATAAAAAGAGAGAGCGAAGCCGCGCGGCGGTCCGCCGCCGTTAAGCAAGGAGGAGCCATGGCTTTGTGCCCGGAGTGCGAAGCGAATCTCGACTTGGACGAGGATCAAGTGGACGAGGGAGCCGTGGTCAGCTGCCCGGATTGCGGGGCCGATTTCGAGATCGTCACCGCCCATCCGCTGGAATTGAATCCTCTCGACCTCGAGCAGGATGACGACTTCGACGAAGACGAAGACGACTTCGACGAAGACGAGGACGAAGATTTCGAGGACGACGAGGACGAAGACGAAGACACCGAAGGCGACGAGGAGGACGAAGAATGACCATGCGGCGCGGCGGGATCGCGGTCGCAGTTTTGTGCTTATTGGCTTGCGGCGGGTCGGCGCTGGCGGCGCAATCCACGCGCACCGTGGAGGGCGTGGTGCTCGACGCCAAGAACAACGCCGTACCGCAAGCCATCGTTTATCTCAAGAACACGCGCTCGCAAGCGGTGCGCACCTATATCACCGGCGACGACGGCAAGTATGTATTTCATGCCTTGGCGACGCGCACTGACTACGAGCTTCACGCGGAATACCACGGCAAGCACAGTTCGACGCGCGCCGTATCGTCCTTCGACACGCGGGCGCAAATCCATCTCGATCTCAAGCTGCCGCTGGTGCAGTAGCACCTTGCGGGGAGCCATTCATCGGCGCGGCGCAAGCGGCCGCAGCCACGGCGCCTTGCCGGCGCGCCACAGCTGGTTGAGTTCGAGTTGGTCCTTATAGGTGTCCATGCAGGCCCAAAAGCCAGGATGGCGGTAGGCGTGCAATTGGCCGAGCCGTGCCGCTTCTTCCAGCGGTTCGGCTTCGAGGACGCTGGCGGGGCCGAGCAGGCCGATGAACTCGCGCCTGAAGACGAAGAAGCCTCCGTTGATCCAATGCCGCAAGCGAGGCTTTTCGCGGAAGCCAGTGACGCGATCGGCGCCGTCGAGGCGCAGCAAGCCGAAAGGCAGGCGCGGTTGCGACGCCGTCAGGCTGGCCCAACCCCCGTGCAAGCGGTGAAAGGCCAGCAGGGCATGAAGGTCGAGATCGGCCAGGCCGTCGCCATAGGTGGCGAAGAACTCCTTGCCGCGCAGCCGAGCGGCGGCGGCGGCGATGCGACCGCCGGTGGGCGTGGCCTCGCCGGTATCGAGAAATTCGACCCGCCAGCCGGGTTCGACAGGCAAAAGGCTGCGAATGAGCTGGCCGCGAAAGCCCAAGCATAGAATGAAGTCGCGGAAACCTTGGCGTGCGTAGATTTGCAGGATGTGCCAAAGGATCGGCTTACCCCCGATCTCGATCAACGGCTTGGGCAGATTCCGCGCGGCGGAGCGCAAGCGCGTGCCTTGGCCGCCGCACAAGACCACCACGGGAGGTTGGCGGCGGAGGCCCTTAGGGGACATGGGACGCGGGCGCGGGCGACTCGGCGCGGGAGGATTCGGGGAGCGCGGCTTCTGGTGCGGGAAGGGCGCGATAGCGTTCGAAGAGCTTGGCTTCCTTGGCATGCACGTAAAAGGCGGCGAGATAGGCGATGATCAGGCCGGCCAAGCCGTCGCGAAAACCTTGGCGAAAGACATAGCTGCGCAAAAAGGTCCAGGGCGGGGCGAGCCAGAGGCGGCGCCAAGAGGGTCGGCGGCCGGCGGCGAAGCGGCCCGCGGCCGCGATGTCGGTGTAGCGATTCATCACCTCGATATGCTCGTGCAGGTCGCGGCGCGTGAAGTGCAGCAAGTCGCCGGGCAGCGTCTCGACGCGGCCGCGGACCTTGGGCGCCTCGTGCGGCGGCTCGCCCTCCCAGCGCGTCGCGACGCGCCGGTACAGGCGAGTCTGATAGTCGGGGTACCATCCGGAGTGGCGTATCCAGCGGTTCAGGTACCATGTGCGGCGGGCGATGCGAAAGCCGTCGCAGGTGGCGCCAGCGCCGCGCAGCGCCAGAATGGCGTCGCGCAGCTCGGGCGTGACCCGCTCGTCGGCGTCGAGCGCCAGGACCCACTCGTGAGTACTAAGGGAATCGGCGTAATTGTGCTTGTCTCCGTAGCCCTTGAATTCGTAGCTCACCACGCGATCGGTGTAGCGGCGCGCGATCGCCACGGTGCGGTCGGTCGAGAAGCTATCCACAATCAAGATTTCGTCCGCCCAGGCGACGCTCTCCAGCGCGGCGGCCAGGTTGCCCTCCTCATTGAAGGTGTTGATCCGGACGGTGATCTTCATGCCCCTAGCGTACATCCCCGCGCGCACGCCCCACTAGCCCTGGGCGCCAATAAGCGCGCCGCGGCGTGCCGATGGACCTCATACACTGCGATTTGAGCCGCGAGTGGCGCGGGGGGCAACAGCAGTTGCTGCTGCTCGCGCGGGAGCTGCGGCGGCGTGGCTGGCGGCAGACGATCGTGACCCGCGGCGCGCCCGCCGAGCGCTGGCGACGCGAGGGCTTTGCGACCTTAGCTCCGGGCTGGCGGGCGTTGGCGGCGCTGCGCGGCGCCGCGGTGGCGCATGCGCACGATGGCCGGGCGCTGGGCTGGGT
>JBOGKX010000036.1:0-3109 GCA_050746125.1 Terriglobales bacterium | reverse complement strand
GGCGCCGCCACCGCGGCCGACACGCCCAGCTCTTCCTCCAGCCGCTTGACCAGCTGCGAAGCCTCGAGCAAGGTCAGGTTCTTGATCGACTCCACCAATGTTTGCAAATCTGCCATGTGATCTCCCTCGAAATATGAACTCGCATCCGCCCCCGGCGCCTAGCGGGCGAACTTTTCTTGCTTCACCGCTTGGTCCAGCACCACCGCCGTATTGCGTCCGGCGGCGGCAATGGTCGCCGCCAAGCGCGAGGCGGGCGCCTGCATCAAGTACAAGAGCTTGGCCAGCAACTGCTCGCGGCTGGGCAGCGCCGCCAGCGCCTCGATCTCCCTGGCCGTGATCGCCTGGCCGTCCACGAAGCCCGCCTTGAAACTCAGGGCGGGATTGTCTTTGGCGTATTTGCGCAGTGCCTTGGCCAGCGCCACCGCGTCGCCGCCGGTATAGGCGATGGAGTTGACGCCCTTCAACCGCGAGAGCACGGCGGCCGCCGGACCGCCGGCGGCGGCGCGCTGCGCCAGCGTGTTCTTGATGACGCGGTACTTGCCCCCGGCGGCGCGCACTTGCTTGCGCAGCTCGAAATCCTGGGCCACCGTTAGGCGCTCGAAGCTGGTCACCAGCACCGCCTTGGCGCCGGCCAGCTCCTGCTCCAGCCACTGCACCCGTTCTTGTTTTTGTCGCTTGGTCAACGGCATTGCTGTCTCGTCCTTGTTACGCCTTGGCCGCCGCCTCGATCTCGGCGGTGTCGAGCGGCACGCCCGGCCCCATGGTGGAGGTCAACGTGACGCCGCGCAGGTACTTGCCCTTTGCCGCCGGCGGCTTGGCGCGCATGATGCTAGCCAGCAGCGCCTGGGCGTTCTCGCGCAGGCTCTCGGCGGGAAACGAAATCTTGCCCACGGCGGCGTGGATCAGCCCCTGCTTGTCGGTGCGGAACTCCACCTTGCCGGCCTTGATCTCCTTGACCGCCTTGGCCACCTCGAAGGTCACCGTGCCGGTCTTGGGGTTGGGCATCAGTCCGCGCGGTCCCAGCACCTTGCCCAGTCGCCCGACCGACTTCATCATGTCGGGCGTGGCGACGACGGCATCGTAGTCGACCCAGTTCTGCTTCTGAATCTTCTCCACCAGCTCCTCGCCGCCCACGAAGTCGGCGCCCGCCTTTTCCGCTTCCGCCACCGCCTCGCCGCTGGCGATCACCACCACCCGCTTGCTTTTGCCCAGCCCGTGCGGCAGCACCACCGTGCCGCGCACCATCTGGTCGGCGTGCTTGGGATCGACGCCCAGGCGGATGCTCAGCTCCACCGTCTCGTCGAACTTCGCGTACTTGACCTTTTGCAGCAGCGGCACCGCCTCGCCCAGCGCGTACTTGCGCGCCTCGACCCCGGCCCGCGCCTTCTCGATCTGCTTGCCCGTCTTTGCCATTAGCCTTCCACCTCGATGCCCATGCTGCGCGCCGTGCCGCGCACGCTGCGCACCGCCGCCGCGAGCGAAGCGGCATTGAGGTCGGGGAGCTTGGTCTTCGCGATCTCCTCGACCTGCGCCGCCGTCACCCGTCCCACCTTGTCCTTATTGGGCGCCGCCGCCCCCTTGGCCACCCCCGCCGCCCGCTTCAACAGGTCGGCGGCCGGCGGCGTCTTGGTGATGAAGGTGAAGGAGCGGTCGTTGAAGATGGTGATTACCACCGGCACCGTCATCCCCTCCAGCTCGCGGGCGTTGGTCTTGGCGTTGAACGCCTTGCAGAAATCCATCAAGTTCAGCCCGTGCGGGCCGAGCGCCGTGCCTACCGGCGGCGCCGGCGTGGCCTTGCCGGCGGGGATCTGCAGCTTGACGACGCTCTGTACTTTTTTCGCCATGATGCGTTCCTATTGCTTTTCCACCTGCGAGAACTCCAGTTCGACCGGCGTCTGCCGGCCGAAGATGGTGACCATTACTTTCAGCGTCTCGCGGTCTTCGTTGATCTCGTCCACCACGCCTGAGAAGCTGGCGAAGGGCCCGTCGGTGATCTTCACCGTCTCGTTTTTCTCGAACTTGACCCGCAGGCGCGGATGCTCGGCGCCGGCGGCCAGGCGGTTGACCACCTGGTCCACCTCCTCCTGCGTCAGCGGCGTGGGCGTCTGACCGCTGCCCACGAAGCCGGTCACCCGCGGCGTGTTCTTCACCAGGTGCCACAGCTCGTCGTCCATGGCCATTTCCACCAGCACGTAGCCGGGATAGAACATGCGCGAGCTCACCACCTTCTTGCCGCCGCGGTGCTCGATCACGTCCTCAGTGGGAATCAGGATCTGCCCCACCTTCTCCTGCAGCCCGAACGCCTCCACCCGGCCGCGCAGGCTCTCCGCCACCTTGCGCTCGAAGCCCGAGTAGGTGTGGATGATGTACCAGCGCTTCTCGGTCGTCGCCTTCAGCGGTGTGTCCATGGCCAAGTTCATCCTCAATGGCTCATGCGGGTGAAAAACACGTCCACCACGCGGCTGAAGATCGCATCTACGACGTAGAAGAAAATGCCGAAGATCGCCACCGTCACCAGCACGACGATGGTGGTGCTCCGCACCTCCTTCCAGCCGGGCCGGGTGACCTTCTTCATCTCGCCGCGCACTTCTACGTAAAAGCTGCGTATGCGCGAAGAAAAATCCTTGAGGTTACCCGCCACGCCGCCCCTTTCCGCCGCCGCTGTCGCCATGTAATGTTCCCGTTTCCGATCCTCTCGCGTGCAAATTCGATTGGCAGGGGTGGAGGGATTCGAACCCCCACATCCGGTTTTGGAGACCGGCGGTCTAGCCGTTAAACCTACACCCCTGTCGGGCTGTCTTGGCTCGCTTTACTTCACTTCCTTGTGCGCCGTGTGCTTGCGGCATTTGGGGCAAAACTTCTTCAGCTCCAGTCGCTCGCTGGTGGTCTTGCGGTTCTTGGTAGTCGAGTAGTTCCGGTTCTTGCAGTCCGGACATTGCAACGTAATGATTTCCCGCATTTGCCTTCTCCCCGCCCTGGCGCGCTTCTACTGCACGACCTCGGTGAGGGTGCCGGCGCCGACCGTGCGGCCGCCCTCGCGGATGGCGAAGCGCAGCCCCTTCTCCATCGCCACCGGCGTGATCAGCTCCACCTCCAGCGTCACGTTGTC
>JBOGKX010000035.1:0-2896 GCA_050746125.1 Terriglobales bacterium | reverse complement strand
GATCTGTTGAAAACGCGAATGCAAGTCACAACCGATTACAATAGCCATCTCGGCCTCCTTTTTCCCGAGCGGCTGTTTTACGCACATCAACTCTACTCGGGTCCGAAGGGGGCCGTTATCAGATCATGCCCGGCTCGCTGAGCATCCCGCTTGGGCTCGCGCCGGCCCGGGGCCCGACGAGCCCAAGGGGGCGCGAGCGGCCATTGGCTACGGCAGAATCACGGTTGCGGTAGTCACTCGAACTGCCGCATGGCGCCGGCCGGCGGCCGGCGCGCGGGTCGGCGACCCGCCCCACACGAGGTTGCGCCGATTTTGCCCGCGATTCGTCAGGCACCACGCAACACTTCGGCTGGATTCGAGGCCAGCGCGCGACGCGCCGGCAGCCAGCAGGCCATCGCAGCCGCCGCGAACAGCAACAGCCAGGCCACCGCGATGGGGGCCGGATCCATCGGCTGCACCTGATACAGCCAGTGCGTCAGCGCGGCCAGTCCGGCCCATGCCGCCAGTGTCCCTAGGGCCAGCCCAGCGGCGGTCAGCAACAGCGCCCTGCGCGCGATGCTCCGCACCAATTGCGCCGGGCGAGCCCCTAGCACCAGGCGAATCTCGAGTTCACGCCGGCGCTGCGCCACCTCAAAGGCGAGCAGGCCGTAGAGTCCGATCGCGCTCAACAGCAGCGCCAGCCCGCCAATCAGGTCCCCAAGCCAGGCCAATAACCGCTCCTGATACAGCAACTGGGCTTGATTCTGCGCCTGGGTGCTCAAATCATAAACAGGCAAAAGACTGTCCACCGCCGCCACGGCTTTGCGAACGGCTGCCGCCAACACTGAGCCGGGCACGCTCGACCGCAGGGTAAAATACCCGGCGTTGCCGAAGCCCGGCAGGAAAATTTCGGGTGAAGGCCCGGCCCGCTGACTCTCAAACAGCGTATTGCCGACGACACCCACCACACGCAAGCCGGGATCCGCCGGCTGGTTACGCAAGATCTGTCCCAGTGGGCTGGACGCTCCGAACCAAGCCTGGGCAAAGATCTGGTTGATCAACACCGGCGTCGGAAGAGCCTTGCCCGTTGCGAGGTCACCCGGCTCGAGGTACCGCCCGGCAAGCAGCGGCACTCCGAGGGTTTCCAGGTAACCCGGACCAACGGAGAGTTCCTTGGGCAGAATTTGCCGGCCATCAGCAGCGCGGACAATGCGTTCACTGTAGCCATCGGCCAGAGCCGGGCTGACCAGCGGACTGGAACTGTATCCGACGGCGGTAACACCCGGAACCGCCGCGAGGCGAGTGGCCAGTTGGCTGTACAACCGCGGCAACGCAGCTCGCTGGTAGCCGAGCTGGCTGGGGTGCACGCCGAACGTCAACAGGCCTCTGACATTGAAACCGGGGCTGGTTTTTTCGAGGTTGCGCAACGTTAGCGTCAACAGGCCCGCTCCAGCGACCAACACCATGCTGAATCCCACTTGAGCGATTACCAGCAACGACGCCAGGCGCAGGCGCGGGCGGGTGGCTCCGGCCTCGGTCTGCAGAGCCGGGGCCAAGGGCTGGCGCGCACCGCGCAGCGCCGGCACCAACCCCAGAACGACGCCCGAGCCCAGCGCGCAGACGGCGTTGGCGCCCAATACGCGCCAGTCAAGCGTCACGGTGAGCCCGGCGGCGGCGGCCGCCTGCGTTTGCATGAACGCCAGCAGGGCGTGGCTGCCCCAAACTGCAAGGGCAAGCCCGGCCAGCCCGCCGATCAGCGCCAATACCATGACCTCGATCATCAGTTGGCGGAAAACGCGTACGCGGCCGGCGCCGAGGGCTCGGCGCAGTGCCATCTCCCGCCTCCGGCCGCCGGAGCGCGCCAGCACCAGACCCGCGACATTGGCGCAAGCAATGGCCAGCAGAAGGCCGGTGCCCAGCAGCAGCAGCTCCAAGGTGTCGCCGTAGCGGGTACGGCTCCCCGCCAGCCCCAGTTGCGCGGTGGCCATGGTGACGCGGCCTGGGCCCACGCTCGCCGCCAGCGCCGGCCTCGGCCCCTGGTGCAGCCAGCGATTCCAAATGACGGTCGCGGCAGCGGTGGCTGAAGTTGACGAAGCGTCGGGGCGAAGTCGTCCCACCAGGATCAGAAAGGCAAAACCGTCGCTGTTCAGGCTCGGGTTCCAATCCCGGCTCATCACCCGCCTGCGTAACGACAGTGGCATCCATACCTCATCCCGTTCGCCCGGCACTAGGCTGTTGAAGCCGCCGGCCGCCACACCCACAATCGTGCAGCGGATGCCGTTGATGCGCACGGTGCTCCCCTCCACGGAATCGGCTGCTCCGAGCTGTTCACGCCAGAAGCTGTGGCTCACCACCACGGCTGGCGCGGCGTCGGGCTGATCATCCGACGGCTCCAGCAGGCGGCCCAATCCCGGCCGCACACCCAACACTTCAAAGTAATTGCCGGTGACGTAGCGGGCGGTCACCATGCGCGCGGCGCCGCTGCCGCTGAAAGTGAAAGCATCGCTACCGGTAAACCCTGCCAGCGCCGTGAAGATGTTCGCTTGCTGCAATTGCCGGTACATGGGATAGGAAAATGAGCAACTGCCAACGCCCGCGCTCGATTGTTCGACGGTGCAGGCGGCGGGCATGCTGAATCCCTCCGAGAAGCGCGGAAAAGCGGGTGCATGCCAGCGCAATAGCGCCAGGTGCTGTGGGTCGCGCACCGGCAGCGGGCGCAGCAGAAGACTGTTGAACAAGCTGAACATGGCGGTCGTGGCGCCAATACCCAACGCCAGGATGGCGATGACGGCCAGGGTGAACCCGGGCGCATGCCGCAACCGCCGCAGGCCATAATCCGCGTCCTGAACCCAACTCGACAGCCCCGGCCAGCCGTGGGCCTCGCGGCAGCGCTCCCGCGCCTGGTCGAGCCCTCCCA
>JBOGKX010000034.1:0-15998 GCA_050746125.1 Terriglobales bacterium | reverse complement strand
GAATTGCGCAACGAAGCGAAGCACCGAGAGAGGCCCCGCGAAATTCCGCAGGGCGGCCCACCGCCACTACATTAGAGCGGGGGCCAAGCGAAGCGCAGCGGAGCGCCAAGCAATGCCGCGAGCGTCGCCGCCGGGAGCCAGGCCGACTGAGCATACCCAGATGTACGTGAAGGAGGCCGAGCGATCGGCAACGAAGTGATGCGATGCTTATCGCCCCGCCCGCACCTGCGCCGCCGCCTGGCAGCCGGCAACACGCGCATGCTACCTTAAAAGTTCCCCGCGGGAGGCAGGTTGACCACCGAGACGGCAGTGCTGCGCAGGACCGCGCTTTACGGCGCCCACCGCGAGTTGGGCGGTCGCATGGTCGGCTTCGGCGGCTGGGAGATGCCGGTCGAGTACATCGGCATCATTTCCGAGCACCTGGCCGTGCGCCGCGCCGCCGGGCTCTTCGACGTCAGCCACATGGGCGAAATCGAGATTCGCGGCGCCGGCGCCCTCGACCTCGTCCAGTACGTCTGCTCGAACGATGCCAGCGCATTGGCTGTGGGCCAGGCGCAATATTCCGGCCTGATGACCGAACGCGGCACCTTCGTGGACGATTTGCTGGTCCACAAATTCGCCGACGATCATTACTTTCTGGTGGTCAATGCCGCCAATCGGGAAAAAGATTTCGCGCACATCCTCCGCCATAACCGCTTCGGCGCCCGCGTCGAGGATCGCAGCGACGCCTATGCGCAACTAGCCATCCAGGGGCCGCGCGCGCTGGAAATTTTGCAGCCCTTGACCGCCACTCCGCTGGCGCCGATCCGTTATTACTGGTTCACTTCTGGCCAGGTGCTGGGCGTGCCGGCGCTGCTCGCTCGCACCGGTTATACCGGCGAAGACGGCTTCGAGATTTATTTCGATCCGAGCCACGCCCCGCGCCTTTGGGACGCGCTTCTCGTAGCCGGCCGCGCCGCCGAGTTGCTGCCTTGCGGCCTCGGCGCCCGCAACACCTTGCGCCTGGAAGCCGCCATGGCGCTCTACGGCCACGAAATCGACGACCAAATCACGCCCTTCGATGCCGGCCTGGGCTGGATCTGCAAGCTCGCCAAGCCGGATTTCCTCGGCCGCGACGCCTTGCAGGCGCAAAAAAAGTCCGGCATCCTGCGCCAGTTGGTGGGATTTGAGATGATTGAGGCAGGCATTGCGCGTGACGGCTATCCCGTTTCGCGCCAGGGCGCCAGCATTGGCCGGGTCACCAGCGGTTCGCCCTGCCCGACGAGCGGAAAGAACATCGGCATGGCCTACGTGCCGGCCGGCGGCGGCTTCGAGCCGGGGACCGAGATCGAGATTCAGATTCGCCAGCGCGTCGCGCGCGCCCGCGTCGTAAAGTTGCCTTTTTACAAGCGCGCTCGCTAACGGCGCGATACCAGGGAAACCATGGCCTACCCCAGCGACTACCGATACACGAAGGAACACGAATGGATCGCGCGCGACGGCACGGTCGGCATCACCGACTACGCGCAACAGCAGTTGGGCGACGTCGTGTACGTGGAACTGCCCAAGGTGGGCAGCGCGGTGAAGAAGGGCGAGTCCTTCGGCACGGTGGAGTCGGTGAAGGCCGTCAGCGAGGTCTTTTCCCCCGCCGATGGCACGGTGCGCGAGATCAATGAAGCCTTGGCGCAAAGTCCGGAGATGATCAATCAAGACCCACACGGCAAGGCGTGGCTCATCCGTATTGACGTGCGCCAGCCGAGCGATCTCGACGGCCTGCTGACCGCGGATAAATACGACCAGTTCCTCGCCGAGGAGCAGCCGCATTAGCCTGCCGGCCCGCCGGCTATTTTCCGATGCGTTACTTACCCACTTCAGATGCAATGCGCCGCCAGATGCTCGACGCGGTCGGCGCGCCCTCGATCGACGACCTGTTTTCCCACATCCCCGAGTACTGCCGCCTGAATCGGCCGCTGAATATCCCCGTCGGCCAATCCGAGCCGGAGATCCTCGACTTCTTTCAGGCCGCCGCCGCCGACTGCGCGCCCGGCTTCGCCTCGTTCCTCGGCGCCGGCGCCTACCGCCACTTCCGCCCCAGCGCCATCGACGCGCTGATCTCGCGCGGCGAGTGGTTTACCGCCTACACCCCCTACCAACCGGAGATTAGCCAGGGCACGCTGCAAGCCATCTTCGAGTTCCAAACGATGATCTGCCAGCTAACCGGCATGGACACGGCGAACGCCTCGATGTACGACGGCTCGACGGCCATGGCCGAGGCGGTGCTGATGGCGCTGCGCATCACCGGCCGCGACGAAATCGTGGTGGCGCGCAGCGTGCATCCGCAATATCGCGAAGTCCTCGCCACCTACACCCAGCAGCGCGGCTTCGCGGTGCGCGAAATCGGCTACCTCGCCGCCGGCTCCCTCGACGCCGCCGCCCTTGAGGCGGCGCTGGGACCGGGCACCGCGGCGGTGGTGGTGCAGAGCCCGAACTTTTTCGGCACCCTTGAAGACTGGGAAGCGGCCGCCGCCGCCGCGCGCCGCCACGGCGCGCTGCTGATCGCCGTCATTGCCGAGCCCGTCTCGCTGGGCCTGCTGGCCCCGCCCGTCGCCGCCGACATCGTCGCCCTGGAAGCGCAAGGGCTGGGCATTCCCGTCGGCTTCGGAGGCCCCTACGCCGGCGCGATCGCCTGCAAGGAAAAGCATGTCCGCAGCCTCCCCGGCCGCCTGGCGGGCGAAGCGCGCGACCACGCCGGCCGCCGTGGCTACGTGCTGACGCTGGCCACTCGCGAGCAGCACATTCGCCGCGAAAAAGCCACCTCGAATATTTGCACCAACCAGGCCCTTTGCGCCCTGATGGCCTCGATCTTCATGAGCCTTTACGGCCGCCAAGGGCTGCGCGAACTGGCCGAGCAAAACCTCGCCAAGGCCGCGTACGCCGCCGCGGCCTTTGCCGCCGCCGGCGTGCCGGTGCTGTTCCCCGCCTCCCGCTTCCATGAAATCGTGGTGCGGCCGGCGCCCGGCCAGCCGGCCATGGCGCAGACGGCTCTGGCCCGCCAAAATATCGTCGGCGGCCTGCCTCTCGACCGCTACTACCCGGAGCTCAAGGGTGCGGTCCTGGTCTGCGTCACCGAAACCGCGACGCGGGAGCAAATCGATCGCATGGTGGCCGCCTACGCCGCGGCCCCCCGTGCCGCCGACCCGCGCGAACTGGTGAGCGCGCACTGACGCCATGAGCGCCGAGACCCCAGCCATGACCCGCGCCTCGCAGCACTTGGTGCAAAACGAGCCCCTGCTCTTCGAGCGCTCCTCCCCCGGCAAGCGCGGCTACCAGCTGCCGCCGCTCGACGTGCCCGCCGCCAATCTCGACGCGCTCGGCCCGCATCGCCGCGCCGATATCCCCGATTTCCCCGAGATCAGCGAGCTTGAAGCGATCCGGCACTACACCCGGCTCAGCACTTGGAACTACGGCGTCGATACCGGCATCTATCCGCTCGGTTCCTGCACGATGAAATACAACCCGCGCATCAATGAGTTGGTGGCGCGGCTTGAAGGCCTGGCTCAAGGCCATCCGCTGTTACCGGCGGAACTGGCACAGGGGGCGCTGCGCATCATGCACCTGCTCTCCCGCTATCTGCTCGAGATCACCGGCATGGACGCCATCACCCTCCAGCCCGCCGCCGGCGCGCAGGGCGAGATGACCGGCATCCTCATGATTCGCGCCCTTCTGGCGGCCCGTGGCGAAGCTCGCCGCAAAGTCCTAATCCCTGATTCCGCCCACGGCACCAATCCCGCCACCGCCGCGATTGCCGGCTATGAAGTGCAAAATCTCCGCTCCAATTCGCAGGGCACGGTCGATCTAGCCGATCTCGACCGCGTGATGACCGACGAAGTGGCGGCGCTGATGTTGACCAACCCCAACACGCTGGGCATCTTCGAGGAAGACATTCACCGCATCGCCGACCTGATTCACCAGCGCGGCGGCCTGCTTTATATGGATGGCGCCAACATGAACGCCCTGGTCGGCCGGGCCCGCCCGGGCGACTTCGGCGTGGACGTCATGCACCTCAATCTGCACAAGACCTTCTCCACCCCCCATGGTGGCGGCGGCCCGGGCGCCGGCCCGGTGGCGGTGAAGCAGGAGCTGGAGCCGTTCTTGCCCATGCCGGTAATTGCCGCCCGTGCCGATGGACAGTTGTACGCCGAGTACGACCGGCCCCGCTCGATTGGACGCGTGCGCGCCTTCTACGGCAACTTCGGCATGTTCGTGCGCGCCCTGGCCTACATCATGGCCAACGGCTGCGACGGCCTGAAGCAAACCACCGAAGACGCCGTGCTCAACGCCAACTACATTCGCCGCGGCCTGCAAGGCGCCTATGCCCTTCCCTACGAGCGCCCCTGCATGCACGAGTGCGTCTTCAGCGACCAGAAGCAGCAAGCCCGCGGCGTGAGCACCGCCGACATCGCCAAGAGGCTGATCGATTACGGCTTTCATCCTTACACCGTGTCGTTCCCCCTGGTGGTGCGCGGCGCGATGATGATCGAGCCGACGGAAAGCGCTGGGCGCGAGGAACTCGACGAGTTCATCGCCGCCTTGCGCGCCATCGCCGCCGAGGTGGAAAGCCAGCCCGAACTCGTCAAGGGCGCCCCGTACTCGACTCGCGTTTCGCGGTTGGATGAAGTATCCGCCGCCCGCCAGCCGGTCTTGCGTTGGCAGCCGCGCCGCTGAGCCCCCAATAGGGGGGCAATCACGCGCGAAATACCTTAGAAGAATTTAACTGGCGTCGCCCTCCCATTGCCTGAAAAATGGAGATGGTTTCGGAACACTATGCGATAGGCCTCTCTCCGGGCAGCAATGGCCATCGCCGGTCATGCCACTGTCCACTCCACGCCGTTCCAAATTGACTTTGGCGCTGGCGCTCGCCTTGCTGCTGGCCGCCGGGGTGCTTGCCTATCGCAGCACTGCCTCACTGCTGGCCGCCGGCCAAGACCTGACGCGGACCAGCCAAGTTGTGCTCGCCTGGCAGCGCGTGGTCAGCGTGTTTGGCAATATGGACGCGCTGACGGAAAACTTCGTCTTGCGCGGCGATAGCGCCGATCTCGCCCAGTTCCGCCAACAATCGCGGGCGCTGGCGGAACAAATGCGGCGGCTCGAGGATTTGGCGCGCGGCGACAAGTCGCGCACCGCCGATGTTGCCCGCTTGGAACCGGCGCTGCTCGCCGGCGGCCAAGGCATGGAGGCGGCTATTGCCGCCCGCCCGCGCCTAGGCTCGACGGCGGCGCGCGCCCTTTATGATCAGGGGCGCGGCCAGCGGACCACGATCTATGACGACCTGAGTCGCGTGCTGAATCGCGAGAGCGCCTCCCTGCTCGTCATGCCGGCCCGCCTGCGCCGCCAAGGCGCGCGCATCGTTCCCGTAATTGTCGTCGCGCCGCTGCTGGCTTGTTTCTTGCTCTTCGCGGCTTATTTCGCAGCCCGCCGCCAACTCCTGGAACGGCAGCGCTCCGAGCAGCGCTACCGCCGCCTCTTCGAATACAACCAAGCTGGCGTGTACCGCCGCACGCTCGAGGGCCGCATGCTCGATTGCAACGCGGCAACCGCCGCGATCCTCGGCTACGACAGCATCGACGAGGTCTTGCACGTGCCCGTGGCGGAACACTACGTGAATTCCGCCGATGCGGCTGGTTTCACGCAATCGCTCGACCAGAACGGCAAGTTGATGTCGCGCGAAGAGCGGCTGCGCCGCAAGGACGGCACGACCGTATGGGTGCTCGTCTCGGCAGCCGTGCTGTGCGAGCCGGGCGCCCCGCCGATCGTGGAAGGCACGCTGCTCGACATCAGCGAGCGCCGGCAATTGGAGGAGCGCCTCTTCAAAGCACAAAAAATGGAAGCGATCGGCACCTTGGCCGGCGGCATCGCCCACGACTTCAATAACTTGCTGACCGTCGTATCCGGCCACACCGAGCTGCTGATGCTCGAGCCCAATCGCTCGGAGCTCGACCGCCAGCGCTTGATGCACATCAAAAACGCGACGGACGGCGCGACGCAACTCGCCCGCCAGCTCCTGGCGTTCGGCCGCCGCCAGATTCTGCAACCCCGCCCGGTGGATCTCAATTACCTCGTGGACCAGCATGCGGCGCTGCTGGCGCCCCTGATCGGCGAGGCGATTCAGCTGCATCTGTCACCCAGCGCCGAAGCGTGCTGGGCGCTGATCGATCCCGGTCAAATGGGCCAAGCCATCGTCAATTTAGTCGTCAACGCGCGCGATGCCATGCCCCAGGGTGGCACGCTGAGCATAGGCACGCGGGTAGCGAAACACCGCTCTCACACGCCCGATCTGGCTGCCGGCCGCTACGCCGTCCTGTGGGTGGCCGATACTGGCACGGGCATGGATGAGACAACGCGGGCCAAGATCTTCGAGCCCTTCTTCACCACCAAAAAATTGGGCACCGGCCTCGGCCTGTCCACCGTGCACGGCATCGTCGAACAAAGCGGCGGCCATGTCTTCGTGGCCAGCCAAGCCGGTCATGGCACCAGCTTCGAGATCTTCTTGCCCTGGGTAGCTCCCGAGCCGGCCTCGACTGCTAGCGAAACGGGCCAGCCGGTCCCTGTCACCGGCTAGCCCCGATCGGCCAGACCGGCTTCGACTTCGGGCTCGTCCATCGGCTGAACCCAGGCGTCGTGGCCGGCCCTCGCCGTCATCGCGGCCGAAGGCGCCGTCGGCACCCGCCGCCCGTGCGCCAGCACGTCGGCCGTCAGCGCCATGCCCGCCCACACCAGCGCCAAGCCGAGCACAATGTTGAGTGCGAGATTAAGGCCGGCGGCCCAAGCCTCGCCGTGGCGGGCCAGGCGCAGGGTTTCGTACTCGAAGGTCGAAAACGTGGTGAAAGTGCCGATAAAGCCAACGGCGATAACCGTGCGCGCTTCGACCGAGAGCAGCGTGGTGCGCTCCGCCAGTTGCATTACCACGCCGATCAGGAAACAGCCAATGAGGTTCTCGCCGAGCGTGCCGAGAGGAAAGGCCGGGCCGAAGAGCCGCACCATCCCGCCCGAGAATCCCCAGCGCGCCACCGCCCCCGCCGCCCCGGCCAGGGCTAGATAGACAATTTCCATGTTGATGTCCCCTGCAACCGCAACGGCTCGCTTGAGCCGCCGCATTGTAGGGGTCATCAGCCCTTGTCTGGACGGTTTCGCGGCCACGGCGGCCGCATGGGGAACCCCATCCCCAGTGCGATTTTAAAGCAAAACCACCGACTGCACGCCGCTAATCTCGAAGGTCTTGCGGCAGCGTGGGTTCTGGCAGGCGATTTTGTCGTCGCGCCGCACCATGTAGGATTGCAGCTTGGCGAAGCGCGCCCGGTCCACGCCGTCGGCGCGCGGCGGCAAGCTGGACTTCTTGGTCCGCATCACCCAGGTGAGCTGATACTCTCCGGCCGTGCCGCAGAAAGTGCAGGTCAGGTGCGCGGGCTTGCTGACCTGCTTTTCCAAAAAGAAGTCTCGTTCCTCCATCCTGCTCTCCCCGCGCTCAGGCGCGAATGCGAATCACGTCCTCGCCAGCCGTCGCCGCCCGCAAGTTGGCCTCGGCGGCCACCCGCCGCGCCACCGCATAGTACGGCTGCGCCGCCTCGTCGGCAGCCCCCGCCACCGCCACCGGCTGGCCACGATCGCCGCCTTCGCGCACCGCGGGCAAGAGCGGCAGCGTCCCGAGGAACGGCACCCCATAGTGGTCGGCGATGCGCCGTCCGCCGCCCTGGCTGAAAATGTCGATTGCGTGCCGGCAGTGTGGGCATTCAAAGGAGCTCATGTTCTCGACTACGCCCAAAACGTCGATCTTGAGGTGTAGGAACATTCCCAACGCCTTGCGCGCGTCCTCGAGCGAAACGTCCGAGGGCGTCGTCACCACCACCGCGCCGCTCATCGGCACGCTCTGCGCCAGCGTCAGCGCCACGTCGCCGGTACCGGGCGGCATGTCGATGATGAGGTAATCGAGATCGCCCCACTCCACGTTGCGCAAAAACTGTTGTATCGCGCTGTGCAGCATGGGGCCACGCCAGATCACCGGCTGGTCGCCCGGGCTGATCAGCCCCATCGACATCACCTTGACCCCGAAATTGCGCAAGGGCTCGATGCGGTTTTGCCCGATCACGCGCGGCGACTCCTGGATCGCCATCATGCGCGGCACATTGGGGCCGTACACGTCGGCATCCATCAGCCCCACCACGGCGCCGAGTTCGGCCAGGGCGATGGCCATATTTACCGCCACCGTGGTCTTGCCCACTCCGCCCTTGCCCGATCCCACCGCGACGATGTTTTTGACTCCGGGAATCCCCTGCTTGCCGGCCAGACCGCGGGCGGCCGGCACCGCTAGATCCAGCCCGATATGGACGCGCGCCACGCCGGAAAGAGCGAGCAGCCGCTCCCGCGCCTCGGCTTCCAGGCGCTCCCGCAGCGCCGGCGTGGTATTGGGCACGCGCAGCGTGAGCCAGACTTCCCCGTCCCGCGCCGCCAAATCGTGCACCATGGCCAAGCCCACGATATCCCGGCCCAGGTCCGGGTCGCGAACCTGGCGGAGGGCGTCGAGGAGAACTTCGGTAGTTGGCATGGCCATGAAATCAGTATAGGACCCGGTGTAACGCTGGCGGGGCGCGATGGCACAATGAGGTCTGGCGTTTTTCGCCCGCCCATGATCTGCGCTGTTTCTTTGAATCCGGCCGTGGATAAGTACCTGCGCCTGCCCACCCTGGCCCGCGGCTGCCACCAGCAGGTCGCCGAAGTCGTGACTTCTGCCGGCGGCAAGGCGATCAATGGCGCCGGGGTGATGCGGGTGCTCGGCGCAGAAGTTCTAGTGCTTGGCTTCTTCGGCGGCTATACCGGCGACTTTCTCCTGGCGGAGATGCAGCGCGAGGGCATCCGCGTCGCGCCGGTGCCGGTCGGCGCCGCCACGCGCACCGCCTTCGTCCTAGTCGAGGACGACGGCACCGAGACCGAGATCGTCGAGCCCGGGGCGGCCGTCGGCCGCGAAGCGCTCGCCGCGCTGCGGGAGCGCCTGCGCGGCCTCGGTGCCGAAGTCACCGTAGTGGTGCTTTCCGGCAGCGTGCCGCCCGGCTGCCCCGATCCCGTTTATCGCGACCTGATCGCCGACGCCTCCCGCCCGGGCCGCACCGTCTTGCTCGACACCAGCCGGCAATGGCTGCGCGCCGCGCTGCCCGCCAACGGCGACGGGCCGCGCCCGCGCGCCATCAAGCCCAATCGCGTCGAAGCCGAGGACCTGCTCGGCGTTCGCCTCGAATCGCCTCGCGACTTCGCCGCCGCCCTCGCCCGGCTCCGCGCCCTGGGCGTCGAATGCCCGCTCATTTCGAATGGCGCCGCTGGACTTTTCGCCACCGGCGACGGCGAGGCCCTGCGCGTTTTCGCCCCCAGCGTGGCCCGCATCAACTCCGTGGGCTCGGGCGACGCCGCCTTGGGCGGCTTCGCCGTCGGTCTGGCTCGCGGCCTCGCCCACGCGGAATGTCTGCGCCTGGCCGTCGCCTGCGGCACCGCCAACGTCCTCACCAAGGAATGCGCCCAGGTGCGCTCCGAGGACGTCGCCCGCCTCCTACCCCAAATCCAAATCGAGCGCCTGTAGCCGGCTAGACGCTTTCCGCCCAGCGGCGAGTTAGCTCCAGGGGCGCTCCGGTTTCGAGCAAGCTTTTCAAGCTCGATAAAATCGGGGGCCAGCCCCGGGCAAAGTCTTCAATTAGCTTCGAGCCCGCAATCTCGCTCTCATGCCGCACCGTGAGCTTCACGGCGTCGTCGGCCTGCTCCAGCTCGTATGTGCAAAGCGTGTTGCCCTCCGCCCGCAGGTCGGGTTGCAGCTGGTGGCGCCAGCACAGCACCAACTTCCGCGGCGGATCGATCGCCACGACTTCTCCCGTGTCGGCCACGCGCCCGTCGGGGGCCATCAAGCGCCAGGTCGCGCCGGTTTCCCAGGCCGAATCCTGCCAGGTTTCGCACCAATATTGGCGGGTGAACTCTGGCGTCCTCAGTGCCCGCCAAACGCTTTCAAGCGCGGCGCGAATATAGATCGTGTAGGTGAATGCGCTGGCCGCCATCCTCTTGGTCCTCCCAGTGTAGTCGCCCGCGCTGGGCCCCAAACTAGCCGCCGCCTTCCCGCTATGAGCTATGAGCCATGCGGCGACGCCTATCGCCGCGCCCGTGCCTTTACTGCCGCCGCGCGTGCGCCCACTCTCACAAGCACACCCGAGCGCGGCCAAGCGAAGCGCCAAGAAATGCCGCGAGCAGAGCGAGGCGGAGGGCAGCCGGGCGGCGCAGCGTACCCGGAAGCGCAGCGCAGCGGAGCACCAAGCGAAGCCTCGCGTGAGCAAGCCCGGCTTCCCGACAACGACGCTATGCGACGCCTATCGCCGCGCCCGTGCCTTTACTGCCGCCGAGCGTGCGCCCACACCCACAACCACATTTGAGCGTGGCGAGAGGCGAGCAGGGCGAGGCGGCGGGAGCGAGGCCGACTGAGCGTACCCCAATGTACGTGAAGGAGGCCGAGCGACCGCCAACGACGCCCTGCGACGCCTATCGCCGCGCCTAAAGACTAGTTGCGTGGGCTCGGCCCAGGACGACATGCAGCGTCATCTCCCGCTGCCCGCGATAGATCGTCAGCGCCACGGTTTCGCCGGCGTGCTTCGTGATCAGCATCCGCGCAATGTCGTCCTGCGAATAAACGGGCTGCCCGTCGATCGCCACAATGATGTCGCCCCCGAACTTGACCGGGGTGTTGCCGATGTAGCCGGGCTGCGTGCCGCCGCGCAAACCGGCCTGCGCCGCCGCCGATCCGGACGGCACGTCCAGGACCAGCACGCCGCGTTCCACTGGCAGGTTCAGCTGCTCGGCCATGTCGGGCGAGACCGGATAGTCGCTGATGCCCAGCGACGGCCGGTTCACGTGCCCGGTGGTGATCAGGTCGTGCAGCACCGCCTTGGCCAAGTTGATGGGAATCGCGAAGCCGATGCCGATATTCGAACCCGTCTGCGAATAAATGGCGCTGTCGATGCCGATCACCTGGCCCATGCTGTTGAGCAGCGGCCCGCCGCTGTTGCCGGGGTTGATGGGCGCGTCGGTTTGAATGGCGTTGTCGATGTTGACGCCGCCCTCCGGGTCGCGCACGGTGCGGATGGAGCTGATAATGCCTTGCGTCATGGTCCCCGGCAGACCGTAGGGATTGCCGATCGCCAGCACGTTTTGTCCCACCTGCAGATTGCTGGAGTCGCCCAGCGTGACCGCGGGCAAATTCTTGGCGTCGATCTTGATCACCGCCAGGTCGATTTGCGGGGCGGTTCCCACCACTTGCGCCGTGTAGCGGTGGGTTTCGTTGCGGCTCGGCGTCCATGCCACGCGCAGCCGCCGGGCGTTGCGGATGACGTGATAGTTGGTGAGGATATAGCCGTCCGGATTGAGGATGAAGCCGGAGCCTTGGCCCGATTCCGGCACCGGCCCGAACAGCAGATCGAAGGCGATGATCTGGGTGGTGATGTTGACGACGGACGGGCGCACCCGCTTGTACACCTCAATGTTGCGCAGCTCGGATGACTCGTAGCGGGACTGTGGCGCGGCTTCGGCCAGCTTCACGTCGGCGCGCTCCAGGCGCGGTGACTCGCGGCCGAGCACGGTGTAAAGGGCGAAGCCACCGGCCAGTATCGCGGCCAGCGCGAGAGGACGTGCAATCCGGCTCATGCAGAACACTTTAGCAGCGGGCCGCTGCCGGCGCTCACTCCGCGCCCGCTATCACCCGCAGTTGCGCGCCCAAGTCATTCACCTGCCGCCGCAAGCCATCGAGCGTCCCGGAATTGTCCACGACGAAATCCGCCAGCCGCGCCTTTTCTTCGTCCGGCATCTGCGCTGCCAGCCGCGCCTCCGCCTCCGCCCGACTGGCGTGCGCGCGCAGCAGAAAACGGCGGATCTTCTCTTCCCGGTCGCAGGTGACTACTACCAGCCGGTCGAAGCGCCGGTGTGAGCCGGCCTCGATGAATAATGCCGCCTCCACCACCGCCAGCGGCTGGCCGGCCCGCTCCAGTTCCGCCAAGCGGCGGTCGGCCTCGGCCTGAATCGGCGGATGCAGAATGGCGTTGAGCGAGCGCGTGGCGGCCGGGCTGGCGAATGCCCGGCTGGCCAGCGCGCGGCGATCCACCGCGCCGCCGGCGTCGAGAATGGCCGGGCCGAAGGTGTTCACTAACGCGGCATATACCGGTGTGCCGGCGGCCAGAAACTCGTGCCCGATGGCGTCGGCATTGAGCACCGGAATGCCCATCTCCGCCAGCCAGGCCGCCACCGTGCTCTTGCCCGAGCAAAGCCCGCCGGTCAGCCCCACGCGCAGCATGCCGCCCCCTCCTCGGTCAGCCTCGCCGCTGTTCGGCGGCGGCGACGGTATTCGCCATCAACATCGCAATGGTGAGCGGACCCACGCCGCCCGGCACCGGCGTGAAGGCGGAGGCTAACGCGCGCACCGCCGCCGGCTCGACGTCGCCGATCCAAGTCGCGCCGCGCCGCTCGAACTCCGCCATCCGCTCCCCATCGCCGGCAAAGAAACGCTCCACCTCCGCCCGCTGCGTCAGCTTATTGCTCCCCACGTCCACCACCACGGCGCCCGGCTTGATGTGCTCGCGCCCGATCAGCCCCGGTTTCCCCACCGCCGCCACCAGGATATCGGCGCCGCGGCAGACCGCCGCCAAGTCGCGCGTCCGCGAATGGGCGATGGTGACCGTGGCATCGCGGCGCAGCAGCAGCAGCGCCAGCGGCTTGCCGACGATGTCGCTGCGGCCCACCACCACCGCGTTCTGGCCGGCCATGCGGATGCCGGAGCGCTCGAGCATTTGGATGATGCCGGCCGGGGTGCAAGGCACAAAGCCGGGCCGCCCGGCCATCAGGTTGCCGGCATTGATGGGATGAAAGCCGTCCACGTCTTTGCCGGGATCGACCGCGATCAGCACCCGCTGCGTATCGACCTGCGGCGGCAAGGGCAGCTGCACCAAGATGCCATCCACGCTCGCGTCGGCGTTCAGCTCGCCGACGATCGCCAGCGCCTCTTCGGTCGTGATGCCGGCGGGCCGCAGCACCTCGATCGAGCGGATGCCCAGTTCCGCGCCCGCGCGCATCTTGCTGCGCACGTACAGCGCCGAGGCCGGGTTGTCGCCGATAAGCACCACCGCCAGCCCGGGCGGCCGGCCGGCGGCGGCCAGCGCGTCCACGCGCTGCTTTAACTCACTGCGAATCTGCGCGGCAATCGCCGCTCCGTCGATCTTGCGCGCGCTCATCGTCCCGCGTGCAGTTTAACATTTCAGCGTGGCCGTCTCCCTCGCCTTGGTCTTGCATGCCCACCAGCCGGTGGATAATTTCGATCACGTCGTCGAGGAGGCGTACCGCACGTCTTACGCGCCCTTCGTCGCCGAAGTCGAGCGCCATTCCTCGCTGCGCCTCACCCTCCATTTCAGCGGCTGGCTGCTCTCTTGGCTCGCGGCGCGTCATCCCGATTACATTGCCCAACTGCACGCCCTCGTCGCTGCCGGCAGGCTTGAGATCTTGGGCGGCGGCTATTACGAGCCGATCCTCGCCGCCATCCCCGAGCGCGACCGCCAAGAGCAGTTGCGGCGTTTGCGCGACCGCGTGTCCTCGCTCTTCGGCGCCGCTCCGCGCGGCGCCTGGCTGGCCGAGCGCGTCTGGGAGCCCGACCTCCCCGCTACCCTCGCCGCCGCCGGCCTCGACTATGCCCTCGTCGATGACACCCACCTCCTGCTCACCGGCATCGACCCCGAGCGCACCTACGGATACGTCATCGCCGAACACAACGGCGCGACCGTCAAGCTCGTACCCTCGAATCAGTTCCTGCGCCTGGCGATCCCCTTCCGCCCCGAGGCCGAGTCGCTCGAGTTCCTCGCGCGCGTCGCCGCCGCGCAGCCCGGCGCGCTGCTGACCATGGGCGACGACCTGGAAAAATTCGGCAGCTGGCCGCACACGTACGAACACGTGATCCGCGGCGGCTGGCTGCGCCGCTTTTTGGATCGCCTGGAAGAAAGCTCGGGTTTGCTCCGCACTGTCCGCCTCGGCGAGGCGTTGGCCGAGCGCCCGGCGCTGGGCTTGGCCTATCCGCCCACGGCCGCCTACGAAGAGATGATGCAGTGGGCGCTGCCCGCCGCCGCCGCCGCAACCCTGGCCGCCGCGCGCGCCGATCCGGCCGCCGCGCCCTACCGCCGCTTTCTTTGCGGCGCGCCCTGGCGCAACTTCCTCGCCAAATATCCCGAAGCCAACGCCATGCATAAATATTCGCTGGCGCTCGGCGAGCGCACCGCCGCCGCTGGCGACGAACAAGCGCGCGACGATCTGCTCGCCGCCGAGTGCAATGACGCCTATTGGCACGGCCTTTTCGGCGGCCTGTATGCACCCCACCTGCGCAATGTCGCCTACACCCACCTGCTGCGCGCCGAGGCGCGCCTCGCCGCGCGCGAGCCCGACCTGGCCGCCTGGCGCGGCGACTTGGATCGCGACGGCGGCGACGTTGTCGTCCTGCGCGATCGTCGGCTGCGCGCCGTGCTCGCGGCCGCCGAGGGCGGCGTCGTCCGCGAGCTCGATTGGCTGCCCGCCGCCGCCAACCTCGTTAATTCGCTGATGCGCCGTCCCGAGGCCTATCACGCGCAGATTCGCGCCCAAGTCGCCGCCAACCCGGCGCAACTGCCCGGCGCCGCCGCCGCGCCCGCGGCCGAGCTAGGCGCGTTGCTGCAATACGATCGCTATCTCCGCGCCTGCCATCGCCTCTACTGCTTCCCCGCCGGCAAAAACTTCGCCAATTTCCTGCGCCTCGAACTCGGCGAGGACGCCGCCCTCGCCGCCGGCCCCTACGCCGTCGAAACGTGCGGCGCAGCGCCCCTTGCCGCCTCCCTCTCCGCCCCAGGCGGCGCGGCGCGTAAGCTCTTCACGATCGCAGAAGCCGCCGCCGGCAGCCGCCTCGACTGCGCAATCGAGCTGACCTCGCCGCCGGGCTCCGCCGCCGGCCTGGAAATGGTCTTTAACTTATTGGCGGCCGGCTCCCCCGATCGCGCCATCGTTTGCGGCGGGCAGCGGCTGCCTCTCGATTGGCAAGGCGAGTTGCCAGGCGAGGACTTGGCCTTCGAGGATGGCTGGCGGCGCTTCCGCATCCGCCTGCACGCGCCCGGCGCCAGCGCCTGGTGGGTGCGGCCCATCTATTCCGTTTCGCAATCCGAAAGCGGCTTCGAGAAGGTCTATCAAGGCAGCGTGGCCTTCGCCCTTTGGCCCTCCGCGCCTCCGCGCTTAATCCTTACGACCGAGATATCTCCGCTCTAATCCGCCGCCGACATACACTGGTTTGCGCCGCCATGCTCCTCACCGCCACCAACCGCCTGGCTCGTTTGTTGCGCGCCGATTACGACGCCGCCCAGCGCGCCGCCGGCCGGCGCGCCTGGGCCGGCGCCGACATTCTTCCCTGGCATGGCTGGCTCGAGCGCGAATGGAGCGAACTGTCGCTCGCCGGCGCCGACGCGCCGCCCTTGCTCGACGAAGCGCAGCAGGCTTACCTGTGGCGGAGCATCATCCGCGATGCCGGCGGCGCCGCTCTGGTATCCATTTCCGCCACCGCCGCCGAGGCCGACCGCGCCTGCGCGGCGCTGTACGACTACCGGTTGGCGATCTCGCCCGAAGCCTGGGATCGGTCCCCCGACGCCGCGACGTTTCGCGATTGGCATGCGGAGTTTCGCCGCCGCTGCGCCGAAGGCGGCTGGCTCAGCCGCGCCGAGCTGGCCGCGGAGTTGACGGCGCGGCTGGCCGCGAACGCGTGGCGTCCGCCGCGCGAGATCGAGCTGGCCGGCTTTTCCGATCTGACCCCGGCGCAAAACGCGCTCGTCGCCGCCCTGTGCGCCGCCGGCATCGAGGTCCGCGAGCGGCCCGCGCCGGTTGCCCCCGCGCAGCGCGCGGCGGTGGCGGCCGGCTTCGCCGATGCCGAAGCGGAAATGCGCGCCGCGGCGCGC
>JBOGKX010000033.1:0-39144 GCA_050746125.1 Terriglobales bacterium | reverse complement strand
CGGCGAGCCTCGCCTTTCCGTTCCTGCGGTGGCACGAGGTCGGCAGCGGTTACCCACCGATCATCTATGTGGCCACGGCCGTGGCAATAGCGCTGATCTTCGCCCGCCACGCCGGCAACATCGGGCGGCTGCTGCGCGGCCAGGAGCGCCGCTTCGGACAACGAGTGGCCCTCGCACCCGGCGGCTCGACCCGCGAGGGCGGCGCCGCACGATGACGGCGAGTGGCACGACACTGGCCGGCAAATCGCCGCTGGCCATCGTGGGCGCTGGCAGCTGGGGAACGGCGCTGGCGGCGGTCTGGGCGAAAAACGGGCGCGCCGTGCGCCTGTGGGCGCGCGAGGAGGAAGTGCGAGCGGCGCTGCGCCAGCGGCGGGAGAATCCGCTCTTCCTGCCCGGGATTCGCCTGCCTGAAACCGTCCAGGCGACGGGGAACTTGGAAGAGGCGCTGAAGGGCGCGGGAACCGTGGTGATGGCCGTTCCCTCGCAATATTTCCGCGCTACGTTATCGGCGCTGGAACCCTATCTCGGCGCCGATGTCATCCTGATCAGCGCGACAAAGGGCCTGGAAGAGGTCTCGCTGATGCGGATGAGCGAAGTGGCGGCGGATGCGCTGCGGCCGCGTGGCGGCACGGACTGTGCCTCGCGCCTGGCGGTGCTGAGCGGCCCAACCTTCGCGCTGGAAGTAGCGCGCGGCGATCCCACGGCGCTGGTGGTGGCGGCGAGCGACGACAAGCTGGCCCGGGCCGCGCAGCGCGAGTTTTCCACCCCGAGCTTTCGGCTCTACCGCAGCGACGACGTGACCGGCGTGGAATTGGCAGCGGCCACAAAAAACATCATCGCCATCGCCGCCGGCATCTGCGACGGCCTCGGCTTGGGCTCGAATACCATCGCCGCGCTGATCGCCCGCGGACTAGCAGAGATCACCCGCCTGGTCCGCGCCTGCGGCGGCAAGGCTGAAACCTTGGCCGGCTTGGCCGGCTTGGGCGACCTGGTCTTGACATGCAGCGGCGGCCTCAGCCGCAACCGCGGTGTCGGAGTGGCCTTGGGCAAGGGGCGCAAGCTGGCGGAAATCCTGGCCGGCATGACCATGGTGGCGGAAGGCGTCCCCACCACAGCCGCTGCCTGCCGCCTGGCCGCCCGCGTGAGCGTGGAAATGCCGATCACGGAGCAGATGCGGCGGGTGCTCTTCGAGGATCTGGCGCCGCGCGAAGCCCTGCGGGCGCTCATGGAGCGGAGCCTAAAAAGCGAATAGGGCCCGCGCCGGGAGGTTACATCTCGCCGCGATGCCGCGCCGTGGGTGGCAGGATGCCATTCAGGCGCAGATAATTCGCCGCCGTCGCGTAATGATCCGCCAGATCGTCGGTGATGCCGATCATGGCCGCGGCCTTGGTCTGTTGCCGGCCGCGGAAGAGAGTCACCGGCTGGCTCAACTCGCTGTCAGTCACGCCGGCCAGGGCGCTGTGGCAGAAGCTAAACGACTCGCGAAGGTGGGACACCAAATCGGACTTGGGGGAAGTGGCGGCGAGCTTGGCGCCTTTGGGCGCCGCCTGGCCGCTGATCTTCGAGCAAAGAAAAATGTTCGAATTGGCGATGTGAAGCATGAGCTGGCCGTAGGTCATCTGCTGCGGGGTCGGATGATAGCTATATTTGCTCTCCGGCATGGACTCGGCGGCGGCGACCAAATTGCGTTCCTGGTGCGTCACGATCGAGCGCACCGAATCGGAGACGGGGTTGCCTTGCGCGAAGGCGAAGGGCGCGGCGACCACGAAGAGCACCACGAAACCAGCGAGAGTTTTCATGCGACGGTTCCTTTCCCAGCAGGGTCATTGTACTCCCTACTCCGCCTCGGCGCGGCCGCCTGCGCCAACCGAGCCGCCGCTTAAGAGCGATCGCGCGGCGTTTCCACGCCAGGCGTGGCGCGCAGCGATTCGGCTTCCAGGAAAATGTGACGGATGGTGGGGTCGATAGCTCTGGCTTGGCGCTCGATGCGGTCGATGGCGGCCTCGAGGTCGGGCATTTTAAGTTCGCGCCGGAAACGGATATTGGCGGTCATCAGTACCGCGCCCGGCCCCAGTTGCATGGTGAAAAGACGGCCCACTTGCTCGACCG
Source organism: Terriglobales bacterium (assembly GCA_050746125.1). Taxonomy (GTDB): domain Bacteria; phylum Acidobacteriota; class Terriglobia; order Terriglobales; family SCQP01; genus JAJPKR01. Next base: position 37,035 of record JBOGKX010000033.1, on the reverse strand, counting down.
CCGGCTCGGCGGCGATCATGTCGCGCACGGCGCGAATCTGCTCCTCGGTGGCGCTTTCGCCGACGAGCAAGGCGCGGCTCTCGCGCGCCAGAATCCAGGCGGCGCCGGCCAATAGCCCGCCCACCACCAGCGAGGCCGCCGGATCGAGCCAGCGCAAGCCGAAGCGATGGCTGAGAAAGATGCCCGCCGCGGCGACGGCTAAGCCGGCGAGGGCGCAGGTATCCTCGAGGAAAACGGAGAAGACGCTCGGGTCCTTGCTGCGCTGGATGGTGGCCCACAGACTCAGGCCCCGGGGCCGAAAGCGGTTCAGTTCATGCTGCGCAACCATCCAGGTCAGAAACTCGAAGACCGCCGCGACGGCCAATACGATGTAGTTTGCGGCGGGTCTCGATAGAACCTGCTCGTGCGACAGCAGACGCGCGATGCCCTCGTAGATCGAGAGCCCGCTGCCGAGGGCGAAGACCAGCATCGCCACCAATAGGGACCAGAAATAGAGCTCCTTGCCGTAGCCGAAGGGATGAATGGAGTCGGCGGGCCGCAAACTGCGCCGGCTTCCCAGCAAGAGCAGCAGTTCGTTGCCGGTATCGACGACGGAGTGAATCCCTTCCGCCAGCATCACCGCGCTGCCGGTCACCATGGCGGCGAAGAATTTGCTGGCGGCGATCGCGGCGTTGCCGGCGATGGCGGCATAAATGACTCGCTGCGAGCCGGCCAAATAGGCAGGAGTAGTGTCGGCTTCCCGAGGCAGGTTGGAAAATGTGGGGAGAGGCAAAGTTGGTGGACGAGACACGCCGAAGCGAGCGGCTTCTTGACGGTATAGTATCGCGCGCGCGGGTGCGAATGCCACCGGCGCCGGCTCAGCCGAGATTGGCCCAAGGCGCAGGGAAGCCGCGCTCGGCCAACCACGCCAGCGAGGCCTCCCACTCGGCACGGGAATCGGCGCGCTCGTCGGCGCTGCGGAACTGGTAAGATCGGCCTGCCTCCCACCACAATCGCCGTGCCAGGAAGAAATAGAAGCACAGCCGCCACGAAGCCGGCGGCGCGAGCCGTGCCGCCAGCGCCCACGCCTGGCGCGACAATCGTTTGCCGTCGAAGAAGAGCGCGCGGAAAAGAGCCGGCCGATCCTTGTTGCGGGCCGGGCACTTGATCAAGAAGGAAAGCAGATCGTCGAGCGGCGTGCCGGCATCAAAGCCGCACCAATCGGTAATGCCGGCCAATCCGCTTCGCCACAGCGCATTGCCATACCATAGATCTCCGTGCGTGGCGACCGCGGGTAATTCCTCGCTGTCCCGAAGAGCATCTTCGAGGGCCCCGTTCAACTCCGCCGGCATCCACGGCTCAGCCGGGCCGTGGTTCTGGCTCAGCCATTCTGCGGCGAGTTGTTGCACGCCGGCTGCGCGGGGCGAGGGTACCAGGGTTTGCAGTTCGAGAATCCAGGAGGCGATCGCTTCCGTGACTTCGCGGGCCTTGCCGACCAGCCCCCGGCGGGAAGCTCTCCACCGGGGAGTACGGCCTGCCAGCCCGGTTTGAATCAGGCAGCTGTCGGCCGCCGCCTCGCGCCATTCGAGAATCCGCGGCAGCCGAATGCGCGCGTGCCAAGGGGCGAGCCGGGCGAGGGCGGCTTGTTCGCGACGCAGCCGATCGCAGCCATCCCGCGTGCGGGCCACCTTAGCGATCCAGATTGGAACGGAGCCGCCGCGCGCGGCAAAACACGCGATCGTGCTGGCACCGCAATCCGCCGCCAAGGGAACGAGGACGGCGTCGCCGCCTTCGCATTCCCAGTAGCGCCAGATCAATTCATGCACCGTCGGAATCCTGCCATGGGAAGCCTGCCGTCGGCGTCCGCGCCTCGGCCTGGGTCAAAAAGAAGGCGAAGTCTCCGCCCGCGAGGCGATAGAGCCAAGGCCAGGCGAGTTGGCTCCGCCATGCCGCCAAGCGCCAACTCGCCGCTCGCTGGCGATTGGCCTTTTGAAATCGCAGCGCGCCGGCATGCAAGGGCATCAGGTCGAGCGGCAGGTTATAGCCCAATGGGCAGATATAGGTTTGCCGCACTGCCAAGCCGGCTTCGCGCACAAGGCGGCGATAGCCGGCATGGGAATACGTGTATGTGCGGTAGCCGCGATTGGTGCTGGAGCGATAGGGCGACCACAAGCCGCAAATCCATTGCGCCAGCCAGCGCGGTAGCAGGCTGGTATAGGGCAGGCCGCTGTGATCGACGGCGCCGCGCAATTCCGGCCAGCCAAAGCGGTTCTCGATCGCCAGATAAATCGTGCCCCGTGGCGCCAACCAGTCGCGCACGCGGCGCAAAAACCGTATTTGCGCCTGCCGCGGCGAGCCGACGCGATCGCCGATCGCCGCCCATTCCAGAACGCCATTCAGGATGATGGCGTGGAACTGCCTGGGTGCGAATCGGATACGGTGCCAATCGGCGCAGATAACGCGCAGGCGCTCGAGGCCGTCTTGCGCGGCGCGCAGGGCCATAAATTCCGCCCGAAGCTCCACGCCTTCGAGAGCGGTCACGTCGAATTCACGCGCCAGCGCGCTGGCGATGGCGCCCAGGCCGGCCCCTAGCTCCAAGATTCGGCTGCCGGGAAGCGCGGGCAGGATATCCATGAACGTGGCCCGGCGTGGATCGGCGAGATAGCCGGTCAACTCCGGAGTCAGTTTTTCCACCGCGCGCCGCCACCCTAGCCGGCGGCTCATGGCGAGGAGATCCTCGAGCTGCTCACTCAGGAGCTCGCCCCAATAGGCGGCCGGCTGGCCCACTCGCCACACGCCGCTGCCGCGCGCGCCGAGATGCCGACCGCATACGCAGACGATGGAGTCGCCGCTCATGGCAAGAGCGCGGCCGCAGGCGCATTGCAGCGCCACCGCGCCGGCGTAAGAATCGGCATGCTGATTTCCGGCGTTGACCGCACTGGCATCCGTTCTCAATGTCCGCGCTCCACCGGCATCCAGTCGTAAGGGGCCACGGCTGCCAAACCCCAACGCCAGCAACGCCGCCGCGGCTGCTGGGCGCACAAGCAGTGCCAGCGCCAGGGGCCCACGCGCCAGCTCCAGATGACTCCGAGTTCGCGAAAGCCCAGCGAGGCATGCGCCGCGCGCGAGGCGTGGTTGTCCAGTTCGACTTGTCCGGCGATTAGGTGCAGCCGCTCGCCCATCCCCTTCCACAGTGCCTGATTAAGATGGCCGAAGGCGCCGATCACGCCGGCCACCGTGAATAGGTCGTAGATCCAGACCACTCCCGCCGGCACGCGCCAGGAGCAGCCAAATTGCGAAGTCAATTCCGTTGGGCCGGGCGCCGCCCAGAGATAGGCTACGCAGCGGTCCGCGCGCCAGGCGGCAAAACACCAGTGCCCGGCGGCGAAGCGGGCGCGCAGCCGCTCGGGCGGCTCCGGGCGTACGGCGGCCAGCGCTGGCAGCGCAGCTTCCGTTTCTTGCCCCAGGCGCAGCTCACGCGGCGGGCGGGCCGGATGGCGCAGGCTGTCGCGCTCGGCGGCGATATAAACGTGCACGTGGAAGCCGAGCCATCGCCCGGCGCCGCTGCCCCCAAGGCCGTTTTGCATGCGCCGGTAAAGCCGCGGCGTGAACATTCGCGGCATCCGAACCGGCGCCGCCGCCGCGCGCGCCGCCGCGCCGCGCTGGGGCGTTTCGAGCAGTGTACGCGTCGCGCTCATGCCGCCGTTCCTCCCCGCGCCAGCTGCAATAGCCGAGGCCGGTCGAGCTTGCCGGTGGCGGTTTCCGGCAGCTTGGAGACGAAGTGAATCGCGGGGACCATATAGTGTGGTAGCGAGTGCGCGCACCAAGCCCGCAAGGCGGCCGCATCCGCAAGCTCGCCGGCGCTGCTGACCACGTAGGCGTGAAGGTCGCCCTCGCCGGCGCCGGCGCCGACCAACATCACCGCGGCGCCGCGCACCTCGGGCGCCCGCAGCAGCGTTTGTTGCACTTCCAGCAAGGAAACGCGATAGCCGCGGACCTTGACCACATCGTCGCGCCGCCCTTCGAAATACCACACGCCGGCGGCATCGCACCGGGCCAGATCGCCGGTGTTGTACCACTCTGAAGGCAGCAAAGCCGGTCCGGGCAGGCGCCGCAACACCGCTGCCATGCGCGCCTCATCGCCCCAATAGCCGAGAAAAAGCTCGCCCCGCGCCCACAGGTATCCGATCGCGCCGTGAGCGACTGGCCGCCCCTCCTCGTCGCCAAGTCGCAATTCGAAATTTGGACAAGCCACGCCGATCGGCAGCGGCTCGGGCACCGCGGCGGGCGCCGCCGGAAGCCGGTAGGCGGCGCACACATTGGTTTCCGTGGGCCCATACCAGTTGTAAAAACTCGCCGCCGGCAGCCGTGCCACCCAGGCGCGGAGCGGTGACGCGGGGAACACTTCGCCGGCGAAAATGAACGTCCGCAGCGCCTCCAGGCGGGCGCCGCCGCTGCGCGGATCGCAACAAGGCAGCAAGCGAACCCAGGCGGAGGGCACTGCATAGCAGACGGTGATGCGCTCCTGGTCGAGCCACGCGGCCATCGCGGAAGGAAACCGCGCCGTCACCGCGTCCAGAAGACAGAGGCAGGCGCCACGGCTCCACGTGGCAAACAGGTCGAAGATCGAAAGATCGAAATGAAATGGGGCGACGCTGGCAACGCGGTCCGCGGGCCGCAACTCCACCTCGTCGGCGGCCCAGGCGATGAAATTGAGCGCATGGCGGTGGCAGTGCATCACGCCCTTTGGCTGCCCGGTCGAGCCGGAAGTGTAGAGCACATACGCCAAATCGGCGCCTACGCCGGCTACCGGACGCGGCGCCGCCTCGCCCCGCGGAAGGTTTCGCCAGACCAGCGGGGACCCGCAAGATTCCTCGGCGAGGACGAGATGACGCAAAGGAAATCCCGGCCGCCTCAGTTCCTCCGCGCTCGCCAGCCGCGCATCGGCAATCAGGATTTCGAGGCCGCAGTCGCGGATTAGATTTGCAATGCGCGCCGCAGGGGCGAAGGGATCGAGCGGCACGTAGGCGCCACCAGCGCGCAGCGTGGCCAAGATCGCGTGAGCCGCGGCCGCCGACTTCTTGAGCCAAATGCCGACTCGTCCGCCCGGGACAAGCCCCAGCGTTTGCAGTCCCGCCGCCAAGGCGCCGCTCTCGCTCCAGAGCTGTCGGTAGTTCCATTCCCGATCGCCGTCGCGCAGGGCGGGCCGTTCCGGATAGCGGGCCACAGCCTGTTCGACCGCGTGAGGGAGAAGCCACGGAATCATCCTTGTTGTCCTTAGGCCGGCATGCTTTGCCGCCGCAAGGCGTGCTCGCGTTGGCGCGTAAGCAGGCTCTCGGCAATCGCATTGCGCTGCATCTCGGAAGTGCCCGAATAGAGCGTGCTGGCCACGGCATCGCGCCAGTTGCGCTCGAACTCCAGATCGGCGCAATAGCCGTAGGCGCCGTGTAGGTGCAGGGCCGTGGCGGCACAAAAACTCCAGCTTTCGCTGACGTGCAGCTTCACCATCGCCGCTTGGGCATCGGCCTTGATGCCGGCATCCTTGCGCCGCGCGAAATCCTCGAGCAGCAGGCGCGAGCATTCAAGACGCAGCTTCATCTCCGCCAATTGATGGCCGACCGCCTCGAACTCGCCGATAGGCCGGCCAAATTGGTGGCGCGCCATGCAGTATGCGCTAGCGGCCGCCAGCAGCCGCTCCATGATGCCCACCGCGGGCGCCAACAGGCAGCCCCGTTCCCATTCGAGCGCGGTGCGCAGCAGAGATTGGCCCGCGCCGGCCTCGCCCAAGAGTCGTCCGGGATCGAGCACCACGTCGTCAAAGGTCATCTCCGCCATTGGACTGGTGCGCAACCCCATCTTTGCCAGCGGCGGCCCGACGCGAACGCCGGGTTGGGATCTCTCGACCAAAAAAGCTGAAGTTCCGAAATAGCCACCCGCCGGCTCGGTGGCGGCAAAAACCAAGAACAGATCCGCCGCCGGCGCGTTGGTAATGAACGCTTTCGCACCGCGCAGAACATAACCGGCGCCATGAGCGGCCGCTTGGGTGGCAAAGGCGCGCACGTCGGAGCCATGCTCGGTTTCAGTGATGGCGATGGCGCCGATCGCCTCGCCGCCGAGCAAGGCGGGCAGATAGCGGGCACGCTGCTCGGCGCTCGCGAAATGCGCGATCGGCAGGATCACGCACCACGCATGCGTGCCCAGGGCCATGAGCCAGCCGGCATCGAGGCACCCGAAGCCCAAGCCCTGCCAAGCGCGCACCGCGCTCAGCGTATCGCCGCCGAGTTGGCTTTGTTCCTTGGGCAGCGTCAGGCCAAAAAGTCCAAATGCCGCGCAGCGACGCCAGAGGGCACGCGACAATTCGCCGCTGGCCATTCGCGCAGCCATGGTGGGGTTGATTTCGGCGCGGGCAAATTCCGCCGCGGCGACAAAGGAATTCTCATGCTCTTCGGTCCACCCGTGGTCCATGCAATTCTGGGCGATTAGAGCGGGACGCGCGATTCTAAGGTTGCCGAGTTGCCACCCCACCAAGGCGATTACGGCCTCCGGAAGGACCGAAAACGGCCGCACCGCCTTTGCTTCGGGAACGCTCGCGCTGGTCCGGCTGGATTACGTTGGGCGACGGCCGGTTATGCAGGCCCGTTGCGCTCACGGCTTCTAAGCATCCCCGTGGAGGTCGGCAAGCTTCCAATTCGGTCGTGGCGCCCACACTGGCCTCGGAACAGACCGAACACATCCTGGCGCATTTCATTGCCACCGATTTGGCGCCGGGGACCACTCCCGCCGACCTGGCCGCCCATCAGCCCTTGTTCGAATCGGTGCTGGACTCCGGCAATATCCTGGATTTGGTGAGCTTCATCGAGCGCCGCTTCACGATCTCCATTGCCGATCTGGAGATCACGCCGGCCAATTTCGCCAGTCTGGGACGGCTCACCGCCTTCATCGCCCGCAAGCAGCAAGCGGAGATGGCGACATCCAACGGGCAGGCGCGCGGATCCTCAGCGGGCGACTAGGCTCGAGTAAGCGCGGGCTTGCCCGGTTCGTTCATTGATCACGCGAAAACTGCGGCCGTCCGTGGCAACTTCCAAGCGTAGGCCCTGGCCGAAGTCCAGGCCGGGGGGATTGGCGACATTGGCACGTGCCTGGCCGCTCGTCGCGGCCGGCGGATCGATCCGGTGCAGTTGGTAAAGATCGCGTTGCGGCAGCTCGGCGCGCAGCGCCTGCAGGGTTGCGGCCGCGCCGCCGTCCATGCCGATATTGGCTACCAGCGTCACCGTCGGCCGCAGGGTGCGAATCACCACCGGATTGGGGGCGGATTGCGGGTCAAACTCGCTAAGCTGATACACGCTGACCGGCCCGATTGCGTCGCGTGGGCAAATCAGGGAAAGTTCGGCGCTCCCATCGGGATCGCCGCCGATCAGATAGCGAAACTCGCCGAATTGAAACAAGACCACCAGGCTGGTGCGCGCCGGCACCGCCTTGCCGGCGCGTGGCGACGCCGAATGGCACAGCGGATTGATCAGTGCGGTGGCTCGATGCTCCGCCTCCGCCGCCGCCGCCAAAATGGTCAGCGAAAGCGGCGGCCGGCTGGGGGCCGATCGCAAAGCCACGGATTGGCCGGCATGCAGGCGTAGGCGGCGGCCTTGGCTGAGACGCATGTAAGTCGCGAGCGGGTTGCGCGCCGAGCGTGGCACGGCGGGGGCGGGGAGTCCCGCATCCCAAAATTCGCCGATGGGAACGCGTTGCGCCAGTGCGGCCACGGCGGCGGCCAAATCGGGCGAGTAATCGGCGATCAAGACATCGAGCCGTCGTAAATCGAGCTCCTGGAGTGCCGCCAACACTCGCACCGCCCCCGCCGCCGGCTGGCGCCAGCCGCGAGTCAGCAGAATGCTTTGACCGCCCGGCGTGGCGATCAGCGTGGCGGCGCCGCCCTCGACGTCGATGACGATGACCCGCAACGTATGGAGCGGCAAGTGGCGCGGCGCCGCCGCGAAAGCGGTGGACGACAGGCAGGCAATGGCGAGGGTGGCCACCCCCAAGCTGCGACTAATGCCGGAAATGGCGCACCCCGGTCAAGGCCATGGCCAAACCCAATCGGTCACAGGCGGCAATCACGTCGGCATCGCGCACCGATCCGCCCGGCTGGATCACGGCAGTGGCGCCATGCCGCGCCGCCTCTTCGACGCCATCGGGAAAGGGAAAGAACGCATCGCTGCCCACGACCGATCCCGCCAGCGGCAGCTGCGCCTTGAGGGCGGCGATCTTGACGGAATCCACGCGGCTCATCTGCCCGGCGCCGACGGCCAAGGTCTGCCCCGGGCGCGCGAAAACGATGGCATTGCTCTTGACGTGCTTGACCACGATCCAGGCAAAAAGCAAAGCTTCGCGTTCCTCCGCGCTGGGATGCCGTTGGGTGACGATTTTGAGATCGGCTTCGCTCAGCCGTTGCGTATCGGGATCTTGGGCCAGCCAGCCTCCCGAGATGGATTTCAATGCCAAAGCGCGGCCGCCCGGCGCCGGCACTTTGACCAGACGCAAGTTCTTCTTGGCGGCCAGAACCGCGCGCGCCTCGGTAGTGAAATCCGGCGCGGCGATGCACTCGACGAAAAGCGCGGCTATTCTTTTCGCCGCCTCGCCCTCGAGCGGCCGATTGACTCCGATCACCCCGCCGAAGGCGGAGACCGGATCGCAGGCCAGCGCCTTGTCGTAGGCTTCGGCCAGGCTGAAGCCGGTGGCGCATCCGGCTGGATTGGTGTGCTTAATGATGGCCACGGCCGGCGCCGCGAAATCTTGCGCCAACTCCCAGGCGGCTTCGAGATCGACGAGATTGTTGAACGACAGCTCCTTGCCTTGCAGGCATTCGGCCCAGGCCACGCCGCCGCGCGACGCCGGATCGCGGTAGAGCGCCGCTCGCTGGTGCGGGTTCTCGCCGTAGCGCAGGTCTTGCGCCTTGGGAGCGTGAATCGAAAGCACCGCCGGCAGTTCCGCGCCCGCCGCCGCCAATGTCTGCCGCCCGCCGGCTAGCTGCACGCGCGACAGCGTGGCGGTGATCGTCGCGTCGTACTCGGCGGTGCGCGCAAACGCCTTTTGCGCCAACGCCCAGCGCGTCGCCGCCGTGGTCGCGCCTTCGCACTCGATCTCGGCGGCCACGCGATCGTAGTCTTCCGGCGCGGTCACCACGGTCACGGAGGCAAAATTTTTGGCCGCGGAGCGGATCATGGCGGGACCGCCGATATCGATGTTTTCGATCAACTCCTCGAAACCGACGCCGGAGCGGACGGCGGTGGCGGCGAATGGGTAGAGATTCACCACCACCAAGTCGATCGGCTCGATGCCCTGGGCTGCCATTTGGCGCATATGCTCGGCTTGGTCGCGGCGCGCCAGAAGGCCGGCATGCACGCGCGGATGCAGCGTTTTCACGCGCCCGTCGAGCATTTCGGGAAAGCCGGTTAGATCGGCGACCTCGCGCACTTCAAGGTCGGCCTCGCGCAAGGCACGGGCGGTGCCACCGGTCGACACGAGATGAAATTGGGCCTGAGCTAAGCGGCGGGCAAAGGCGATCAGACCCGCCTTGTCGGAAACCGACAGCAGCGCCCAGCGAGGCGCGGAGCGAAGAACAGCGTCGTGCATGGCGATGTGGCCGCTTTCGGCCGGGCCCGGGGGCTCGGTGGAAAGGACCAATTCAAAGTGTGACACACCGCCACCGGTTCCATCGGTCGTTAGCGCTTGCCCTCGTCGGCTTCCAGGCGCAATTTGACGCGCCCGTCTTCGAGCGCGACAGTGGCGGCGACCGGCTTGCCGCCATGGTGAGCGCGCAGTTCCGCCGCTTTGCTTTGGATCAAGGCGCGAAAACTATCGAGCGAGCCAATCGGTGTTTTCTCCGTGGCGCGCTCGCGTGCCCTCATGTAAGCCGAGTAGAGGCGCTCGATGTTGGCGCCATCCACGTCGGCATCGTGGCCCAAATTGACGCGGCATTCCGCGCCATGGGAGACGGCTTGGGTCGATTCGTTGGCACCACTGACGCTAAGCAGCCGATCCGCGGGACGCCGCCAACCGACCTCCTTGATATCGAGCTTTCGCCGCCAGACCCGGCTTACGATCGAGTGCCGTTGCTGCAATTGGTTCAGGCGAAAACGCTGCGCGTACTTCAAACTTTGATTTTCGGTCAGAAGGCGAAAGAAATTGTCCACGCGCCAGGTCAGATCGGCCGAAGGGCGCTTTTTGCCGCCGCCAAAGTAGGCCTCGTACTCGACCGTCAGCTTGCGGAGTGAATCCTCCAGCTGATCGAGCATTTCATCGGGAGTCACGGCCCTGCCAATATACTGGAAGCGAAGCCGTTGAGCGCCGTCCTAATGGCCATTGATGTTGTCATTTTGAGCGCCGCGCGCACCCCAACGGGCCGCTTTGGCGGGCGGCTGCGCACCTGTACCGCCGCACAGTTGGGGTCCGATGCCGCCCGAGCTGCCCTGGAGCGCGCCGGGGTGCGGCCGGAGCAAGTGGGCGCGTGTATTTTCGGCAACGCCCGCCAAGCCGGCGGTGGCCCCAATCCGGCGCGGCAAATCGGCCGGCGCAGCGGCCTCGCCGACGCGGTGCCCGCTTTTACCGTGAATCAAGCTTGCGCGTCAGGTCTGAAGGCGGTGGAGCTGGCTTGCCAGGAGATTGCACTGGGCGGCCAAGAATGCGTCCTGGCCGGCGGCGCCGAGGCCATGAGCCGCATCCCCTTTTTGGCCGAGGATGTGCGCTGGGGCGCGCGCATGGGCCATAAGCCCCTCGTCGATGCCATGTTCCGCGACGGCTATCGTTGCCCGCTGGCGGAGATGGTGATGGGCGAAACGGCCGATCTTTTGGCCCGCGAATACGGCATTTCTCGTTCCGAGCAAGACGAATACGCCTTGCGCTCGCAACGCCGCGCCGCCGCCGCGCGCGCCGCCTTCGCGGACGAGATCGCGCCGGTCGAGTTGGCGAGCGGAGCCAATGGCGCCCCCGAGCGCCTTGCCGAAGACGAGCCTCCGCGAGCGACGGATCTCAGCCAGTTGGCGCGTTTGCCGCCCGTCTTCAGCACCGAAGGCACGGTCACGGCGGGCAATGCCTCGAGCATTGCCGACGGCGCCGCAGCCCTGGTATTGGCCAGCGCGCGCTTTGCCGAACGCCAGGGGCTGGCGCCGCTGGCGAAAGTTCTCGGGTTTGCAAGCGCCGGCGTGGACCCGCGCCGCATGGGCCTGGGACCGGTGCCGGCCACACGGCGGCTGCTCGAGAACTTGCGGCGCCGGATCGAGGACTTCGATGGTGTCGAGTTGAACGAGGCCTTCGCTGCCCAGGTCTTGGCTTGCCAGCGCGATCTCCCCTTCGCCGCCGACAAGCTCAACGTGCGTGGCGGCGCGATTGCCCTTGGGCATCCCACCGGCTGTAGCGGCGCCCGCATTCTTGTGACTCTGCTGCACTCCCTGCGAAAGCGCGGAGGCGGGCTCGGTTTAGCGACGTTGTGCGCTTCCGGCGGACTGGGTCTAGCCGCCGCCATCGAGGTCATGGGTTGATGGCGGGCGCTGGCGATCCAAATAGCTCTGCAGCAATACCACGGCCGCCAAGCGGTCCACCGCCCGGCGGTTTTTTGCACGGCTGAGGGCGGCCTGGCGCAATACGCGCGTGGCCTCGACCGTGGTCAGCCTTTCGTCCTGGAACTCCACGGGAAGCTGGGTGACCTTTTGCAGCCGCGCCGCGAATTCCCGTATCTTCTCCGCCTGCCGGCCCTCATTTCCACTCAAATGGAGCGGCAAGCCGACCAGCCAGGCGCGGATCTCGTACTGTCGAGCGAGTGCGACAAGGCGAGCTAAATCGTCGCTGCGGTTGCGCCTTTCAAGCGTCTCCAAGCCCTGAGCCGTGATTCCCAAAGGATCGCTGACGGCCATGCCGATGCGCTTTTCTCCCACATCCAGCGCAATAACCCTTGCACCAGAAAAGCCCATCCCTCATTATCTTCTCAAGGACGAGGGGGCCGGCAGCCATGTCCCGAGGGAAGCATTCCGGCACGGAACAGAGGAGGGAGGCGGCAAATCTTCCCAGTTCCGCCCAGATTGTGAGCGACCGAGACTCCCTGGCCCGCATCACACGCCAAGTACTCAAGCATCTAAGTACCTAAAAGAGGCTTATGGGCGACATCGTCTCCATGCGCAAAGAGCGTTCGCGGGCGAAAAGCGATAAACGACACGCTCGGGGTCTGGATTACGTGCGCGGCCAGCAAGTTCTGGCCGATGCGATCTTTCATTGGCGCAACGATCCGGGGGACGATGCGCGAGCGGCGGTGCGCTTGCTGATGCATCACCTGGCCACCCAGTTCCGCGCCGATGACTCGCCGCTGCAACCGCAGCCGGTCGAGGGCGAGGATCAGCAATCGCCACCGCTTTCGCCGGACTAGCGAGCCGTTCGACTCACCCGCCGTCTTCGCGCGGAGGACGGGGCAAATCGCTGACCAGTTGGTCCTCGAAGCGCAGCCGATAGGGCCGCAGGTAGGTTAAATATACGAACACCGCCACCGCGCCGAGCAGCAGGACGCAGCCGGCTAAAAAGAACGTAAAGCGGGCTCCGGGGTTGGCCAGGGCGGCCATGATTTGCTGCATGGCCGGCGTTCCGAGCAGCGCCAATACAAAGAAGAAGAAGCCGCCCGCCGCCAATAAGTAGGAGAGGTTGCGCGAGCGCACGCCTTTCAGGCGATAGTGGGCGAATTGCTCGAAACATCCGGCCAGCACCGCGCCGGTGAGAATGGCAGCGGCGGTTAATTCCTCCCAATTCATGCGCCCTCCTCGGTGCCGCGGCGCTCTAGCGCGCGACGCGACGCGACGGTTGAATCTCACGATTCAGTTCGGCGATATAACTGTCGGTCATGCCCGCCAGGTAATCGCAGACCACGCGATGCAGGGGTAAACGCGAAGTTTGCTCCTGGTAAGCGTGCGGCAGCCGCGCGGGATTGGCCATGTAGAACGCAAACGTCTCCGCCACCAACCTCTCGGCCCGTTCTTTCTCGCGCCGCAACTGCGGATGATTGTAAAGATTCGCGTGAAGAAAGCTCTTGAGCCCGAGGCGATGGCGGTCGGACTCGGGGGAGAAGGAAACCAACCGCCGGGCATGCCGCCGAACCTCTTGGGCGCTGGCCATCGGCGCCACCGCCGCCCGTGTCGTGTCGATCAGATCGGTCACGAAATAATCGATCATGCGCCGCAGGGCCTCGTTGAAGCGCTGCTTGTCGGTGGCATGGGGGTAGAGGTCGTGCACCTGCTCCAGCATGCGGGCGAAAATTTCCACGCTGGCGCGGATCTGGTCGATGGTCAGCAAATGCGCTTCGAAAGCGTCGTCAAGGTCGGCCGAGTTGTAGCTGATCTCGTCGGTCCAATCGATCAATTGCGCCTCGAGCGGCGGGCGAAGCCCGAGATCGTATTCGGCCAGTTCCGGCGCTTCGTCCGGGACATAGTCCCGCGAGTGCTTGACGATGCCCTCGCGCACTTCGAAGGTCAAGTTCAACCCCGGAAACTCGGCATAACGCTGTTCGAAGCTCTCGACGATGCGCAGCGCGTGCAAATTGTGGTCGAACCGGTCGCCATGCGCGCGCATTGCCCGATCCAGCGCTTGTTCTCCGGAATGTCCGTAAGGCGGATGGCCGATGTCATGAGCCAGGGCCAAGGTTTCGGTCAGCTCGCCATTAAGCCCGAGTTGCCGCGCCACGGTGCGCGAAATCTGGGCCACTTCGAGGGTGTGGGTGAGGCGATTGCGAAAGTGGTCGGAGTAGCTTTGCGGGAAAACCTGCGTCTTATTTTCGAGGCGGCGAAAGGCGCGCGAATGGATGACGCGATCGCGGTCGCGCTGGAACTCGCCGCGATAGCGGTGCGGCGGCTCAGGGTAGCGACGGCCGCGGGATTCCGAAGCCGCGAAGGCATACGCCGCCAACGGTTGCGTAGCGGTCGCCGGAGCCGCAGTGGCTTCGTCCCGCAGCATTGCCTTTATTATAGCCGCCGCCTCTCCGCGGCTTCTCGCAACATCGATTTTTAGCGATCCGCTGAATGCGTTCCTTCGTTAAGATGGCCTTCATGGCCAAGCCTGCTGCCGCAGCGCGAGGCGGCAAGTCGCGCGCGAAGACCGAAGTACTCGCTTCCTCCCTCCCCAACAACATCAAATCCATTTTGCGCAACGGCTCCGGCCGGCGCGGCGCGCCCACCGGCACCGGCAAGCAAAAGCGCCACCCGGTTTCGAACGAACTGCAATCTCAACGCCGGTCCTCTCGATCGCGGCGCTCCGCCTGACTCGGGGCGCGGCCAGGACCGATCGAGGGCGCCAGTTTTCTCCGTGGGCCAAGTTCTATCCGTGCCACACTGGGACATGGCTACAAAGCTGGCGGCGCCGATCGCCGAGACCCGGCCTTGGGAATGGCCCTGGTGGCGGTCCGCGCCGGGCGAACAAGGCGTGTTGATCTACTTGATTTTGATCCATGCCTTGGCTTTGGCCGGGCTGATTTTATTTCCGTTGCCGGGATGGCGCGTCTTTACCTACGTTCTCGTCCTCGGCGGCATTGGCGGCCTGGGCACCACGATCTGTTATCACCGCTTGCTCGCGCACCGCACTTTCAAGCTCAACAAGTGGGTCGAGCAGGCGCTGATCTTCGCCGCGATGTTCAACGGCTCGGGTTCGCCCGCCAGTTGGGTGGCCTACCATCGCCTGCACCACTCGCAAACGGATACCGAGGGTGACATTTCCAGTCCCAATCAAGGGGGATTCTGGTGGGCGCACCTGCGCTGGCTTTATCAAACCGAGCCAGCCGATACCAAGCGCTGGGCGCCGGAACTAACGCGCGGCAGCTATCGTTTTTGGACCTATGCGCAGATACCGGTTCTGTTGTTTTCGCTCTGCTGCGGACTGCTGGTGGGAGGTTGGGCAGCGTTCCTGTGGATGGGCGCATTCCGGCTGACCTACTCCCTCCACGCCCAGTGCTTCGTCAATAGCCTGACCCATTTGGGCGCGCCGCCCGAAGGCGGAGTCGATCGCAGCCAAAACGTCTGGTGGCTGGGGCCGCTCCAGTTAACTGCCTGGGGCGAAAATTGGCACCGCAATCACCATAGCGCGGCGGGACTGGCCCGTTTCTCGCGCGCCTGGTGGCAAGTGGACGTGGGCTGGTATTGCATTGTGGGCATGGAAGCGCTCGGCCTCGCCACCAACGTTAAGCGGCGCCACGCTTAGCGGCGCCGCTGCGAGTGGAAAAGCCGGCGGCCCCGCCGCGCTATCCTGTTGCGTCGGCTCGCTTCATGCGCTACGGCTTCGTCATTGCTCAAGACCGATGTATTGGCTGCCACGCCTGTACGGTGGCGTGCAAGGAAGAGCACCAGGTGCCGATTGGCGTCTTTCGCACCTGGGTGAAGATCATCGAGCAAGGCTCTTTCCCGCACGCCCAGCGCGCTTTCGGCGTCATGCGATGTAACCACTGCGACGCCGCCCCCTGTACCGCTATTTGTCCCACCTCCGCCCTCTTTCGCCGCTCGAATGGCATCATCGACTTCGACTCTTCCCGCTGTGTTGGCTGCAAAGCCTGCATGCAGGCGTGCCCCTACGACGCGCTATATCTCGATCCGGCCTCGAACACGGCCGCCAAATGTAACTTTTGCGCGCATCGCGTCGAGCGCGGCCTCGAGCCCGCTTGTGTGATCGTTTGCCCAACGCAGGCCATTTTGGCCGGTGACCTCGACGACCCGTCCAGCAACGTAAGCCGCGTCATCGCCGAGCAGACAACCACGGTACTCAAGCCGGAAAAGGGCACCGCCCCGAAGCTGCATTACGTGGCGCTGGCCGAGCCTCTATTGCATCCCGAGCGCTTGCAGCGTCCTGCCACGTTCGCATGGTCGGAGCGGCGCGGTGCGGCGCCGAATGGCGCGAGGGGAAAGGCCGCCGGCGCGGCGCGCGAGGTCTATAACGTCGCCCATCCCGCGCCCTGGGGCGGCAAGATCGCCCTCTACCTTTGGACCAAGTCGCTGTCGGCCGGCGCGCTGTTGGTCGCCGCCTTGATCGGCGGCGCCGGCTTGCTGCACAACGTCGTGGCGCCGGCGGTAGCCCTGGTCTTCTTGGCGGCAACGTTGGCGTTACTGGTGGCCGATCTCAAGCGTCCGGAGCGGTTTCATTTTCTTCTCACTAAAGCCAACCCGAGTTCGTGGCTGGTGCGCGGCGCCTGGGTGCTTTCGGCTTACGGGGTTCTGGCGCTGGCATGGCTGCTGGCTGGCGCCATGCGGGGTGTCGTGCCACCCGGCCTGGCTTGGCTCACCGCATTTGGCGCCGCCGCCGCCGCGATCTACACGGCCTTTCTTTTCGATCAGGCCCAGGGCCGCGACCTTTGGCAAAGCAAACTCTTCTTTTGGCATTTGCTGGCGCAAGCCTTCATTGCTGGCGCCGCGGTTTGGCTCGGGGCGGCGATCTTGGTGGGCGCGCCCGCGCCGCACCGCGCGGCCGCGATTTTGGCGCTGGCGCTGGCCGCAAGCGCGGCGTTGCTTATGGGCGAAGCCTGGCCGCACGGCGGCGAAGCCGCGCGGCTGGCGCGCCGCAATCTATGGCGCGGCGCTCTTTGGCGGAGTTTTTGGCGGCTGGCTCTCGGCTTCGGCTGCCTTGCACCGCTGCTGCTATCGATCATGGCGCTGCTCCGGCCACCCAGCTTCACGCCCTTGGCCGCTGCCGCCGCCGTGCTGGCCTTGGCCGGAATTTGGTGGTGGGATTCTCTCTGGATCGCCGCCGGCCAAATCATTCCTTTGAGCTGAGATGAATTCGCCCCTCCATCCCGACTGCCTGGCTCTCGAGGCGCCCTCCGGCGGCCTAGCTAGCTTTCCGCCGCCGGAACGGTGGGACGATTGGATGGAATACGATGCCGCCCCGTGGCCGCGACGGGTGGAACGGCGCTACGCGCTGATCCCGACGGTTTGCTTCAACTGCGAGGCCGGCTGCGGCTTGCTCGCCTACGTGGATAAAGAGACGGGGCGCCTGCAACGCTTCGAAGGCAATCCCGCCCATCCCGGCAGCCGCGGCCGCAATTGCGCCAAAGGGCCGGCCACGATCAATCAGGTCAACGATCCGGAGCGCATCCGGTATCCGCTGCGCCGCGCCGGCCGCCGGGGAGAAGGGAAGTGGGAGCGGGTAAGTTGGGACGCGGTGCTCGACGATCTGGCGGAACGGCTGCATGCGGCGCTGCGCGAAGGCCGCAAGAACGAAATCATGTATCACGTCGGCCGCCCCGGCCACGAGTTGATCTATAACCAGCGGGTCCTTCACGCCTGGGGCATTGACGGCCACAACAGCCACACCAACGTCTGTTCCGCCGGCGCGCGCGCCGGCTACGCCTTTTGGCACGGCCTGGATCGGCCCTCGCCGGATTTTGCGCGGGCGCGGTTCATCCTGCTGCTCAGCTCGCATCTGGAGTCCGGCCACTACTTCAACCCGCACGCGCAACGCATCATGGAAGCCAAGGCGGCGGGCGCCAAGCTGTGCGTCATCGACACGCGCCTCTCCAATACGGCGAGCAAGGCCGATTTTTGGCTGGCGCCATGGCCCGGCACGGAGGCGGCGCTGTTGCTCGCCATCTGCCGCCTGCTGATCGAGGAGAATCTCTTCCATCGCGAGTTCGTGCGCGATTGGGTGAACTGGCGCGAGTACATGCGCGCGGAATGGCCGGCACGGCCGGAAAACTTCGACGAGTTCGTGGCGATTTTGAAGCAGGCCTATGCGCCGTTTACGGTCGAGTTCGCGGCTCGCGAATCGGGCGTCGAGGCGGCGCAGATTGTCGCCGTGGCCCACGAGATCGCCCGCGCCGGCACGGCGCTGGCTACCCATGTCTGGCGGAACGCCGCCGCCGGCAATTTGGGCGGCTGGCAGGTGGCCCGGGCTTTGGAATTCATCGCCGTGCTCATGGGCGCGGTCGGCACACGCGGCGGCACGACGCCCGCCGCCTGGAACAAATACATTCCCGCGCCGCCGCTTATGCCCAGCCCGCCGCGCGTCTGGAACGAACTGATGTGGGCGCGCGAATATCCGCTGGCGTTTTTCGAGATGAGCTTTTTGCTGCCGCACTTCCTCAAGGAAGGCCGCGGCAAACTGGCGCTCTACTTCACCCGTGCCTACAACCCTGTGTGGACCAACCCCGACGGCATGAGCTGGATCGAGGCGCTCGGCAACGAAGCCTGGATCGAGCGGCACGCCTGCCTGACGCCGACTTGGAGTGAAACCGCCTGGTTCGCCGATTACGTTTTGCCGATGGGACATGCCTCCGAGCGCCACGACCTGATGAGCCAGGAGACGCAGGCGGCGCGCTGGATCGGCTTTCGCCAGCCGGTGCTACGCGTTGCGCTGGAGCGGCAGGGGCGGCGCTTCGACTTCACCTATGAGGCGCATCGCGAGGCCGGCCTAGGCGAGATTTGGGAGGAAGACGAATTTTGGATCGAGCTTTCCTGGCGCGCCGATCCGGATGGCGCCTTGGGGGTCCGGCGATACTTCGAATCGCCCTACCGCCCGGGCGAGAAACTCCGCATCGAGGAGTTTTACCGCTGGATCTTCGAAAACAGCGTGCCAGGGCTGCCCGCGGCGGCGGCGCGGGAAGGCTTGGCGCCACTCGAGTACATGCGCAAGTACGGCGCGTTTTTGGTCGAGGACGAGTCCTATGGCCCGCATGCGCAGCCGCTGCGCGAGCCGACGCCGGCCGACGCCGGCGTCATGGTCAACGGCGTAAGGCGGGAAGGATTTCCCACCCCCTCGCGCCAGCTCGAGTTCTTCTCGCGCACGCTCAAGGACTGGAAGTGGCCGGAGCAGGCGATACCCGGCTACATTCGCAGCCATGTCCATCGCGATGAGTTCGATCTGGCGGCGGGCGAGATGCTCTTGTTGCCGACGTTTCGCCTGCCCACGCTGGTGCACAGCCGCACCGGCAACGCCAAATGGCTTTACGAAATTTCGCACAAGAACCCGGTCTGGCTGCACCCCACCGACGCGGCGCGCATCGGCGTGGCCGACGGCGGGCTGGTGAAAGTGGAGTCGTCCATCGGCTATTTCATCGATCGCGTTTGGATCACCGAGGGGATCCGCCCCGGCGTCGCCGCCTGTTCCCATCACCTCGGCCGCTGGCGGCTGAGCGAGAAGGACGGCGGGGAGCGCTGGTCCACGGCCTTGGTCGAGTTGCAGCAGCCGGCGCCGGGACAATGGCGGATGCGCCAGGTGCACGGCATCCGGCCTTTCGCCAGCGACGATCCCGACTCGAGCCGAGTCGATTGGGAAGACGCCGGCGTGCACCAGAATCTGATTTTTCCCGTCCAGCCCGATCCAATCAGCGGCCAGCATTGCTGGCATCAAAAAGTAAAGATCTCGCTGCCGGCGGCGGGCGATCGCTACGGCGACATCTTCGTGGATACCAATCGAGCGCACCTCGAATATCGCCGCTGGCTGGGCTTGACGCGCCCCGCTCCCGGCCCCGAAAATCTGCGCCGCCCGCTATGGCTGCCGCGCGTCTATCGCCCCGCGCCGGAGGCATTTTACCTGTAGGCATCGCGCTTGACAGAACCTACCTCGCATGGGACGATCCTTGTGCGGGGTGGAGCAGTCTGGTAGCTCGTTGGGCTCATAACCCAAAGGTCGGTGGTTCAAATCCACCCCCCGCAACCAATCCAAATTCAAAGCAGTTGGCGACATTTTCGAAGCGGCGAATAAAAGCCGTTTGGGCCGCTTTTTTCACTTCCATCTCAAGTTCATCACCGTGGCGCCCGCCCCACTGCTTCCTCTCCCAGGCCCTGCGGACGATGCCACTCTTGCGGGATTCGGCCACGAGCGCGTGGACGCGTGGGGGTGCGAAGATGGTCCGGTCTCTGAAGGGCGCCGGAAGCCTCAAGCCCTCTCAAATACGGAGGGCCAATGGTGTCGAAGGCAACGGCATTGCGTCACCCGCATCGCCGTCCGGTTCAAGCCTGCCGCGTGCGATAGCATGGACTCGTGAAAGCCGCACGAATCCATCGTTTTGGTCCGCCAGACGTGATTGAGGTTGAGGATATACCGCGTCCGGATCCAGGGCCGGGAGAGGTGCTGGTGCGGATCGCGGCGGCTGGCGTTGGACCATGGGACGCGCTCATTCGCGAGGGCAGGAGCAAAGTCAGTCCGCCGCCGCCGCTGACGCTCGGCTCCGACTTGTCGGGCGTCGTGGAAGCGGTCGGAACGGGCGTGATCCGGTTCAAGAACGGCGATGAAGTCTACGGCGTGACGAACCCTCAGTTTGTGGGAGCCAATGCGGACTTTGCGGTTGCGTCCGCGCACATGGTCGCTCCCAAACCACAGCGCCTAAGCACTCTCGAAGCCGCGTCGGCCCCGGTCGTGGCGGTCACGGCGTGGCAGATGCTCTTTGAGTATGCGCGTCCTGAAGCCGGTCAGCGCGTCATGATTCTCGGAGCGGCGGGAAACGTCGGTGCCTATGCGGTCCAGTTTGCCG
This sequence comes from Terriglobales bacterium, assembly GCA_050746125.1. Lineage (GTDB taxonomy): Bacteria > Acidobacteriota > Terriglobia > Terriglobales > SCQP01 > JAJPKR01. The sequence continues at coordinate 16,583 of JBOGKX010000033.1, read as the reverse complement.
CGAACGCGGGTTACCATGTCATCGCGGTCGTGGGATCGAATGACGTTGAGTATGTCCGTACTCTCGGCGCCAAGGATGTGATCGACTATCGAGTCACCGACTTCGTCCGTACTGTCCGATCCGTGGACGGAGTGATTGATACCGTTGGCGGCGACACCCGCGACCGTGCGTTTGCCGTGCTGAAGCCGGGCGGGATTCTGGTGACCGTTGTCTCGACTGCCTTCGTGCCCGCGCGTGCTGATGTCCGGTCGGTGTTCTTCTATGCCGAGGTCACGACAGCGAGGCTCAGCGCCATTTCAGAGCTACTGGAACGGGGCAAGGTGATCCCACAAGTCGGGTCCGTCGTGCCATTGGAACAGGTGCGTATGGCGCATGAAATGCTCGCCGGTGCGCCGCATCGTCGCGGGAAAATCCTGCTGGAGGTGGCGGCTTGATCGCGTCGGCAGCGTGAGCGGGCAGATCCGCGTGCCTCGGCTTGATGGTCGGTTTCTGACTCAAGAGTCGCAGTTACGGTACCGCAGAGATGTCGTAGCGGGCTCCCGAAACAAACTGAACCAGCCGCAACCGGTCGGCGTTTTTGGCGACTTTTCGTTTATGGGAAGACGGCCTATGTCGCGGGCGAAATTTGCCAGCTCGAGTCAGACCTGCCTGAAGTGCGTGAAAGCGGCTAGGAGCGGCTGGCGATGGCGTCGCGCACGGCGGCGAGGAGGGTCTGGGTGGTGAAGGGCTTCTGCAAGAAGCTGCGGCGAGGCGGCACCAGGCCGCGGCGTAGCGCATCCTCGCTGCCGTAGCCCGACATAAAAATTACGGGCAGAGAGGCTGGCTGGCCGGCTTCGAACTGATTGGCAAGCTGCGCGCCGCCCAGGCCCGGCAAAACGACGTCGGTGAGCAACAATACCACCTGCCCGACGTTCTTGCGATAGAGCTCGATCGCCTCGACGCCGCTGGCAGCCGCCAGCACTTCGTAGCCGGCCTTGGCCAGGATCTCCGCGGTCAGCTTGCGCAGGTCGGAATCATTCTCGACCAATAGAATCGCGCCGCTGGCGCGCGGCGCCGGGGGCTCCGCCGCCGCGGTCTCGGGCGCGCCATTGACTCGCGGCAGGTAGATCTTGAACGTCGTTCCCAGGCCGATCTCGCTATAGACCCAAATGTAGCCATTACTCTGCTTGACGATGCCGTAGACGGTCGAGAGTCCCAAACCGGTGCCCTTGTTCCCCTTGGTCGAGAAGAAAGGCTCGAAAATGCGCGCCTGGGTGGCGGCATCCATGCCGGAGCCCGTGTCGCTGGCGCTCAGCAACACGTAGCGGCCGGGAACCACGTTGGGGTGCAGCTCGGAATAAGCGCCATCCAACTCGGCGTTTTTGGTCGAGAAGTGCAACTGGCCGCCGCCGCGCATGGCATCACGGGCGTTTACGGCCAGATTCATGATCACTTGCTCGAGCTGGCCGGGGTCGGCGGCGACGTAGGCCAGGTCGGGGTCGAGCGACAGGTTCAGCTCGATATCCTCGCCGATCAACCGGCGCAACATATCCGCCATGCCGCTGACTGCGTCGTTGAGATTGAGAACCTTGGGCTGGAGCACTTGCTGGCGGCTGAAGGCCAGCAGTTGCCGGGTGAGGGAGGCGGCGCGGGCGGCGGCTTTCTGAATCTCGCCCATGCGCTGGCGCAGTTGGCTGCCCGGTTCCAGTTGGCTCAAAATGAGATCGCTGTAGCCGGAGATGACGGTCAGCATGTTGTTGAAGTCGTGGGCGACGCCGCCGGCGAGCTGGCCGATGGCCTCCATCTTCTGCGCCTGCCGCGACTGCTCCTCCATGCGCCGGATCTCCGTGACCTCGCGCACCAGCGCCAAGTGCGTCGCCCGCCCGCCAAGCTCGTAGGCGCAACTGTTGATCTCGACGTCGATGGCGGTGCCGTCGCGCTTGCGGTGGCCCCAAACACCCCAATTGTGAAAGCCGCGGTAATAGGTGGGATGAGCATTGGACAGGCGCTCGCGATCGGACTCTTGAAAGAGCTCCGGCAACGACATGTCGGTAAACTCGTCGGCTTCATAGCCGTAGAGCCGCCGCGCCGCATCGTTCGAGGCGAGCAGACGAAACGAACCCGGCTCGTACACCAGCATCGGCTGTGGATTCTGCTCGAAGAGGGCGCGATAGCGCTGTTCGCTGCTGCGCAGCGCCTCGTCGGCGCGACGCCGCTCGCCGACGTCGCGGTAATTGATGACGATGGCGGCTACCGCCGGCTCGGCGAGCAGATTGCGGCCGGTGCCCTCCATCCAGCACCAGCCGCGTTCCCGATGGTAAAAGCGAAAGGCGGCTTCCACGACATCCCGCGGCCGCGTCAGCAGGCGGCCGAAAAACGTTTCCCAGCCGGGCAGATCGTCGCGGTGAACGGAAAGGAAGGTGCTGCGGCCCTCGATTTCGGCGGGCTGAAAGCCGGTGACGCGCGGCGTGGAGGGTCCGGCATCGAGGATCGTGCCATCAACCGCGAGCAGCGCGGTAGCGTCGGCGCTGTTTTCGACTAGAGCGCGGAAATGACGCTCGCCACGCGCGAGATCGGTGAGGGAGATGACGAGAAGAGGAGGACGGTCGCGCATCGAAGGCAGCACCGATAGGTTCAGGTCGGCAAACAGCGGAGGGCCGCCGCGGCGGGCGGCCACGACCTCCGCGGACGCGGTGGGCGGGCCCCCGGCGGCAGCGGCGGCGGCAAACTGGCCGACCCAAGCGGCATCTTCGGGCCGCAGCCGCCCGCCCAGATGGGAGCCTACGAGTTCCGCCTCGGACTCGCCTAGCAGTTCGCAGAGAGCCGGATTGACCGCTTGAATGCGGCCTTCGAGCGTGGCGATGCCATTGGGAATGCGCGACAGGCGGAAGGCGGTCCGATATTGATGCTGCAGCTCGCGGAGCTCCTCCACGCGCGCGCGCTCGGCGCGCGCGGCGGCCAGCACGCGGCCCAAAACGCGCGGCGTCAACTCATCGGTGGCAACTACGGCGCGAGCGCCGCTGGGAGCGGCATCGTCGTCCGGACGAACCAATAACACGACGGGCAAGCCGGGCGACGCACCATGGAAGCGGTCGAGGGCGGCCGGCAGGGGTGGCTCCAGCAGCCAAGCGGCGCACACCAGCGCATCCCAGGCTGCCGCCTCGAGGCGCGCGAGCGCGGCCGGCAGGCCGCTGAACTCGGGCAGACACGGTGGAACGACGGCCGCTAAGCTCGCGGATAGCCGCCGCTCGACCTCTTTATCTCCAACGATGCAAAGTACGTTCCGAACCTCGGTCATCGGAGCCCACGGGAAAATCTGCCCGATTGTGCCACAAGGCGCGACGCGGAACCCCGTCGCGGCCCTCGCCCGGGCCTGGCAAAACGGCCAGTCGCGGCAACCTGGAGAGGCCCTGAGCGGAGCGGGCCTCCGTTACCGGCCAAGGAATTTCCGTCAGGAAATTCCGCCAAGCATGCAGCCGGGCCGCAGCCGCGACCCGCAGCCGCCCTGCGGCCGCCGGTAACGCCAGCGGCGTCCAGAAATAGGGCGGCCCCGCCGCTTCGCGGCGCTAGCGGGCCTGCAAGGCGCCGGTGCAGCGACCTATGCGCCGCGTCCCGCGGCAGGCGGCTTGCGGGCGCGAATGAAAGCGCTGGCGAATTTGCCGTCCACGAGCGGCGCGACGCGCTCGGGATCGAAGCCGGCAGCGGCAAGAAAGTCTCGCGCCTCGGCCGCACGGTAGATGCGCCAGGGTTCGATCGCGACGTCCGCAAAACCGGCCGCCGCCAGCTTGGCTTGGTATTCGCGCTCCTCGAGCGCACCGGCAACGCAGCCGACCCATAATTCCAGGCTGTGGCGCAGTTCGGAGGGCACCGCATCGCGAACCACCACGTCGGAAACGGCAAGCCGGCCGCCGGCCTTGAGCACGCGGAATGCTTCGCGCAGGGCGGCGTCTTTGTCGCTCGAGAGATTGATAACGCAATTCGAGATTACGACGTCAACCGACTCGGCGGGCAAGGGAATGGCTTCGATCGTGCCCTTGAGGAACTCGACGTTGTCGAGGCCGGCGCGGCGCTGATTCTCGCGCGCCAGCGCCAGCATTTCGTCGGTCATGTCAAGGCCATAGGCTTTGCCCCGCGGGCCCACGCGCCGCGCCGAGAGCAGCACGTCGATGCCGCCGCCCGAACCCAGGTCGAGCACGATCTCGCCGGGTTGAAGGGAAGCGAGCGCGGTGGGATTCCCGCAGCCGAGCGACGCGGCCAGGGCGGAGTCCGGGACGCCAGCCGCTTGCTCCAGCGAGTAAAGGTCGGAGGTTATCGGGTCGGCGCAACTGCAGCCGCAGCCGGAGGCCGGCCGCACCTCCGCCGCAAGCGCAGCCGCAACGGCCCCATATTTTTTCCGCACAGCTTCGCGAATCTCGCTCATCTGGTCACCCCAATCTGTATGCGCACAAGCGAATACATGTTTATAGTAGACGAAGGATGCTATATTTGGCAAGGCGAATTTATGGAACGCGAACTGGCGGAAATGGAGGCCGTGCTGGGCGCCTTGGCCGATGCCACGCGCCTGCGCATTCTCGCGCTGTTGGCGCAAGGCGAGGTCTGTGTCTGCGATATTCACGAAAGCCTGCAAATTCCACAGCCAAGGGCCTCTCGGCATCTGGCTTACCTGCGGCGGCGCGGGCTCGTGCTGGGGCGGCGGCAGGGGTTGTGGATCTACTACCGTATGGGGCGGCCGCGCGATCCGGCGCTGGCGGTGCTGGTCGAAGCGCTGATCCGCGAGGCGGCGCGAGGGCGGGCCGCGCGGCGCGATGCCGAGCGCCTGCGACGGCGGATCGGCGCGCGCCAGCTTATCCCTAAGGGCGAGGACAATGCGTGTCGTTCCTCGGAAATGCCCATTTCGCGCCCGCGGGCTCGCGCCGCCGGCCCCGGACCGATTATCTCAGCCGCGGCGGGCGCTGCCCGGCTCTGAAAGCGCCTGCCGCAGAACGTCCGGCGCGATGTTGGCGCCGCTGACCAGCAAGGTCAGATTCTTGGCGTGGCGATTAGCGGCTGATTTCAGCAGCGCCGCGGTAGCGGCGGCGCCGGCAGGTTCGGCGAGCACGTGTTCCTCGAGCAAGAGCATCTCGATCGCGGCAAGCATCTCGCGCTCGCTCACCAAAACGAAGTCGTCCACAAGTTGCCGAATGGCCGCGACGCTGGCCGGCACCGTCGTACGGGTGGCGAGGCCGTCGGCGATGGTTACGCAAGTATCGGTGCTCTCCGCGTTTCCGCTGCGCCAGGAGCGGACGTATGCGGGCGCTTGTTCGGCTTGCACGCCGATGATTTTGACCGCGGGCGCCGCCACCTTGAGCGCCGCCGCCACGCCGCGGATCAGCGCGGAATCGCCGACGGGAACATAGACTGCCTCGACCCGCGGATTTTGCTCGAGAAGTTCGCGTCCGATCAAGCCCGTGGCGGCGGGCAGGTCGGGATCGGTGGCGTCATTCAGGAAGAATGCATCGTTGCGCTCCCGACACTCACGCCGCGCGTGCTCGCACGCCTCCGCGATGTCCCGGCCTCTCTCGACGATTTGCGCGCTTTCCCGGGCGATACGCTCGCGCTTCACGGGATTGGAGCGTTCCGGGAGAAAAATCCGGGCAGGCACGCCCAGCAATCGAGCCGCGTAGGCAACGGCCGCCCCGTGATTGCCGGTACTGGAGGCCACCACCCTGCCGATAGGGTGCCTGGCGAGATTGATCGAAAGGCTATACAGCGCGCCTCGAACCTTGAACGAGCCGGTTGGCAGGTCGGATTCCAACTTCAGGGAAACCGATTTTCCCGTGGTTTCGCTCAGGCTAGCGCTTCGATCAGGCGCGTGGCCGGGAAATATTGCGCCAAAAGTTGGCGCGCCTTGTCGAGCGCCAAGCCGCCCGCGCTAGCTGATGCAGGCGAGGAGCCGTGCTCCAACATGCAGGGAGATGGCATGTACCCGCCTCGCCGGCGCGATGAGCGGCCGCCGCGGCCGGTCGAAAGGAAACCAGGTCAGGGGGCGGGCTGGGGCGCGGCCTGCTCGCCAGGAGGAATCGCGCCGCGGCGCCGCGAGCCACCCTTAAACCATCCCCGTACAATTAGATACAACGCAGGAATGAAGAAGAGGTTGAGCACAGTGGCCAGCAGCGTGCCACCGAAGACAGCGGTGCCCACGGAGTGGCGGCCGGCCTCGCCGGCGCCGCTGGCGACCATCAGCGGCACGACGCCGAGCATGAAAGCGATCGAAGTCATCAGGATGGGGCGCAGGCGAATGCGCGCCGCCTCGATCGTCGCGTCGAGCAGGGACATGCCGCGATCGCGCAGCTGCTCGGCAAACTCCACGATCAGAATCGCGTTTTTGGTCGACAGGCCGATCAGCATGACCAGGCCGATCTGGCAATAGACGTCGTCCTGCAAGCCGCGCAGGGCCTGGGCGCCGAGCGCGCCCAGCAGCGCCGCCGGCACGGCCAGCATGACGATGAAAGGCAGAACCCAGCTCTCATACTGCGCCGAAAGAGTCAGATACACGACCAGCAAGCCGAGCGCGAAGAGCAGAGCCGCCTTGCTGCCCGATTGAACTTCCTGCAAGGCCAGTCCGGTCCAGGCGAAGCTCATGCCTTGCGGCAGGCTGCGATGCGCCAGCGACTCCATTTCGGTGATGGCTTGGCCGCTGCTGAACCCGGGAGCGGCGCTGCCGTCGATTTCAGCCGAGCGGAACAAGTCGTAGTGGTTGATCACCTGCGGCGCGCCGGTATCGACGACTTGCACCAAGTCGCTCAACGGCACCATGTCATTGTTGTCGGAACGAACGTAAAACTCGCCAATATCGGCGGCACGGTTACGGTAGGGAGCCTCCGCCTGCACGTAGACGCGGTAGGAGCGATTGTTGAAATCGAACTGGTTGACGTAAGCCGAGCCCAGGTAGGTTTGCAGCGCCGTGCTGATGCCGCTGATCGGCACTTGCAGCGTCTTCGCCTTATCGCGATCGATATTGACTTGGATCTGCGGGTCGTTGGCGGTGAAGCCGCTGAAGAGGCCCGACAATTTGGGATCGCGGCGGCTGGCGCGAATCAGGCCTTGTGTCGCCTCATAGAGTTGCTGGGGCGAGGCGTTGCCTTGATCGAGGACTTCGAATTGGAATCCGCCGAAGGCGCCGAGGCCGGGAATGGGCGGAGGCTCGAAGGCCACGACGGTGGCGCCAGGAATGCCGAAGAGCATCGGCTGGAGGCGGGCGACGAGGGCGTGCGAAGAGTGCTGGGGGCCGATGCGATCGCTGTAGGCCTTGAGGCGGACGAAGACCAAGCCGGTATTCGATCCGCCGCCGCTGAAGCTGAAGCCGGTGACGGCAAAGGCGCCGAGCACCTCCGGCTGGCGGTCGAGCAGGGCAATGGCGGCGTTGGCGACCTTGCCGGTATAGCTAAGCGAGGCGCCGGGCGGGGCCTGAATGTTGAGGATGATGTAGCCCTGGTCCTCGGGCGGCACGAAGGCGCGCGGCACCGCCTGAAAGACGAAATAGGTCGCGCCGAGCGTGGCCAAAAAGAGCAGCGCCGCCACCCAACGCCAGCGCGCCACGCCGTGCAGCACGCGCCGGTAGCCGGAAGTGAGGCCGGCGATGCCACTCTGCACCAATTTCCAAATGCCGGCTTTCTCGTGATGCTCGCGCAGCAAAAGGGCGGCGAGGGCGGGGGAAAGCGTGAGGGCGTTGAAGGCGGAGATGGCGATCGAGAAGGCGATGGTCAGCGCGAATTGGCGAAACAGGATGCCGGTCGTGCCGGGGAAGAGCGCCACCGGGACGAAGACGGCGATCAGCACCAGCGAGGTGGCGATGACGGCGCTGGTGACCTCGCTCATGGCTACCGAGGTGGCTCGATGCGGCTCGGTGACGCCCTCGGAGATGTGGCGCTCGACGTTCTCGATGACCACGATGGCGTCATCCACCACCAGACCGGTGGCCAAGACGATGCCGAACATTGTCAAGGTGTTGATCGAGAAGTCGAAGAGCTTGACGAAGGCGAAGGTGCCGATCAGGGCGACGGGAATGGTCACCGACGGGATCAGCGTGGTTCGCCAGTCCTGCAAGAAAACGAAGATCACCAGGATGACGATGACGATCGCCTCGAACAGGGTGATGAGCACGTCGTGGAGCGACTGGCTGACGACTTCGGTGCTGTCCACGGCGGTGATGTAATGCAGGCCGGGAGGGAAGCGCGGCGACAGTTGCGCCAAGGTGGCATTCACCCCCTTGGCCACGTCCATGGCGTTGGCGGTCGAGAGCTGCTGGATCGCCAAGCCGACGGTGGGAATGCCGTTGTATTCGAGATTGGAGCCGTAGTTCTCGGCACCGAGCTCGGCGTAGCCGACGTCGCTCAACTTGACGATCGTGCCGTCCTTGTCGGTTTTCAGGACGATATTGTCGAACTGCGCCGGCTCGCTGAGGCGGCCGGCGGCGCGCACGCTGAACTGATAGCTCTGATTGCCGGGCGCGGGCGGCTGGCCGACGCTGCCGGCGGCGATCTCGACGTTTTGCTCCTGGAGGGCGGCGATGACGTCGCTAGCCGTCAGGCCGCGGCCGGCAAGGCGCAGCGGATCCAGCCAGACGCGCATGGCGTAGGTGCGCTGCCCGAAAATTATGACATTAGCCACGCCGGGGACGCGCTTGAGCGCGTCGCTGACGTAGACGTCGACATAGTTGCTGATGAACAGATTGTCGTACTGGCCGTGGTCGGCGTAAAAGCCGAGCACCATCAGGAAGCCGGTGTTGGCCTTGGTGACGCTGATGCCGGTCTGCTGAACCACCGGCGGCAGCACGCCGGTGACGGTGCTGATGCGGTTCTGCACGTCCACCGCGGCCAGATCGACGTTGCGCGTGACGTCGAAGGTACAGGTGATCGAGGACTGGCCGGTATTGGTGCTGCTCGAACTCACATATTGCAGGCCTTCGGCGCCGTTGATGGCTTCCTCGAGCGGCAGGGTCACCGCCGACTCCACCTCCTGGGCGCTGGCGCCGATGAAGTTGGCGGTGACGTTGACGGTGGGCGGCGACAAATTGGGGTACTGCGACACCGGCAGCGTAGGGATGGAGATGGCGCCGGCCATGATGATGATCAAGGCGCAAACGGTGGCAAAGATCGGCCGGCGGATGAAGAAATCCACGAACATGGGTCGGTACTCGGGATCGGTCGCCTAGCGGGCCGCGGAGCGGGACGTGGCACGCGCCCCGGGCGGCGGGCCGCTCATCGGCATGACCGGCATGCCGTTCACTATGAATTGCAGGCCGGAGGTAATCAGCTTGTCCCCCGGCTTCAGGCCGGAGAGGACAACGTAGTCGTTGCCCACCACCGGCCCGACCTGGATCGGCACCTCCGCCGCTGCGTAGCCGTTGCCGCGCGGCTCGGCGAGGAAGGCGAAGAAGAGACCGTTGATGCGCTGCGCGGTGAGCACGGGAATGGTAATGTGCGATTGCGCACCCCACACCAGCTCGGCGGTAACGTACTGCTGGGTGCGGAGCCGGCCGCGATCGTCGGGGACGGTGGCTTTGACCAAGATCGTCTGGGTGGCGTTATCCACCTGCGGCGAGATGAAGTCGAGACGGCTGGCGGCGAGCATGTTGCCGGCGGCGTCGAGCACGCGGACCGGCAAGCCGAGGCGCAGTTGCGGCGCCTGCTGCACGGGAACATAGACGTAAACTTCGAGCGAGCCGGGCTGATCCACGGTGGTGAGCAGAGTGGTGTTTTGCACCAGATCGCCGACGTGAACGGGGATGTCGCCGACGATGCCGTTGCGGGGGGCTGCGATGCGGTAGTACTGCAATTGCACCTGCTGCTCCTTGACGGCAGCATTCAAGGCATCCAGTTGCGCCTTGGCGGCGCTGTAGGAGGCGCGAGCTTGGTCGAGATCCTGGCGGCTGGCGACCTGGGCTTCGTACAGCGCCTCCTGCCGGCGCAACTGCTGCAAATCATAGGCCACGGTGGCGGCCTGCGCATCGCGGGCGCCAATCTGGCTACCGACGGTGGCTTGCTGCTTGAGCGGATCGACCCCCATCAAAACTTGGCCGGCGCGGACGGCATCGCCGGAACGCACATCGATGGTGCGAATGTAACCGGTGACTTGTGAATAGATGCTGGCCGTGCGCCGTGACTTGAGGGTAGCGGCGTAGCGGGTGGTCTGCTCGACGGAGTGGGCGGCCAGGGCTTGCACTTGCACCGGCATGGCGCGCTCTCCAGCGGCGGCGCGGGCGGTCGGCGCGTCGCTATTTTTGCAGCCCGCCAGCGCCAACGCCGCCGCCAGCAAGGCGGCGCCAGTTAGCAGAACCCGTCGCGCCGGCCGGCGCGGGATTACATCGAAAACGTTCACCATGTTGCTACGATCAAGCAGGCAAGAGATTGCAGGGTGACCAACCTTTTCCAGGTTATCAGATGAAGCGCGGGCCACGACGTTTCCAAAAAGTGAGCGAAGTCAAGAGGCGCGCGCGCTTACGCGTTGGCCGGCCGCCGGCCACCCGCGTCGCCGATGCAGGGGAAAAGCGGCGGCGGCAAGCGGCCCGACCCAAGCACAAAATCAATCCCCTCCGTGAGTCGGGCGAATAGCCGGAGCGGCTTGCGGGCAGCACTCGCCACGCGGGATGGGGCTGCCGTGCGGGCAGGCGCGGGGATGGCCCAGGAAGCTGCAAATGCGCGCGGTCGCCTCGGGGCTGAGAATGTGCTCGAACTTACAAGCCTGGGCCTGCAACTCCGCCTCGTCGTGCAGTTCGAGCGTGTCGGAAAAGAGCAACTCGGCGAGACGGTGACGGCGAATGATGTCGCTGGCGCGGCGCTCGCCGGACGGGGCGAGCAGCCAGCCGGCGCCGTTGGCGCCCACGAGGCCGCCTTGCCGCATCGCCTCGAGCGCGGATTCGAGCGGCAGCGGACCGGTGACGCGGATGTTATCGGCGCTGGCCGGCTCGTGGTTCTCGCGCAAAATCCATAGGCGTTCGAGGATTTCGTCCTGTTGCTCCTCCTGCCCGGCGGCCAGCCAACTGATGTCGGTAATGCGACCATGATGCAACTGCACGCGGCGATCGGCGAGCCGGGCCACGGTGGGATCGTGCGTGACCATGACGATCGTCTTGCCGGCGGCATGGGCGCGGCGCAACAGCTCCAAAACGCGGACTTCGTTATCTTCGTCGAGGTTGCCAGTGGGCTCGTCGGCGAGGATGATGGCGGGATCGTTGATCAAGGCACGGGCCACGACGACGCGCTGCTGTTCGCCACCGGACAGTTGAGCGGGCAGATGGGCGGCGCGATCCTCGAGACCGACGGCGGCGAGAGCGGCGCGCGCCTCGGCGGGGTCGGCGAGGCTATGAAAGTATTGCGCCAGCATCACGTTTTCGAGCGCGGTCAGATAGGGCACCAAATGAAACTGCTGGAAGACAAAGCCGATGGTTTCGGCGCGAAAACGGGCCAACTGGCGGGAGGAGAGTTCGGCGAGGTCGGCGCCGGCCACCAGCAGGCTGCCGCTAGTGGGACGCTCCAGGCCGCCGACGAGATGCACCAAGGTGGTTTTGCCCGATCCGGAGGGCCCCATCACGGCCAGCCATTCGCCGGCCTCGACGGCGAGCGAGACGGAGTCGAGCGCCTGCACGCCGCGGCCGGCGCCATCGAAACGCTTGCTGACGTGTTGCAGGTCAATAGCGACCATCGCGGCGCCCGTTATTCTCCTTTCAGAATTGTAGCGGGCGCGGCGCGGCGCACTACCGGCCAGGGCGCCAGCGCGGCCAGGGCGGCGAGCCCCAGCGTGACGGCGAGGGTCACGACGAATATGCCGGCGCCGGGGGCCACCAACGCGCCGAAGACGGCGGCGGCCATCCACGCCGCGAGCGCGCCGCCGACCACGTAGCCCAGCACGGCCGCCACCAGGGCGAGGGCAAGCGCCTCGCAAGCGAAGATGGAAAAGACCTGCCCCGTGCCGGCGCCCAGGGCGCGCATGAGGCCGAACTCGCGCCGCCGTTCCAAAGCGGCGCTGGCCAAGGCGGCGGCCAAGCCGAGGCCGAGAGTGAGAAGGATGAGGGTGGCAGTGGCGATGAGCAAGCCGCGAGTTCGCAGCAGAATGCCGGCTTCGCCGGCGGCGATGGGGCGGACCGGGCTGACGCGAGCGCCGGGCAAGGCGCGGCGCAGCGCGGCCAAGGCGGCGCGCACCGACTCGGGACCCCCATTCACGCGGGCTTCGAGCGTGGAAAAACCTGGTTCGCCGGCCAGCGCCTGGAGATCGGCGAGGGGAACGAAGAGTTGGTTATCGGCGGCGGCGCCGCTGGAAATGATGCCAGCGAGACGCCAGACGCGCTGCCGGCCGGCGACGCGCACGGCAAGACTGGCGCCGGGGGCGACTTGCAGCGCACGCGCGGCGTGCGCGCCGAGCCACACCGCGGACGAGCCAGCAGCGATAGCGGGCGCTGCCGGCCGCCAAGTGGGATTGAGGCGGCGCAGGGCATTCCAGTCGGCGCCGACGACGACCACGTTTTGGGCGCGGGTAGCGCCGGTCGCCGGGACTAGGCTAGCCACCTGCACCAGCATGCCGACCACGAGATCCTTCGCTCCCAAGACTTGCGCGGCGCGCGGCAGGGCCGCCGGGGGCAGCAAGGGTACAGCGGACGTACCGGTTACGATGATATTGGCGCCGAAGCGGCGGAACTCGCGGCTCAAGTCGCGGCGCACTCCGCCATAGAGCGAAAGCAGGGCGGTGAGCAACGTGGCGGCGATGGCCAGCGCCACCAGCGCCAGCGCCACGCGCGCCTTGCGGCGCAGCAAGGCGGCCAGCGCCAGACGCGCCATCGTTAACCGCGGCTGAGGAGCGTGGGGCATCAGGGCGAGACGCGGATCACAACTCCCCGCGCAGCAGCACGGCCGGTTCGAGGCGCGCGGCGCGGCGCAAGGCGCCGAGGCTGCCTGCTGCAACGACCGCGACGGCAAGCAGCAGAATCAGCGGCAGCACGACCGGGTTCCAGCTGGCGGCCGCGCCGAGGACATGGCGGGCCAAGCGGGCGGCGACCCATTCCCCCAGGCAAAAGCCGACGAGGCCGCCCACCAGGGCCAGCAGCGCCGCTTCCGCCAGCAACGACCCGGCGATGGTGGCTTGCGGGGCGCCGAGGGCTTGCATCAGCGCAATTTCGCCGCGCCGCTCGACCAAATCGGCGCTCATGGCGCTGGCAATGGCCAGGGCGCTGGCGGCGAGGGCGCACAGGGTGATGAGCAACATGAGCAAGCCGAGCTTGTGGACGATCACGCCTTCGCTCTCGGCCACCGGCCGCAGCGGATGAGCAACGCTGCCGGGGATGGCGTCTTGCAGCTCGCGGGCGATGGAGACGGCATACGGCGAGCACATCCAGCGCTCGGCCTCGGCCGGCGGCAAGCGGCTGGGATCTTGGCGGGCGAAAGCGTCTTCGGGTTTGGTGACGGCGGCGACCAGCACGTCGCGCATCTTGCCGGCTTGGCCGCTCAAGGCTTGCGCCACGCCGAGCGGCGCGATCAGGGCGTCGTCTTGCCCTTGGCCGGTGGAAACGATGCCGGTGACGAGCAATTGTCGGGCGCCGCGGGCGGTGCGCACCGCAACGGCATCGCCGGGTCGGAGGCCGAGGCGAGCCGCCAGCCGACTGCCGGCCAAGGCTTCCGCGCCGTCATCGGCGGGCCAGCGGCCGACGACGCTCCAGGCGGGCTCGAGCCGCTCCATGCCGGTGGTGAAAGGATCGCGGCGGCCGGGGACGACGACCGGGCGATTGAAGTAAGTGCCCTCGAGAGTCGTGCCGAGGGGCCGGGCCGCGGCGGCGAGCGAGACGTCCACCGGCACGAACATCTCCGGAGCGAAGGCGGTGATGTTGTTGGCCCAGAAGACACGCTTGATGTTGGGCAGATCGGATTCCTGCAAGTAGGCGCCGGCGCCGGCGGGGCGCAAGTCCACGCCATTGAGGTCGAGCGGTACGCTATCGGCTGCGGGCTCGATGCGAATGTTGGCGCCGTAGGAGGCAAGCTCGCGGCTGAGGTCATCGCCGGCGCTGACGCGCAAGGAGAGCAGCGCGGTCACCACCGTCATGCCGGCCACGATCGCGGCCAGCGCGAGCGCCTTGCGCGTCCGCTGCCGCGCGAAGGCTTGCCAGAGCATGCGCCGAAACATTGCGCCGCCTACTTTCGGAACAACCCAGACTGCGCAGCCAGCGCGCCGACGCGAATCTCGACGTAGCCGCCTCGCAGTTTATAGCCGAGCGGCACCGGATTGCAGCCGCCGATGGCGCCAATGGAAGCGACGTTGATGGGCGAATCGCAGTTGCGGCAGATCACTTGGCTGCCTTGCTGAAAGTAACCTTTCGCGCCGCAGATCTGGCAGGCATCGAAGGCGGCGGCCAGGGTTCCATCGGGGCGCCGAATCACAAAGAAGCGGACGGCCCCGGAGGGAGTGACGGCCTCGTAACGGTGCAGGTAGCCGTCTTCGACTTGGGCGGCAGGAATCTCGACCAGGCCGGCATGAACCGCGACCGGCGTGGCCGGCGAGAGGGCGCGGGCGCTGCGGGCATAGACATAGTCGGCGGCAAAGGCGACCAGGCAGAGGAAGAGGGTGACGTAGGCGAGGCCGTTCCAGAGGCGGTCGCGGCGCGCGGCCCAAGCCAGCTTGCGCTGCTGCGCGGGGGAGAGCGGCGGAGTTTCGCCAGTCCCGCCACCATTCCCACCACCGGCGGCGACCACCACGACGGAGCGCGAGCGGGCGGCCGAGGCGGCGGCGCGCCTTTCCCGCAGCAGCAAAATGCCGACCAGGCCCAGAATCACGAGGAAGAAAAAGAAGTCGTTGCGGACAATGGGCCCGACCAATGCCATCTCTTGCCGCGAGGAAGGCAGCACGCCGGCTTCGGAGAGTTCGTGAACGCCGGTGATCAAGAGCTGGGCGGCGATGAAGATCAGAATGACGCTGGTGATGCGGAAGAAGCGGCCGAGGTTAATGCGCACGCTGCCCTTGATGAAGGCGACGGCGAAGAGCACGGCCAGCGCCAGCCCCAGAACGGCCCCGAACCAAGCCAGCAGGGAACTGGTGCTAAGCGAGACGGCGGAGAGGATCAGGACGGTTTCCATGCCCTCGCGCAGGACCATAAAGAAGATGAAGAAGAAGAGGGCGAACGCCGAGGCGTCGAGCAATTGGCCGAGCTTATCCTCGATCTCGCGACGGAGGTGCTTGGCGGTGCGATCCATCCAATAAACCATGGTGGCGACGAAGACCGCCGCGACCAGCATCAACCAGCCTTCCAGCCGGTCGTCCTCGGAGATGTGCAGGCGGGCCAAGACGATGGCGCCCGCCAAGCTGACCAGCAGGGCGGCCAGCAGGCCGGCGTAGACCACGCGATTGAGATCCGAGCGCTGGATCTTCCGCAGATAAATCAGGGCAATGGCGACAATCAGCGCCGCTTCGATGCCCTCGCGCAGCGTGATCACGAATTGTTCAAGCATGAGATCGTACCGGCCGGAATGAATCTTGACTTAAAAGTACATTTTCGACATGGCAGTGGGCCGGCGTCAATGGCTAGCGAGGGGATAGGGTGTATGGCGTAGGGGGGAGCAGAGAGCGTCAGGCTTTTGGTGGGGAGACAGCGTAGCGCGAGTTTTTGGGCAGCGCGAGGCGGCGGAAGTGCTTGAGCACCAAGGAAAAGCCCGCGAAGAGCGGTGACGGAGAAGCGGCGTTTCAACGGTCTCCTCCACCGATGGGGGGAGCGCCGGTGCGAGCCTGTCGATCCGGCGTGAATCGAGGACATTCGCAGGCCGCATCTCGAGGCCAAAATCGGTCTCCTCCCCCAAATGGGGTGAAGCGGGCCAAAGCGGGGCCACTAAAGTTGGATTCCGCGGGCGCCAAGAGGGTTGGCCAGAGTACGGCGCTCGTCCCCGGACCCGGGTTAGGCGGAGGCGGGGGCTTGGCGGCGCTTGGCGACGAGGAAGGCGCGGATGAGGGCGTCGACATCGCCGTCGAGGACGCGGGTGACGTCGCCGATCTCAAGCTTGGTGCGGGCGTCCTTGACCATCTGGTAGGGCTGCAAGACGTAGGAGCGAATCTGGCTACCGAAGTCGATGTCGAGCTTGGTGGCTTCGATTTTGTCGGCCTCGGCCTGCTTTTTTTCGAGCTCGTGCTCGTAGAGGCGGGAGCGCAGGATCTTCATCGCCATGTCGCGGTTCTTGTGCTGGGAGCGCTCGTTTTGGCACTGCACGACGATGTTCGTAGGCAGGTGGACGATGCGCACGGCGGAGTCGGTCATGTTGACGTGCTGGCCGCCCCGGCCGCCGGCACGGAAGGTATCGATACGGAGATCGTCGGGGCGGATGTTGATCTCGATGCGATCGTCGATTTCCGGGCTGACGAAGACGCTGGCGAAAGAGGTATGGCGGCGCTTGGCTTGATCGAAGGGCGAGATGCGCACCAAGCGGTGGACGCCGATCTCCGATTGCAGCAGGCCGTAGGCGTATTCGCCGGCGATGGTCATGGTGGCGGATTTGATGCCCGCCTCCTCCCCCTCCTGACGATCGTTTACGGCGACTTGAAAGCCGTGGCGCTCAGCCCAGCGAATGTACATGCGCATCAGCATCTCGGCCCAATCC
>JBOGKX010000032.1:0-1634 GCA_050746125.1 Terriglobales bacterium | reverse complement strand
CCGGCCAGATCGTAGGCATAGTTGTAGGTCGTGTTCAGACCGTTGCCGATGGTCAGCGGCTGCCCCACCAGGTTGCGTGTGAACAGCAGGTCGCAGCACGGCGTCGCGCCGGGCGCTCCCGTGGGCCTCTGTTCCTCCGGTGCTACTCCTAAGCCATCTCGTTTTCCTTGTGCCAGTTTTTGAGGTTTGGGTCAGCGCCAACCGCGGTCGTTTCCTCATGCTTCAAAAGGGGCCGGTTCCTCATGCTCGTTGACGCCTGCGCATGGCCTGCCTCCCCGATCGCGACAAGCGCGCCGTCTGCCTGATCAACTCGCTCGCCCAAGCCGCAAAACCGCGTGAGCGCTACTTGGTGCAGCAGGGGGACGGGCGGGCCGGAACCGGTGCCGGGGCCGGAAGTCCGATCGTCGAGATCTCGATGCCCGCAAATTTTACGGCCTGGAAGTCAATCGTTTGCCGCCCGGGGTCGTAGCTCAGCTCAAGATGCGTCGGGGAAAGCCATCTCATTCTCACCTTTGGTGGCTCGGGCGCCTCGGTTTCATCGGATAGCACCAGGATCTCCGTCGGCGCCTGCGACCCCTTGGCCGGCTGCAAGTACGCAACCGTCCCGATGTAGCCGGTGCCGAAGCCGCTCTGCGCACTTGTGCGGGCCGTCGCGACCATTGCCCCGCCCGGGGCCAGCGCCCTCGCCGCCCAAATCGTCTCAGCCCCACCGCAGTTCCAGGCGGCCAGGCAGGCGCCCGCCACCGACAGCAAAAGTGCACGGGAAATCCCGCTACGGATGGCAGAGCGTACCGCTCTGCTGTGCGTTATAACCATTTGCGATGTTGGCCACATTGGCGGCGGGGATTGTGCTAAAGCGTGTGTCCATCACCTGCCCGGGATAAGAGGCCCCGGAAAGGAAGGCGTACGCGTTGGCAGCCGAGAGTGCGAGCCAAAGCGGGTAGCCCGCCGCGCTCAGGGATGCCCCAAAGACATAGTTTCCGTAAGCCGCTGAGGCCCCGAGAGGTTGCGCATCTAGCGACGCGCCGCGACGGAAATTGAGAAACGAAAAAAATTGGGCTGCCCGATTGAAAACGATTGAGCCGGAATCTATCCCCGTGCCCGGCGGGAGCACCTGGCCGGCTCCCTGCGCTTGAGCGACGTACCAACTCGGGCTCGGGGCACCGCCCTCCTGGGTGCATGGATCCCGGGGCACCTTCGGCGGCCCGGGTTTTTGCGGTGCGGCCTGCTGGCCACCTCCTCCGCCGCCACCGCCATCGTCGGTGCCCCAGGGCTGCTGGAATGGCGGGAGCGGGTCCCCATCGTCAGGGCACATATAGTAGTCGCCAGTGGTCGGGTCGGCGTTGGGCGTGCCCACGCAGCCCTGCGGCACAACCGCGAGCAACCCGGTGGGGTCGGTGTTGGTTACCGGGTTGTTGAGCGCGTAGGCGTACCGGTTCCAGCTCTGCGGGTTGCCCGGGTCCACGGCGGCGAGGCCGGCGGGGTCGGGGGTGAGAAAGCGCCCCAAGGCGCTGCCGTAGTAGCGGGCGCCGAAGTAGTCGAAGCCGGTCGAGTTGTCGCGCGGCTTGCCGGTGAACGAATCAAAATCGAACTGCGTGAGCGTGTTCGCCTGCCAGACGCTCTGCTGCGCCCCC
>JBOGKX010000031.1:0-19600 GCA_050746125.1 Terriglobales bacterium | reverse complement strand
GCGCCGGGGTGGCGGCGGGCCCGGTCTGGAACGCCGTACGGGCGGGCGCGCGCCGCATGGTGGGACACGTCTGGGGCGTGGCACGGCAGCTGACGCTGCAGATCGTGGGCGTGACGTTCCTCTTCTTCGCGGCGGGCTTCGCCTATCATGGCCTCATGCAGTGGCGCCGCTTCGAGCACCAGGGCGGCCCGCACTCGCTGGCGCTGACGGAAACGGTGCTCGCCGTATTGTTCGCCTATTTCGGCATCAGCAGCTTTTTCCGCGCCGGCGCCTCCGCCGGCAAGTAAATGGCCTCGTCCCGCGACTCCGAGCGCGCCGCCCACCCCGGCTTGTACCGCCGCGACGACCTCGCCGGCTTCGATCCCGAGCGCGAGCTGGGCGAACCGGGCGCGTTTCCCTTCACGCGCGGCGTGCAACCGACCATGTACCGGGGCCGGCTGTGGACCATGCGGCAATATGCCGGCTACGCCGACGCCGAGGAGTCCAACCGCCGCTACAAATATTTGCTGGCGCAGGGCACGACCGGGCTCTCGATCGCCTTCGATCTACCGACCCAAATCGGGCTCGACAGCGACCACGAGCTGGCGGCGGGCGAGATCGGGCGGGTGGGCGTGCCGATCGCGAACCTGGGCGACATGGAGCGGCTGCTCGACGGCATTCCGCTCGACCGCGTCTCCAGCTCGATGACGATCAACGCCACGGCGGCGATCTTGCTGGCCTATTACGTGGCGGTGGCGAAGAAGCAGGGCGCCGATCCGCGCCGGCTTTCGGGCACGGTGCAAAACGACATCCTCAAGGAATATATCGCCCGCGGAACCTATATATACCCGGTCGCGCCGGCGCTGCGGGTAGTGACCGACATCTTCGAGTACGGCACGCGCGAGCTGCCGGAGTGGAACACCATCTCCATTTCCGGGTACCACATGCGGGAGGCGGGCTGCACGGCGGCGCAGGAGGTCGCCTTCACGCTGGCCAACGGCGCGGTGTACGTGGCGGCGGCGCTGGAGCGCGGCCTGGAGGTGGACGCCTTCGCGCCGCGCCTGTCGTTTTTCTTCAACGCCCACAACGACCTGCTGGAGGAGGCGGCGAAGTTCCGCGCCGCGCGGCGCATATGGGCGCGCACCATGAAGGAGCGCTTCGGCGCCAAGAACCCGCGCTCGATGATGCTGCGCTTCCACGCGCAAACCGCCGGCTCGACGCTCACCGCGCAGCAGCCGCTCAACAACGTGGCGCGCACCGCCTATCAGGCGCTGGCGGCGGTGCTGGGCGGCACGCAGTCGCTGCATACCAACTCCTACGACGAGGCGCTGGGGCTGCCGACCGAGGCGGCGGCACTCCTGGCAGTGCGCACGCAGCAGCTGCTGGCGCACGAGAGCGGGGTGGCGGCGTATATCGACCCGCTGGCGGGCTCCTACTGCGTCGAGAGCTTGACGAATCGGCTGGAGTCGGAGGCGGAAGAATACTTGGCGCGCATCGCGGCGCTGGGCGGCATGCTGCGCGCCATCGAGACCGGTTTCGTGCAAAAGGAAATTCAGAACGCAGCTTACGCCGACCAGCGGCAAGTGGAGAGCGGGGAGCGCGTGGTGGTCGGGGTCAACCGCTACCGCGCGGAGGAGGAAACGCCGATGCCGGCGCAGCGCATCGATCCCGAGCGCGAGCGGGCGCAGATCGCGCGGCTGCGGGAATGGCGGGCGCGGCGCGATTGGGCGCGGGCCGAAGACGCGCTGGCCGCCGTGGGCGGCGCGGCCGCCGGACGCGATAACCTGCTGCCGCCGATCTTGGCCGCAGTCGAGGCCGGCGCCACCACCGGCGAAATCGCCGACGCGCTGCGCCGCGTCTTCGGCGAGTACCGCGAAGCCGTCACGGTTTGAGCAGGGCGACCCCGGCGCGCACGGCCGCCTGCCGCAAGCGGCGGTCGAGCGTCGCCAAGGCGGCGCCGGTCGTCATAGCCAATGCAAGATAGGAAGCGTCATAGGCCGAGAGTTGGTTTTCTCGTCCCACGCGCAGCGCTCCTTCCAACTGTCCGAGCGGATCCGACCTTTCGATTTGCGGCCCAAGTTCTTGAATAAGATCGAGAAAACGGACAATTTCCCGCGGTCCAAGTCGGCCCGCTCGCTCGCCCATCAACATTGCATTGGCGATCTCCATGGGCCAGACCGTCGGCACAAAGATCTCCACGTTTTTGAGAACGCGAAGAAAATCATCACCGCTTTCAGTGTGTTCGTCGGGAAAGCACCACGCGAGCGCCAACGAAGCGTCCAAAACCACCCTTGTCAATAGCGCCGCCCTTGCTCGATCAATTCACGGATGCTAGGTGGACCAGGCTTCACTCGCTGCCGCAGTTCGCGAAAGGCGGCGACTAGCTCGTCCGCCGAGAGGCGACGACGGGACGCGACTGGGGTTAGCAGCGCGGCCGGACGGCCATGCCGAGTAATGGTGATCGTCTCGCCGTTCTCGACCCGGTCGAGGAGCGAGGAAAAGTGCGTTTTAGCGGCGAAAGCCCCAACTTCTGCCATGGTTAAGACCTCTACCGACTAGTCTAATCTAGTCGGCAAAGCCAGGCAGCGGGCGCCGGAGGGCAGGTCGGAGGCGAGGTGGGCGGTGCGCAGGATGGCGACGCCCTGGCCGAGTTGGGCGGCGAGCAGGGCCTCGGCGGCGGCGCGCGCGTCCGGGTCCAGACCGCTGAAGGGCTCGTCGAGCAGCAGCAGGCGCGGGCAGCGATAAAGGGCGCGCGCCAGGGCGACGCGCTGCCGCTCGCCGCCACTGAGCGAAACGACGGGGCGATCGAGCAGCGGCGCGAGGCGCAGCGCCTCGGCCAGCTCGCGAGCGCGGCACGCTCCTTCGGGCGAGGCGGCGGCGAAAGCCAAGTTCTGGCCGACGCTCAGGTGCGGGAACAGCAAGGCGTGCTGCGGAACCCAGCCGACGCCGCGCGCTTCCGGCGTGGCGGCGCTGACGTCGCGGCCCGCGATCCAGATCGCGCCGGCGCGCAAAGGGGTCACCCCGGCAATGGCTTCCACCAGCTTGGTCTTGCCGCTGCCGCTGGGTCCGACGACACCCAAGCATTCGCCGGCCGCGACCTGGGCATCGATCGGACCGAGACGGAACGAGCCCACTTCGACGAGAAGCCCGACCAGCCGCAGCACAGGCTAAGAGCTCCGCGTAGCGCCGAGCGTGGCGGCGGGGCGGACGTGAGACTGGATAAACTCGACGATGGCTTGCAGGCTGGAGCCGGGGGGAAAGACGGCGCCCACGCCGGAGGCGGTCAGCGCCTGGGCGTCGGCTTCCGGCACGATGCCGCCGACGACCACCAACACGTCGGTCAAGCCGCGCTCGCGCAGCAGTTGCATCAGCCGCGGCACGATGGCGTTGTGGGCGCCGCTGAGGATGGAAAGGCCGATGCAATCCACGTCTTCCTGCAAGGCGGCGGAGGCGATCATCTCCGGCGTTTGCCGCAGGCCGGTGTAGATGACTTCCATGCCGGCGTCGCGCAGGGCGCGCGCCACGACCTTGGCGCCGCGATCATGGCCGTCGAGGCCGGGCTTGGCGACCAAGACGCGAATTCTGCGATCGTCAGCCATGGCGCCTAAGTAATGGCCGCCTCCTCATAGGCGCCGAAGACCTCGCGCAGCGTGTCGCAGATCTCGCCCAGGGTGGCATAGGCGCGGACGCAGTCGAGCAGCGGCGGCATGGTGTTGACGTCGCCGGCGGCGGCGCGGCGCAGGCCGTCGAGCGAGCGTGCGACGGCGGCGTTGTCGCGACGGGCGCGCAGCGCCTGGAGCTTGGCGGCTTGGCGCTCGCGGACCGATTCGTCGATGTAGAGGGTGGGCACCGGCTCTTCCGCGGCGGCGAACTCGTTGACGCCGACCATGATCTTGCGCCGCGCCTCGAGCGCCTGCTGAAAGCGGTAGCTGGCATCGGCGATCTCGTGCTGCGGAAAGCCCTTCTCGATGGCGGCGACCATGCCGCCCATGGCGTCGATGCGGTCGAAGTAGGCAAAGGCGCCTTGCTCCATCTCGAGCGTCAGCTTTTCGACGAAGTAGGAGCCGCCCAGGGGATCGACGGTATTCGCGACGCCGCTTTCGTGGGCGATGATCTGCTGCGTGCGCAGGGCGATGGTGGCCGCCTGCTCGGTGGGCAGGGCGAGCGCCTCGTCGAGCGAATTGGTGTGCAGCGACTGGGTGCCGCCCAGCACCGCGGCCAGCGCTTGCAGGGCGGTGCGGGCAACATTGTTGTAGGGCTGCTGCGCGGTCAGCGACACGCCGGCGGTCTGGGTATGGAAGCGCAGGGCGGCGGAGCGCTCGGCGCGCGCGCCGTAACGCTCGGTCATGACCTTGTGCCAGATCTTGCGGGCGGCGCGGTATTTGGCGATCTCCTCGAAGAAGTCGCTATGGGCGTTGAAGAAGAACGAGAGGCGGGGCGCGAAGTCATCCACCGCCAGGCCGCGCCGCAGCGACCACTCGACGTACTCCATGCCGTCGCGCAGGGTGAAGGCCAGCTCCTGAAGCGCGGTCGAGCCGGCTTCGCGGATGTGATAGCCGCTGATCGAGACGGGATTGAAGCGCGGCGTCTCGCGGGCGCCGAACTCGATGGTGTCCACCACCAGGCGCATGGAAGGGCCGGGCGGGAAGATGTATTCCTTCTGGGCGATGTATTCCTTGAGGATGTCGTTTTGCAGCGTGCCGGCGACTTGGCGCCAAGGCACGCCTTGCTTCTCCGCCGTAACCAGGAACATCGCCCAGATGGGCGCGGCCGGCGAGTTGATGGTCATCGAGGTGGTGACCTGATCGAGGCGGATGCCCTGGAAGAGCGTTTCCATGTCCGCGAGCGAATCGATCGCCACGCCGCATTTGCCGACCTCGCCCTCGCTGGCGGCGTGGTCGCTGTCATAGCCCATGAGCGTGGGCAGGTCGAAGGCGACGGAGAGGCCGGTTTGCCCTTGCGAAAGCAAGTAGCGATAGCGCTCGTTGGTCTGCTCAGGGCTGGCGAAACCGGAGAACTGGCGCATCGTCCAGAGCCGGCCGCGGTACATGGTGGGATGAATGCCGCGCACATAGGGCGGCTGGCCGGGGAAGCCGACCTCGCGCTCGAAATCGAAGCCGGGCGGCAGGTCCGCCGGCGTGTAAAGGCGGCGAATGAGCCGGCCGCTGATGGTGCTGAACTCGGCCGGGCGCTCGGGCGCTTTCTCGAGCGCGGGACGCAATACGCCCTCTTCCCAGGCCTTTTCGCGAGGCGAGGGATGGCGTCCGGCGTCTTCCGCGGAGAGGGCGGGGGCGGGCGTGATCGGCGCCTTGATGCTCATGGGCAAACCTAGAGTCAGTCTAAACGGCGGCACTGGGGCGGGCAACCGACCGGGCGTTCAGTACGATTGTGGGCGCAGCGATAGGCTTCGCAGTGCTTCGTTGTCGGGCAGCCGGGCTTGCTCACGTATATCCGCATACGCTGCGCCGCCCGGCTGCCCTCCGCCTCGCTCTGCTCGGCTCTCGCTGCGCTCGCAGGTACTGGAGCGTGCGGAGGGCGGCTCGGCGGCAGTTACGATGTGGGCGGGGCGATAAGTGTCGCAGGGCTTCGTTCTCGGCTGCTCGGTGCGGATCGGATACGTAGTTGTATACCTCCCGCCCCTCGCCGCCTGCGGCCTCGCCCTGCTCGCTTCTCGCCCCGCTCGAGTGGAGTCGCTGTGGGCCGGGCGATAAGCGTCGCCGCGCGGCTTTGCATGGCGCTCCGCTCCGCTGCGCTTGCCGCTCGCGGCATTTCTTGGCGCTCCGCTGCGCTTCGCTAGGCCCTGCTCGAGTGGAGTCGCTGTGGGCCGGGCGCGCCCTCGGCTGCAGTTGCGGAGCAGGTGGGGCGGCGGGGGACTCGCGGGATGCCGCCATACGCCGTAGGCTACAATCGCCGCGATGAACGTCGTCATTTCCGTGCACAATCCGTTCGATTTATGGAACTGGCCGAGCTGGGCGGCGGAGCAGTTGCAGCGCGACTTCCCCGAACTTCGCGTCCAGCACGTCGCCGAGCCGGGCGGCAAGGACGCGCTGCTGCCGGAGGCGGAGGTTCTGATCTCGAACCAACTGCGGCCGGAGCAGTTCGCGCGGGCGCGGCGGCTGCGCTGGATCCACAGCCCCGCCGCCGCCGTGCACCAGTTGTTGTCGCCGGGGTTGATCGCCAGCGCGGTGGTGGTGACGAACGGACGCGAGGTGCATGGCTGGCCGGTGGCCGAGCACGCGCTGGCGATGATGCTGGCGCTGTCGCGCGCGCTGCCGGCGGCGGTGCGCGGGCAGATGCGGCGCGCCTGGGCGCAACAAGAGATTTGGCGGCGCCCCGACCGGCCGGGGGAATTGCGCGGGGCAACAGTAGTGGTGGTGGGCTTGGGCGCCATCGGCGGCAATTTGGCGCGCCTGCTGAAGGCGCTGGGAGCGAGGGTGCTAGGCGTGCGCGCCCATCCCGAGCGCGGCGGCGAAGGCGCCGACGAGGTGCATGCGCCGGCAGCACTCGAGGCGCTTTTGCCCCGCGCCGACTACCTGGTGCTGGCTTCGCCAGTGACGGCGGAGACGGAGAGGCTGCTCGACGCGCGGCGCTTGGCGCTGCTGCCGCCACACGCGCGGCTGATCAATGTCGGCCGCGGCAGCCTGGTGGACGAAGCGGCGCTGGCGGCGGCGCTGCGCGAGGGGCGGCTGCGGGGCGCGGCGCTCGACGTCTTCACGCGCGAGCCGCTGCCGCGGGAGTCGCCACTTTGGGACCTCGAGCAGGTGCTCATCAGCCCGCACCTCGGCTCGGCGACCGAGGCGATGTGGGCCAGGCAGCTGGAGATGGTCGAGGAAAACATGCGGCGATTCCTGCGCGGCGAACAGCTTCAGTACACGGTGGACAAACAGCTCGGCTATTGACTCAGGCGGGGCGGGCGGGCTTGATATGGCCCCGGGCTATGATCGAGGGATCGTGGCTACTCTGACCGAAGTGCAAGAACTTGAGCAGCGGGTGCTGCTCGCCACCTATGCGCGCGTGCCGCTGCTGCTCGAGCGCGGCCGCGGAGCGTTCGTCTTCGACAGCGCCGGCAAGCGCTACCTCGACTTCATCACCGGCATCGGCGTGAATGCGCTGGGGTATTCGCATCCGCGCATCGTGAAGGCGATTCGCGAGCAAAGCGCGCGGCTGATCCACGCCAGCAATCTCTACTACAACGCCTATCAGGCGCCGCTAGCCGAACGGTTGACGCGCCTGGCGGGCATGGAACGGGCGTTTTTCACCAATAGCGGCACCGAGGCGCTGGAGGGCGCGCTGAAAATGGCGCGGCTCCACGGGCGGGCGCGGAGCGAGGGCAAGACCGAGTTCGTCGCCCTCGACAACTCGTTTCATGGCCGCACCTTCGGCGCGCTCTCGGTCACCGGCCAGCCGAAGTACCGGCTGCCCTACGAGCCGGCCATGCCCGGCGTGCGCTTCGTCGCCGCCAACGACGCCGGCGCGCTGGCGGCAGCCGTGAACGAGCGGACCTGCGCCATCTTGGTCGAGGCCATTCAGGGCGAGGGCGGCATCGTGCCGATGACGGCCGAGTTCCTGGAGACGGCGGAGTCGCTGGCGCGGCAATATGGTGCGCTTTTGATTTGCGACGAAATTCAGTGCGGGCTGGGGCGCACCGGCAAGCCGTTTGCGTATCAGTGGACCCGGGTGGCGCCCGACATCGTGGTCACCGCCAAGCCGATCGCCTGCGGACTGCCCTTAGGCGCCATCTTGGCCCGCGGCGCGGCCGCCGAGACTTTCACGCCCGGCTTGCACGGAACGACCTTCGGCGGCGGGCCGCTGGTATGCCGGGTGGCGCTGGAGTTCCTCGACATCCTGGAGAGCGACAGGCTACTGGAGAACGTGCAGGCGCGGGGCGAGGAACTCCGGGCCGGCTTGGAGGCGCTGGCGCGGCGGCGCCGGCTCGGCATTCGCGGCGTGCGGGGCAAAGGCTTGATGTTAGGCGTGGACCTCGATCACCCGGCCAAGCCGGCGGTCGAGGCGGCGCGCGAGCTCGGTTTGCTCGCCAACGCCACGCACGACACCGTGGTGCGCATATTGCCCCCGTACAACGTGGAATCCCGCCATATCGTCAAGGCGCTACGAATCCTAACGCGGTCCCTCAAGGCGAACTAACTTCGTGGTGCCGCTTGGGGACCGGCAACAGCTTGCATGGGCAACCTGGAGCAGGACAGCGAATCTAACCAAGGGAATCGCCTCTGTCGCTTTTGTATGCATTGGAGGGGAGGGCCGGAAGGCCACCCCTCCTTTTTTCTTGCGCCGGCCTCACAATCGGCCGCTTCCCGCGCATCAGTCAGACAACTCGACGGGGGACGCGGGCGGCGATGCCGCAGAGGATCTCGTAAGGGATAGTGCCGCAATGGGCGGCCAGGTCGGCGGCGGTGATGCTAAGGCGGCCTTGGCGGCCGAGCAAGACGGCGACATCGCCGACGCGGGCGGCGGGGATGTCGGTGACGTCCACGGAAGCGAGGTCCATGCTGACGCGGCCGGCGAGCGGGGCGCGGCGACCGCGCACCAGCACGTGAGCACGGCTCTCCCACAGACGGCGCGGATAGCCATCGGCGTAGCCCACGGCCAGCACGGCGATACGGGAGGGGCGGCGGGTGACGAACTCGCCGCCGTAGCCGACACGGCGGCCGGGGGCGAGTTCTTGAATGGCGATGATGCGCGTCTTCCAGCTCAGGACCGGATGCAGCGCGGCGGCGGCGCGGCGCAGCGGACTATAGCCGTAGAGGCCGAGGCCGAGCCGGACCATTCCACTGAGTTGTCCATCGTGCGGGCCGGCCTGAACGCGATGGCTTGCCGGCAGGCGCCAGATGGCGGCGCTATTGGCGAGGTGGCAAAAGGGCGGCGGCGGCGCGAGTTGGCGCACGGCGGCGCGCAGGACGCGCAACTGGGCACGCGAGGCGGGCAGATCATCGTCGGAGGAGCGCAGGTGCGAATAGACGGCTTCGAGGCGCAGCCGCGGATCGGCGCGGATGCGGGCGGCGAGGCGGGCGGCGGACGCGGGCGCGGCGCCGAGGCGGGCCATGCCGGTGTCGATCTTGAGGTGCACGGCCAGGGGCGCGGTGCGGCGGGGAAAGGTGGCGGCGGCGCGGCGCAGTGAGGCGACCTGCGCGCCGTCCCACACGGTGGGAGTGAGACCGAGGCGAACGATCTCAACGGCGTCTTCGCGATCGTAGGCGCCGAGCACCAAGACGCGCTGGCGAAAGCCAGCGGCACGCAGCGCGGCGCCCTCCTCGACCGAAGTCACCGCAAACCACGGCACGCGCTCGGCGGCCAAGGCGCGGGCGCAGGCGAGCAAGCCGTGTCCGTAGGCGTTGGCCTTGACGACGGCGCAGATCCACGGCGGCGCCGGGCGCGACAAGCGGCGGCGAAAGGCGCGCAGGTTGTGGCGCAGCGCGATGGCGGAGACTTCGGCCCAGTTGGCGCGCATGGCGGCGGACCTCAGGCCTCGTAGGGCGGAACACCGCCCTCCGGCTCGGCGCCGCCGCCCTCGTCGGCCAAGTTCTCGAAACGGGTGAAGTCGCGCAAGAAAGCCAGGTGCACGGTGCCGCGCGGGCCGTTGCGCTGCTTTTCGACGATGATCTCGGCCTTGCCTTGCACCTCGAGGTCGTCTTTCTTGTACATCTCCTCGCGAAAGACGAAAGCGACGACGTCGGCATCCTGCTCGATGGCGCCCGATTCGCGCAGATCGGAGAGCACCGGACGATGGTCGCCGTCGCGCTTTTCCGAGGCGCGGCTCAGCTGCGAGAGGGCGACGACGGGCGCGTTCAACTCCTTGGCCAGCGCCTTCAGGCCGCGCGACATGGCCGAAACCTCGAGGGTGCGGTTCTCGACCTTGCCCACCGAGGACATCAACTGCAGGTAATCCACCACCACCAGATCGAGGCCGCGCTCGGCTTTCAAGCGCCGGCACTTGGCGCGCACCGTGCCGACGTCAATGCCGGCCGTGTCGTCGATGAAGACGCGGGCGCGGACCAAGTCGGCCAAGGCGCGGTTGAGCTTCTCCTGATCGTCGCGAGTGATGAAGCCCATGCGCAGGCGATGAGCGTTGACTCGCGCCTGCGAGCAGAGCATGCGCAGCACCAGTTGCACCTTCGACATTTCGAGCGAGAACACCGCCGCCGTTTTGCCTTGCCGCAGGGTGACGTTCTCGACGATGTTCATGGCGAAGGCGGTCTTGCCCATCGACGGGCGGGCGGCCACGATCACCAAGTCGGCGGGCTGGAGGCCGGCGGTGAGGTTGTCGAACTCGGTGTAGCCGGTGGCCAGGCCGGTGATCTGCTGGCCGTGGGCGCTGAGGCGATCCATGACCTGGGCGGCGATGTCGCCCACGCCGGTCAAGCCCTCCTTGACGCGCTCCTCGGCGATGTCGAAGATCAGTTTTTCCGCCCGCTCCAGCAGCTCCGCGCTCTCCTCGGAGCCGCCCAGGCAGGCGTTGGAGATGGCTTGGGCGGCGGCGTAGAGGCGGCGAGAGATGGCGCGATCCTTGACGATGCGCGCGTAATGCTCGATGTTGATGCTGCGCGGCAGGCCTTCGGTGAGGGTGGTGAGGTAGGCGTGGCCGCCCACCGCCTCCAGCTCGCCGGCGCGCTCGAGCGCCTCGCCCACGGTGAGAAAGTCGATGGCGCGGCTGGCGGCGGCGAGCCACTGCATGGCGCGGAAAATGCGGCGATGCGCCTCGGCGTGGAAGTCGTCGGCGGCGAGCACCTCGACGGCGTGGTTGAACGCCATCGCGTCCATCAGGATCGCGCCCAGCACGGCGCGCTCGGCGAGCAAGTGCGCGGGCAAGCCTTTGTCGGTGAGCAGATCGGCGGTGGCCATGGAGAGGGGAGACCAGTTATAACAGAGAAATTCCGGAAATTGCCTCTCCACAGCATTTTCACAGGTTGTGCTGTGGATATATACGAAGAAGACGGCGGCGACGGCGGAGTGCGCGCGGCGTTTACAATGGGTTCTTCGCATCCATGATCTACACCTGGCATTTCGTGACGGTGCTGTTCTCGGCCGCGTGCTTCGCCGGCTTTTTCGGCGCGCTGCTGGGAGTCGGCGGCGGCATTATCATCGTGCCGGCGATGATCTTGATCTCGCAGCTGCCGGTGAAGATCGCCATCGCCGCCAGCCTGGTTTCGGTGATCGCCACGTCCAATGCCGGCGGCTCCTCCTACGTGGACCAGCGCATCAGCAACTTGCGGCTGGGCATGTTTCTCGAGGTGGCGACCACGATCGGCGCGCTTTCGGGCAGCATTCTCGCCCTCTACTTGCAAGCCTGGCTGATGCTGCTGATCTTCGCGGCGCTGATGGCCTACATGGGGTTCAACGCGTTCGTCACCCGCAAGGCCGACGACCGGCGCATCGCCGGCGGCGACTTCAGCCGCGGCCGGGCGGACCGCGTCGCGGCCTTCTTGCGCCTGCGCGGCAGCTATCACGACGAGGCGGAAGCGAGACAGGTCGAGTACATCGTCAGCGGCACGCCGACCGGGCTGGCCGTCTCCTATTTGGCCGGCATCACCTCGGGCCTTTTGGGCGTCGGCGGCGGAGTGCTGAAAGTTTCGGCGATGAATCAGTCCATGAACGTGCCCATGAAGGTGGCGGTCGGGACGAGCAAGTTGATGATCGGGGTGACGGCGTCGGTCGGGGCGATTCTTTTCTACCTAGCCGGACTGGTGCATTTTCACGTGGTCGCGCCGGTGGCGCTGGGCACGACCTTGGGCGCCACTCTCGGCACCATGGTCATGAACCGGCTGCGCAGCTCGCTGCTCAAGTGGATCTTCGCGCTGCTCATGGCTTATTTGGCGTACAACATGATCGCCAAGGCGCTGGCCATGCGTTTCCACGTGATGTTGCCGGCGCTGGGAGGCTAGGCGGAGATGGCCGAAAAAACGCACTCGCAGCCGGCCACTCCGGAGATGGCGCCGCGCGAAGACAACGTCTATTCGGCGGTCTATCACGCGCTGATTTACGGCATGTACGCCAGCTCGGCGCTCTTTTTGGCGGGCATGCTGCTGGCCCTGGGGCGGCATGAAAGCGTGCCCTTGACCACCACCTGGGTGCGTTCGCAAATGCAGTGGCGCGTATTCTGGCCGGGCCTGCTGCACGCCGATCCCACGGCGCTATTGCTGCTGGCAACGGTGTTGCTGATCCTCACGCCGGTGTCGCGCGTCGTGATCTCGATCTATGCCTTCACCGTGGACCGCGACTGGCCTTACGTGCTGGTCACGAGCGTCGTGTTCGGCGTGATCGTACTGACGGTAATTTTGGCGCGCTTCGGACTGAAATGACGACGCCTTGGCGCCGTCGGCGAGCGGGCCGCGCTGCGGATTTTCGCGGCCCGGCTGCCATGGCGGCGTAAACTACGGCCGGCCGTGACCGGTCGTTTTCACCCGCTTGCGAATTGCCGTTCCGGCGCCGACCGCGCCCGCGCCGAGCAATACCAACAGACCCAAAGGCGATCCGGTCTTGGGCATATTGGGCGCGCCGGCTTGGCCGCTGGGATTGGCGCTGGGGTTCTGGCCGGGGTTTTGGTTCGGCGTGGCGCTGGGGTTTTGTCCTGCCGGCGCCTGCTGTTGCTGCCCTTGTTGCGAAGGATTGGCTTGCTGCCCTTGCTGCTGCTGGCCCTGTGACTGGTCGGGGTTGCTGCTGGGCTGCTGGGCCATCACCCAGCCCATGCACGCCAGCAGCATAACGAGGGCGGCCAACGGTCTAAACGTTTTCCTCATGAGTTCGTCTCCGCTCTTGGATTTAGGCCGCGGCGGACAGCCGGGCCAAAGGTTGGGATGCCATAGGCAGGGCTCAGGCGCGGGCTCTCGCCGGCTGGAGCGGGTGGAGCGAAGTGGAAGGGGACGTCGCGATCAGCCGCGGCGCAGGCTGGCCCACAGGCTCTTCTTGCGCGCCGGGAGGGCAATGCCATTGGGCCGGTACGGCAAGGGTTGGTCGGCAATGATGGCGGCGGGATTTTCGCTGACCAGCGCCCGCGCCACCGCTTCGCCCTTGCGGTCGGCCACCACTTGTGCCCCCTGGGAAAGGCGCGGGAGGCGGTGACGAGTGGAATGACCGTCGGAGGCGAGCACATGGACCAGTTCGCGATCGAGCAGATCGGCGGCGGAGCGAGCCGCTTGCTTGCCGAAGTCGCCCGTTAGCGAGCTGGCGGTCACCTGCACCACGCAACCCAGGGCGATGTAGCGAGACGCCAAATCGGGGTGTTGCTGGAAGACGGGGTTGCGCTCGGGATGGGTCAACACCGGCAGCAAACCGGCGTCGCGCAACTGGCACAAGACCGACTCCATCGCGTCGATATTGAAAGCCTCGGCGAATTCGACCAATAAATAGCGTCCGCCATTGACGCTGTATTTGCGCGGGTGCGCGATCGCATCCTGCACGTTTTCATAGGAGAGATGGAAATCGCAGCCGACGAGCAGTTGCAGTTGGTCGCCAATGGCGGCTTGCAGTTCGGCGCGCAGGGCGGCGATGCGCGCGGGCTCGTAGGTGAATTGAAAATTGGCGTGCGGCGTGGCTACCAAATGCGTCGTGCCGTCTTCGGCCGCCATGTGCGCCATGCCGAGG
The DNA here is from genome assembly GCA_050746125.1 of Terriglobales bacterium. Classification (GTDB taxonomy): domain Bacteria; phylum Acidobacteriota; class Terriglobia; order Terriglobales; family SCQP01; genus JAJPKR01. The sequence continues at coordinate 6,025 of JBOGKX010000031.1, read as the reverse complement.
GAGATATCGGGGGTAGGCGCGCCATCATCCAACCCGGGGAGGATGTGGCAGTGGATGTCAACGTTGCCGATAGGCATGAACTCGCTCTTTCAGTCTAGCCCGTCAGGCCGGCGGCGGCGGGCCAGCGGGGATGGAAGAGCCGCCGTTGGCTGTCGGCAAAGCGCATTTTAAAGGATTGATCGCCGGTCAAAAAATCCATTTCCAGGCTTTCCCGCTTGGTTTCGCGCAGTACGTGATAAAGCAGCAGGATGGCGGGCGAATGGCGCGCGAACTCGGGCGCGAAGGCCAGCAAGTAGCCGTAGCGCGCGCGCGGCGCGGCCCAGGTGAGGAAGCCGGCGGCGAGTTTTCCCTCCAGTTCGCCGCGCCACAGCTCGGCCAGGCGCGGGTGGCGGGCCACCATGCGCCGCAGCCAAAGAGCTTCCTGGCCGCCCAAGACGTTGGCGCGCCCCAGGGCCTGCATGCGCGCTTGCTTTTGCCGCAACAGCCACTCCAGCAGCGCGGCGCGGGCGGCCGGATCGCAGACGCGGCCCCAGTCGCCGCCGCGCTGGGCGCGGCGGAGGCGTTCGGCCGCGGTGGGATGGCGCCGATCCAGTTCCTCGGCCCCGATGGGCGCCATCAGTCGCGGCGCGACCTGCTCGGGGCATCGCCAGTCGGGCGCCAGGCGACGCCAAAAGGCGAGCCAAGGCGAGTCTTCGCGCAAGCCAGGGAAATCGGCCGCCGGCGGCGGAGCGGGCAACTCGGCGCCGGTATCCTTAGGAGGCGGCGCGCCGACGGCGTCGCAGTAGTCGAACAGGCCGGCACCCAGGATGGTGCACCGCGCCCCCCACTCCACCCAGGGGACGATGACGCCCAGTTGCGGAGAGAAGCGGATGCGAGGCCTCGCCTGGCCGGCAAAAGCATGCAGCCACTCTTGCGCCAACTCCGGCCGCTGGAAAACCGTCTGCCCCTCGCCGGCCGCCGCCTCCGCCCATAGGCCCCAAAGGGACGTCAGATTCGTATCGTCATGCCACCGCCACTGGCCCACTCCGGTTGAGACGCATCCATCCGGCGGCGGGCGGCTCGCGGCTAGCGGCCGAGCAGCAGTTTGGCGATGGTCTGGAGCTGCATGTTGGAGGTTCCTTCGTAGATATTGCCGATTTTGGCGTCGCGATAGAACTTTTCGACCGGATAGTCCTTCACGAAACCATTGCCGCCGTGGATCTCGACCGCCAGCGAGGTCACGCGCTCGGCTACCAGGGAGCTGAAGTACTTGGCCATGGCCGCTTCGCGCACGAAGTTGGCGCCGGCATCCTTGAGGCGGGCGGCGTTGTAGACCATCAGGCGAGCGGCTTCCAGTTGCGTGGCCATTTCGGCCAGCTCGAACTGCACGGCTTGGAATTCGGCGATCGCTTTGCCGAATTGCTTGCGCTCGCGGGCGTAGCCGAGGGCCGCCTCCAGGGCGCCGCGGGAAAGGCCGATCATCTGGGCGCCAATGCCGATGCGGCCTTCATTCAAGGTTTCGATGGCGATCTTATAGCCCTTGCCGGCCTCGCCCAGCACCTGGCCGGCGGCGACCGCGCAATCCTCGAGGATCAACTCGCAGGTGCTGGAGGCGCGAATGCCCAGCTTGTCCTCTTTTTTGCCGACGCGAAAACCGGGCGTGTCTTTCTCGATCAAGAAAGCGGTGATGCCGCGGTAGCCTTGCGCCGGATCGGCATTGGCGAAGACCAGGAAGAGGCTGGCCTCCAGCGCGTTGGTGATCCACATCTTGCGGCCGTTGAGGCGATAGCCGCCGGCCTCGCGCCGCGCGGTGGTCTGCATGGCGAAGGCATCGCTGCCCGAGCCGGGCTCGGAAAGGGCGTAAGAACCCAACCACTCGCGCGCCAGCTTGGGCAGATAGCGCTGCTTTTGCTCGCGCGTGGCCCAGCGCAACAGCGCATTGTTGACCAGCGTATTTTGCACGTCCACTACCACGCCGGCCGAGGCGTCAACGGCGGATAGTTCCTCGACGGCCAGCACGGAATCGAAGAAGCTGCCCCCGGCGCCGCCAAATTCCTCGGGAATCTGGATGCCCATGAAGCCCTGCTGGAAGAAGGCGGCAAGCAGTTCAGGGGAAAAATGGGCGCTCTCGTCCATGGCCCGCACCAAGGGCCGGATGCGCTCCTGAGCCATATCGCGCAGCGACTTCTGCCAGAGCTGTTCTTCGGAGCTGAGCTGGGTGAGGGGCGTCATGAGGACCGTGGCCGAACCCGCAAGTTTAACAGCGGCAAGCCGCATCCTTCCTCGTGCCAAATTAGTAAATATGACCCGCGAAGCGGGGAGCGGCCCGAGGCTTGCAATTCAGCCCAAATGTGGCTAAACTGGCGCAGATTTTTTGTCAGGGATTGAGGTCGGTTGCGCTCCCGTCCAGGGAGCGGAGCCATTCATACCAAAGGGATTGGCGCCTGTAGCCGGGGCGTGAAACTTTTTCGACTCTAACGGCGTCCAATGGGCCGAGTAGCAGTTACGCACTCATAGATTGTGATTTTCCTGTCGGTCGGCGGCCGCCGCATCGAGCCTAAACGGCCCAGGATGAATTTTGCGAAAGGAGGTGAGCCGTATGTTGGCAGTGCTAGACGGATTGAAAGCCAAAATTCACTGCCCGATGTGCACCCGGACCGTGGATGGTCTTGCGATTCCGGAAGTGCGCCTCGGTCGCACTCGTCTTCGCGTCATGCCGGGCCAAAAATGCAGCCGTTGCCATGCTTCCCTCGACGCTGGCTACGTGCTCGAACTCTTGCCCGATAACGACCAAAGCAACTCCACCAAAGCGCGGCGCGCCGCCTAAGGCGACGCGCGACGAAGTGTGTTGAGGGCCGCCGCGGCTTGCACGCCGGCGGCCCTTGCCGTCTTGTGCAGGGTTAGCTGGCTGGATTTGCGGCGGGGAACTCGCGGGCTGCCGTCTTCGGCATGAAGATTTCCAGCGTCATTTTCGATCTGGGCCGCACGCTGATTCCCTTCAGCTTCGACGCCCTGGGGACGGAGTTGGAGCCGTGCCGCGCCGCGGTGATGGAAGCGGCGGCGGAATACGAGGTCGGCGGCTGCGATTGGGCGGCCTTCGAGCGGCGACTGGCACGGCTGACGCGGCTGGACGCGGCGGGGCTCGTGGACTGGTGGTGCCGCATCTTTACGCTCGAGCCGCTGGTGGCGCCGGAACTGATCGCCGGCTTGCGGCCGCATTTTCGCGTGGGTTTGCTCTCGAACACCAACGAGTGCCATTTTCGCTTTCTCTGTCGCAAACTGCCCTGGCTCGAGGCCGCCTTCGATTTCCACAGCCTTTCTTATGAGGTTGGGGCCGCCAAACCGAAGGCCAGCATCTACGCGGATGCCGAGGCCAAGGCGCGGTGCGCGCCGGTGGAGATTCTCTATTTCGACGACGTGCCCGCCTTCGTGGCGGCGGCGCGGGAGCGGGGCTGGCAGGCGGAATTGTTTCGCGACGAGACGGGGGTGCGAGCGAGCCTAGCCCGCTTCGGCTGGGGGAACGGCGCCGGAAACCGGCGCTAGGCTTCTTCTTCGACGACGACCCCGCGCTCGGCCTTGGCCTTGGCGACGATCCGCTCCGCCTGCGGCGCCGGCACCAGGTCGTAGCGGGCAAAACTCATGTGGAATAGCCCGCGGCCCTGCGTCTTGGAGGTCAGGTCGCTCTGGTAGCTCAGCATCTCCGCCATCGGCACCTGGGCGCGGATGATCTGCTCGTGGCCGCGCGTATCCAGGCCTTCGATGCGGCCGCGCCGCCCGTTCAGGTCGCCGATGAGATCGCCGGCGAACTCCTGTGGGGCCTGAATCTCGACTTCCATGATGGGTTCGAGCAACACCGGGTGGGCCTGCTCCATGGCTTTTTTGAAGGCCAGCGAGCCGGCGACCTTGAAGGCCAGTTCGCTCGAATCCACTTCGTGATACGAGCCGTCGTAGAGCACGACGCGGAAGTCCACGACGGGAAAGCCGGCTAAATAGCCGCGCGCGGCGCTCTCGACGACGCCTTTCTCGACGGCGGGGATGAAGTTCTTGGGGATGGAGCCGCCGAAAATCTCGTTGACGAATTCGAAGCCGGCGCCGCGCGGCAGCGGCTCGATGCGGATTTTGCAGTCGCCAAATTGGCCGTGGCCGCCGGTCTGCTTCTTGTAGCGGCCCTGCACGTCGGCGCGGCCACGGATCGTCTCCCGGTACGGCACCTTGGGCGCCTTCAGCGTGACCTCGACGTGATAGCGGCGCTTGAGCTTGGAGACGGCGATCTCCACGTGCTGCTGGCCGGTGCCGGCCAGGAGGAATTCCTTGGTTTGGGCGTCGCGCAAAAAGCGCAGGGCCAGGTCTTCCTCGAGCATCTTGTGGAGGGCGGCGCCGATTTTGTCCTCATCGCCGCGCGCCTTGGGCTCGATGGCGAAGGCAATGGCGGCTTCCGGCACGGCGACGGGCGGATAGAAGATGGGCGCGGCGCGGTCGCCCAGCGTATCGCCGGTCAGGGTGTCGCGCAGTTTGGCGACCGCGCCCAGATCGCCGGCATGCAACTCTGCGACGGGAACGGCCTGCTTGCCCTGCATCACGCTGAGATGGGCCAGGCGCTCCGTGCCCTGGCGATGGAAGTTGGACTCCGTGGCGTCGTTCTTGACCACGCCGCTGCGCACCTTGAAGTAGGTCACGCGCCCGGAGAAGGGATCGGCCATGGTCTTGTACACGTAGAGCGAGAGCGGCTGATCGTCGCGCATGGGGCGGCGCAGCGTGTTTTCGCCGCCCGGCTGCGCGGCGCCGGCGGTATCGCCCGTTTCGCCGGGCGCGGGGGCGAAGTCGACGATGAAGTCCAGGAGGCGGTCCACGGCCAGATTGGCGCCGCCCGAGGCGAACAATACGGGAAAGACGCGGCGGGCGGCGACGGCCTGGCGCAAGCCGGATTGCAGATGCTCGAGCGGAATCGTGCCCTGGTCGAAGAACTCCTCCATCAGCTTGTCGTCGCCCTCGGCGATCAGCTCCACCAGCGCTTCGTGCCCGGCGCGGGCGGCGGCCTCGAGCGGCGCGGGAATGTCGGTTTCGCGGCTCTGCCCATTGCCGCCGGCCGACCCGGCCTGGGCGCGCATGGTTACCAGGTCGATCACGCCCTGAAAGTCCTTTTCCTGCCCCCAGGGCAGTTGTGCCATGCAAACGCCGCGGCCGAAGCGCTCTTGCAGCGAGGACAGGGCGCGCTCCCGATCGGCGCGATCGCGGTCCATGCGATTGACGACGAAGATCGCCGGCACGCCGCGCTGCGCGGCGAACTTCCAAACTTTTTCCGTTTGCACTTCGGCGCCCGCCACCGCGTCCACCACGATCACCACCGCCTCGACCGCGGCCAGGGCCAGCTCGGCTTCATGAATGAAGATGTTGTAGCCGGGCGTGTCGATGAGGTTGATCTTGCACTTTCGCCATTCCGCGAACGCGGGCGCGGCGGCGATGCTGAAGCGGCGAGCGATTTCCTCTTCGTCGAAATCGGTGGGCGTGTTGCCGTCTTCGACCCGGCCCCAGCGCGGCACCGCGCCGGCGGTGAAGAGCGCGCTCGAAACCAAGGTGGTTTTGCCGCAGCCGCCGTGGCCGACCACGGCGAGATTGCGAAGCTGGCTGGATTCGTAAGCCTTCACGCAGGGCTCTCCTGAGTTTCTGGAGCAACCCGGGCGCCCGGCGCTGCCCCCGAGCAAGGCCACAGTGTACGCCAAGCGGCGCGAAGCGCGGAGGGCGGTATGGCCTGGCAGGAGCTGCGCGTCGGGGTTGGCGATTAGGGTCCGGGAGGCGGGCCGAGGCGCACTTGCCCTTGCCGCTGCCAAGAATGAATGCCGGCCAGCTCCGGGCGGGGGCGGGCAAAATCGCTGCGGAAATGGGCGCCGCGGCTTTCTTCGCGCGCCAGCGCCGCGGCCGTGATGGCGGCGGCGACGGCGGCCAGGTTCGCCGTCTCGATCTCCGCGAGCGCGGTCGCGGGGCGTTCGCCGGCGGCGCGGGCGCGCAGCGCCTCGAGCCAGCGGCACAACTCGGCGCCGTCGCGCAC